>JBMOEX010000031.1:0-22173 GCA_049314535.1 Vampirovibriophyceae bacterium | reverse complement strand
ATTCACACGACTGGTTTCACTCATCGCATTATGGTGCTTCATATCGATAAAAACACCACGTTTATCTTGGCATAATTCCATAATAGCTCCGACATATTCTTTCGGCAGCATAATTTTCACCTTCATAAAAGGCTCTTCGATTCTGTCCCTCTGAGTAGGTTCTGGAAGATTACTAGGATTATCCACCACCACCATTTTACCCGTGGTTAAATAGACTTTATAAGAAACGCTAGGCGCAGTGATAATCAGGTTTAGATCATATTCACGCTCTAATCTTTCCTGAATAACCTCCATATGCAGCATCCCAAGGAAGCCACATCTAAACCCAGAACCCAGTGCATTAGAAGTCTCTGGCTCAAAAACTATAGAAGTATCATTTAGCTTAAGCCTAGATAAAGCTTCTTTTAAATCCGTGTATTCCACTGAATCAACTGGATACATACCACAGAATACCACTGGCATAGCTGCTTTATAACCAGGAATTGGTTGGTCTGCGGGATGACTTACTTGGGTAATCGTGTCACCGACTATATTCTGAATCTCTTTTATCGAGCAAGCTATGTAACCTACATCCCCAGCTCTTAGTTCCTCTACTTCTTTTTTGTTAGGCGTTCTGTAACCGACTTCTATAACTTGATATTCTTTACCAGCCTGCATAAATCTAACATTTTCAAGCCTCTTAACTTTACCTTCAAGAATACGACAGTAAGCCACTATGCCAAGGTAAGCATCATAATAGCTATCAAAGACTAAAGCTTTTAAAGGCTTTTCCAGCTCTGATTTCGCTGGTGGAATACGTTCTATAATTGCATCTAAAAGTTTATCTATGTTATAACCTGTTTTAGCACTGATTTCTATAGCATCAGAACAGTCAAGACCGACTATATCTTCTACTTCTTTTTTTACTCTCTCTACTTCAGCACTAGGTAAATCCACTTTATTAATTACAGGGATAATTTCTAAATTATTTTCTAAAGCTAAATAGACATTAGCTAAAGTCTGTGCCTCCACACCTTGCGTCGCATCTACTACGAGTAAAGCTCCTTCACAAGCAGCAAGTGACCTAGAAACTTCATAAGTAAAATCCACATGCCCTGGAGTATCGATTAAATTTAATACATAGCCCTTATACTCCATGCGAGCCATATTAAGCTTAATCGTAATACCACGTTCTCTTTCGATATCCATGCTATCTAAAAGCTGCTCTTTCATTTCGCGCTTAGTGATAGTCCCAGTAGCTTCTAGCAGCCTATCGGCTAAAGTTGACTTACCATGATCGATATGGGCAATTATTGAAAAAACTCGGGTTTTACTGTCTGACACTAGGATATGATTATAACAGTTATGTTCATACTGCATGGTTATCTTAATCACGGGAATTACGGTGACGAACTTTTAGCCGAGATTGTAGAGAGAAGACTTAAAAAACACTACCCTGAAACTCCATTCGTGAAGCTTTCTAGCAAGAATTCATTTGCTGAGCATTTTAAGCTTCTCAACAGTGGAGAATATTTAATCTGCCTAGGCGGCCTATTCCAAGACAAAACCAGCTTATTAACGCCTTTATATTATTTCCTAACTACTTTTTTAGCTCATTTAAAAGGCATGAAAATTCTATACCTTGCTCAAGGCATAGGCCCTTTAGAACACCCTATTGCTCAATGGTTATGTGAAAAAGCTTTTAAATTAGCTGATTTTGTGAGTGTCAGAGATAAATCCAGTGCAGAATTTTTAAAAGAAGCTGGTATTCGCCACTTCTACGGTGCAGATTTAGCATGGACTCTCTATTCCAATAGAAACCTTGTCCAGACACCAGAAGATTATGAAATCAGCCCAGAGATAAAAACTAAAATCGATTACTATCTTGTAAGCATCGAATCTCCAGTACCTATACTTTGCCTAAAAAAAGAAAAAACCGAATATAGCGATGAATATATCGAAAGATTTTTAACTAGAGTTATAGAAGAGACTCTTCCAGACCCTAATTCACCTATCATCATTCTAGAAATGCAAGATTCCGATGCCCGCTTACATCGTAAAGCCATGGAGTTAATTCGTAAATATCGCATGGCGAATAATGTAATTACTGAGCTTAAGGATGTATACCTTAAGGCTAGTGAGTTTTCGCCAAATGAGTTACTTTATTCTTTAAATAAATATGGTTCTTCCATTACCGCGATGAGACTGCACGCACTAATCCTAGGTCATATCGCAGGGCTTAAATGCACAGCGATAGCAGTAGAACCTAAAATAAATGACTTTGTACAGCAGATAGATATTTACAACCTAGAAACCTTGAAAGACCGTGCTGAAAAGCATTACGACAAAGTACTATTTTTAAGCTTTAATTAGGAGACCACTGCATAACTCCATTTTCTGCGTTTTCGCCCTCCTCTTTACCTGAAGGTCTTTTTCTTAACCTTGTAAACGAATAGAAGAACTTCTGCTACGGCTTTATAAAGCTCTGGTGGTATCTCTTGGTTAAGTCTTACTAGCCTGAATAAAGCTCTAGATAAAGGAATATTCGTAATAATCGGAATATTATAAGCTTCTGCGATTTCTATAATCTGTTGGGCAATTATCTCAGAACCCTTCGCTAAAATTACCGGAGCCTTGCTCATCTGATCATCATATTTAACCGCTAAAGCTACGTGTTCTGGATTTTTAACGACGAAATCTGCTTCAGGTACTTTCTGCAAGCCGCTTCCACCACCACCTTGAGAAATTTCTCGCTGCTTCTGTCTACGTTTAGATTTAATTAAAGGATCACCCTCAGTACTCTTATATTCGTCCTTCATCTCTTTAAAGCTCATTTTCTGATCTTTCATGAACTTCCATTTTTGAAATAAAAAATCAACAATAGATACCGCGAAAAGCAAAATAGTACTTTTCCAAAAGAAATCCCAGAGTACATTTCCAACAGATACAAAACCCGCAAGCTTATTAGAAGCATCTATATTACCGAGTATCGCTGGCAAATGCTCTTTAACACTAAGAAAAGCAATATAACCGACAGCTATAACTTTCACAAGACCTTTACCAAGCTCAAATAGAGACTTTACGCTAAGCATATTTTTCAATCCCTTAATCGGATCTAACTTATCGAGCTTAAACTGCATGGGTTCAGTCGTGAATAAAATTCCCCCTAGCTGAAGTACTTCAATAATCACCGCCACAATTACAAGAGCAACCATAATCGGAACAAGAATTAATAAAATAGTTTTCCAAGCATGGAAAATAATAAACTGATTACTAACTTTTTCAAAATCACCGATACTCCCCCAAAAAACCCGACAGAGATCCATTAGAAGCTTAAATATATAAGCCCCGAAATTAAAAATAAAGACGAAACCCACTATCTGAACGGCAAGAGAAGTTAAATCCTTACTTTTAAAAACACTACCCTTCTTACGAGCTTCATTTAGCTTATGCTGAGTAGCTTCAAATTGTTTATCGTCACTATCTTCATCGCCTGACATAAATTTAAAAAACCTAGACTACTTATACCTTTATATAAGCAATGTAGCAATAAAACCTTAGAGTGCCAAGTTAGCACTTATAAAACACTAGCCTATCAAAAAGAAGTTAAGAATAGGACAAGAGTCTTAGATAGCCGCCAAAGCCTTAATTTCAGGATCACCAGTTCTAACTTCTTTACAGACTTTATCCTCAATAGCGACAAGCCTAACTGCTTCAGCTACTCTTCTAACAACATCTGGGTTAAAAGCATCTGGAATAATATATTCTGGATTAAGCTCTTCATCACTTACACAGCTAGCAATAGCTTTCGCCGCAGCGATCTTCATATTCTCAGTAACCGTATAAGCATTAGCATCTAAAAGACCCCTAAACATACCAGGGAAGCCCAAGACATTATTTATTTGATTAGGATAATCGGAACGACCAGTCGCCACTATCTTACAATATTTTCTAGCAAGAGCTGGATCAACCTCTGGAGTAGGGTTCGACATAGCAAACACTACCGAATCTTTAGCCATACTCTTCAATTCATCTTCACCAATCAAATTAGGACCAGAAAGACCAATAAATATATCTGCGCCTTCAAGTACCTGACTTAGACTACCTTTCTCATGATTCGGGTTAGTAATCTCAGCATAAGCTTCTTTAGAAGCATTCATATTACCGCTTCTACCTTTATAAATCGCCCCAGCCCTGTCACAGCCAATAACATTCTTAATGCCTAAATCTAAAATCATCTTGGTACAAGCCACTCCAGCAGCACCAGTACCACTAAATACCACCTTTAAATCTTCAGGCTTTTTATCTAAAAGCTTAATCGCATTTAATAGAGCAGCCGTAGTAACTATAGCTGTTCCGTGTTGATCATCATGGAAAACTGGGATGTCCACAAGATTCTGTAATTTTTCTTCTATCTCAAAGCATCTAGGAGCAGAAATATCTTCTAAATTAATACCACCAAAACCAGGTGAAATCATTTTTATACATTCAACTATTTCATCAACGCTCTTGCCTTCAGCATTAATAGCAATAGGATAAGCATCAATATCAGCTAGCTGTTTAAAAAGCATAGCCTTGCCTTCCATGACTGGCATAGAAGCACTAGGTCCTATATCTCCAAGCCCCAAAACTGCCGTACCATCAGTAACTACTGCCACTGAGTTTTTTTTGATCGTTAAAAACTTATCTAAATTAGGTTTCTCATAAATAGCCATGCAAACCTTAGCAACGCCTGGTGTATAAACAATAGCAAGATCATCTTTATCGTTAACCTCTTTAACTAAAGAGATTCGAATCTTACCCCCTGCGTGTGCTTCAAAAATTTTCTTGTCTTGATCTGATAAAGTCATATGACAATTTTAACAAAGAAACGCTAAGCCCTAAGAAGTTTTTTATTAGCAGCATTAATTAAAATCTCATATTCACTTACTAACTCTGCCAGAATAGCATCCCACGAGCGTTGCTGAGCAATAGCAAAAGCCCTATCTCCAAGCTTTTTTCGCCAAGCCGAATCCTTGATCAAGGCTTCTAAATTATAAATAAAACTAAGTGGATTTACAGTATCTAAATAATCAACTTTAGGATCTGCAAGAAAGCCTGAAACTGCCTGCTCAATTAAATCCCTAACCCCAGGCGAATCAAAACCAAGTACTGGCAAACCTGAAGCCATAGCTTCAAGCACAACCTGCCCAAAAGTCTCAGTAACACTAGGAAAAGCAAAAATATCCGCACTTGCGTAGAGTGAAGCTAACTCTTCACCTGTTTTCAAACCAGTAAAAGCATAATTAGAAGCACCAGCTAAAGCAGCCTCTAAATCAATACGAGAAGGGCCTTCACCAACAATTAAAAGCTGAATATCTTCAGGATATTTTATTAATAAGTGCTTAAATGATTCAACCAGTTTCTCCAAAGACTTCTCTTCAGCTAATCTCCCAGCATAAAGAACAGTTAATTTATTAGAACTTAAACCATAGGTTTCAAGCTTTTCTTTATCAGCTTTACTTGGATTAAACAGCTTATGATCGACTCCACGACCGAAAACTCCAACATTTTCAATACCTATACTTTCCAGTTGAGCTTTAGAACTAGGACTAGGAGCCAAAACTCTATCAGCCTTAGAATAAATCATTTTAGTCACTACATTTATAATATTTTCCACATAAGGTATTTGATAGCGTGGTGCATAAGCAGCAATATCAGTATGAAATGTCGCAAGGGACGGGAGTTTCATTTTCTCTATATAATAATGCCCGACAGCACCTAAGGTTACAGGCGTAACCAAGTGAATAATATCTGGCTGAAACTTATATAAAGCCTCCTCTACGACTTTATTAGAACTAGGAATCAGCGATTGTAAAGCTGCTATAGGTAGCTGCATAAATTCATTATCTAAAAACTTTGCGAAAAGCTCATCTTCAGGCTTTACTAAATTAAGTTCTTTATACAGACCAAATGGAATACCAGGTACCCTCACAACTTGAGTGCTAGAGTAACACTCCTCGCCATCTCCGATAGTAATCAATAGAACTTCGTGACGATTTTTCTCTAAATACTTAATAATTTTCTCGACGGTACGAACAACACCGTTTACCTGTGGGAGAAAAGTTTCTGTTAATATCGCTACTCTCAAATTTACCTCTTTAAAGAATTTTTAACCTGTAGATATTTAGAGAATGCCTTAAAGAAGGTATCTGCCGCTTTGAACAATACAATTAAAACATCTATTGCCTTTAGAAACAAGGACTTACCATTCACCATCATAAAACGATCCACAAACTTCAGTCCAAAAGCACCAATCAGTGGCAATAAAAGACTTAAAGTACTAGCATTAGGCTTCATCAGAATAGAGTCACGAAAATCAGCCAGCTTAAGCTCAATCTCCCTTAAAGCCTCTTTGATTGAGCTAGTCAAGAATGTAAGCACCAAAAGAAATAACGTTAAGACAATGAACAGCGTTATTAATAAGATTTTGGCAGCTATTAGCATTTAGTTTAGGTGTTACTCATTCTTAAGAGTAACATAGTCTACAGGAACCTCTGTTGGAGTCGATCTTCCAAATACAAGAACGCTAACTTTCACAGTCATCTTCTCTTCGTTAATCTCAGCGACTTCTCCCTCTAAACCTTCAAAAGGTCCAGCCAAGATAGTAACGAAATCACCAAACTTAAAGTCGATTTCTTTTTTCGTCGCAAGCCTAGAATCACCAAGAACAGTATTCTTACGAAGTATTCTTCTGACTTCTGAATCACTGATAGTAGGAGGATCTTTACGATCACCACCAACGAAGCCTAATACTCCTGGAGCTTCTCTAACTGTTTTCCAAGTATCATCGTCAAGTACCATGTCAACAAGAACATAACCAGGATATTCTTTTTCCTGCTTCTCAACTCTCTTACCTTGCTTAACTTTTACGATAGGCCTTTCTGGAACAGCTACTGAGAAAATTCGATCCCAGACTTCCATCGTTTCTATACGTTTCTCTATATAGCCTTTAACCTTTTTCTCATGACCGCTCGCTGTTTGCACAACGTACCAGCCTCTTTTCCCACTTCGTTTTCTAGTCGTCATTATTTAGCCACAACTCCTTTAAATAAATCAAAAAATCTCTCAAATACTATGTCTAAAGCGTAGATAGTTACGGCAATAATAGTAACGATAATAAGGACATTCACAAACTCTCTAATAACTTCTTCCCTGGTAGGCCAGTCTATCTTTTTAAATTCATAGACAACCCCCTCTAAATACTGAGGTAAAGGCTCTTTAACAGCAAGCCCGATTTCGGGTGAATCATCCTCTGTGAGCCAAGCCAAGAACTTATTCTTTTCAGGCTTAGCCTTTTTATTATCTAGACTCTCTAGCTTTTCCATAAAAAAATTAACTCCCCGTAGGAAGCCTTAACTATGCTAGCAAAATATACCCATGAAAGTAAAGAAAGCTTATTTTTTAATTATAAAGAGATTAATTATGATGTAACTAGAAACAAAAGTGGCGCGCCCTGAACGCGACCTTCAAGGTCGCAACAAAAAATCAAATTTATTTTCAAAAATCAGCAGCAGGAGATACGTACCTTAATTAATACTCCCACATCTTCAAACGATTCCAAGTGTCTTTAGCTTTTTCATGACCAGCATCGTAAGCTTTTTTTATCCAATATTTAGCTTCCTGAGGGTTTTTCGTTACGCCTGCTCCTTTGAGATAAATAATCCCCAATCCAAACATTCCATCTGCATTTCCTAGTTCAGCAGCTTTCTTGTACCATTTAATAGCTTCTGCGTAATCTTTAGTTACGCCTACACCTAAATAATACAGAACCCCGAGATTACACATTGCATTAGAATCACCCGATTCAGCTCCATCTCTATACCATTTAAGAGCTTCTGTATAATCTTGAGATACGCCTTCACCACTAGCATACATAGAGCCAAGGTTGTACATTGCTTTGAAATTTCCTAAATTAGCAGCCTTCTTATACCATTTGATAGCTTCCGTATAATCTTGAGATACACCTTCACCATGAGCATACATAAAGCCAAGGTTATACATTGAATCAGCGATGCCTAGTTCAGCAGCTTTCTGATGCCATTTAACAGCTTCTTTATAATCTTTAGTTACACCTAAACCACCGTTAGCATAGATAATCCCTAAGCCAAACATTGCCTGAGCCGATCCTAGTTCAGCAGCTTTCTTATACCATTTAATAGCTTCTTTATAATCCTTAATTACACCTTCACCAGAGTGATACAAAACTCCAAGACCACACATCGCTTTAGCATCACCGAGATCAGCAGCTTTCTTGTAATATTCAAAAGCTTCCTCATAGTTTTTTTTAGAATAAGCTGCCTGAGCCTTGCTTGCAAATTCCACCACAGGATCAGTAGCCTTAGAGCATGGAGTGTTAACAAAAATACATAAGATCAATAGACAGCTTAAAATTTTCATGATGGATAATCAGATTATAGCCAATAATTTACTAAGTATTCTTCTTCTGTTATCACTACTCAATCAGCCTACAGTATTTTGTGGAGCAGATGGTGAGTATCCAATGGAGCTAGGTAACAAAACTCTAAACTCAAAAATAAATTATTAGCTACTATCTGAAGATCTCTAGAAAAACATGGCGAACAAATTTATATTTTTATTGATGACTTAGACAGGCTAGATGCTAAAAAGATTTTAGAAGTTTTTAAATTAATATGAATATGAGATTTTAGAAATTTTAAAAAAGAACTTAGAAAGCAATCTAGAAGAAGAAAGTACAAATTTCAAGCGTATTTCCGATGCACACATTCTCACTATCAGAGATTTAAAGCGCTTGATTAATAATTTCCTCATTAGTATAAATACGATTAGAAAGGATTGGGAAAAGGAGTTTGCACAGAATACACTCTCGGAGAATAAAAAATATAAAGTTTATTTTCAGTTTCTCTTAGAGATTATGAAAACTAAGTATCCAGATGTTTATGATAGATTTTATTTTAAAGATTCAGGATTTTTAATTCAGCCAAGAACCTTTCACCATGAGCTCTATAATCTTTGTTCTACTGGTACGGCACAAGGACAAAAGCACATACTAGATAACTGTGTACAAGAATTTAGCAAAATAAAACTTAATGAATTACTGGACGCAATCTTTGGGCGGAATATTCTAAGTGACAGATTAGCTCAATTATCGGTCTACGCTTGGAAAAATTTGCAAACAAAAACGGTTTCCTCTGCCACACCGCACACTACGATAAATATTTCGGCAAAGATACAAAATCCCCAAAAGAGTTAAGACGAGTTACTTGAGGAAAAATGCCCCCTTAAAAGTCCGTAATCATACTGTAAATAGAAATGAAAGTGGCGCGCCCTGAACGCGACCTTCAAGGTCGCTACAAAAAATCAACCCTCGGGTTCAAGTCCGTAATTATACTGTAAATAGAAATGAAAGTGGCGCGCCCTGAACGCGACCTTCAAGGTCGCTACAAAAAATCAACCCTCGGGTTCAAGTCCGTAATTATACTGTAAATAGAAATGAAAGTGGCGCGCCCTGAAGGACTTGAACCCTCGACATTTGGTTTTGGAGACCAACGTTCTACCAACTGAACTAAAGGCGCAGAAAATAAGCCATGCTTAGAAAACAGGAAATTACTTAAGTAAATATAGCATAGGGTTATTAAGTAAATATTTAGGATAAAAGATAAATTTATTTTCAAAAATCATCAGCTATACTAACTCGTCGTTGGGTAAACGGTCTTCCCCGTTCTCTTGATCTCTCGAATGAAATCTGGATCTATAAAATCCTCGGAGTAATAAGTTTGCGACGGAAAAGCTAAAAGTTGCAGGTAAGGTTCAAAAAGTTTAACTTGTTTCTTGATTCTTAAAGCGTTTGAACAGACCGATTTATTAATTTCAAGGTCTGGAGAAATAACTGCTATATCAACGTCGCTAAGCTCGTTCTCTGTTCCCTTAGCGTAAGAACCAAAAAGAATAATTTCATCAACATTAAAACCCTCAGTTACAGAGGAGATGACTTTATCGATCAGTTCTTTTAACTCTAGCTCAGTTTTTTTTCTAACCATGAAAATATTCTCCTTGTTTCTTTGAGCACGGTAGCCCTCCTCTTTCTCCCCCCAACGGACGCAGGGTAGTTTATGTACCTTGGAGAACGAGCATGGGGACCCGCACGCAGTGTGGGGCGAGTGAAACAAGGTACATAAACTACCCTGCTAAACCCCTTTTTGGTTTTCAGAATAAACCTTAGCCACCAGCGACATGAGGAAAGTATTCACCAAAAGTGAAGTTCCACCATAACTAAGGAAAGGCAGTGGTACACCAGTAATTGGCATAAGGCTTAAATTCATGCCGATGTTAACAAAGATATGAAAAATAAACATTGAGAAAATGCCGATGGCTAACAGTGAGTGGAATTTATTATCGGAATTTCGGGCTCTCATAATAATCTGAATACAGAGTAGAGCATAAAGAAAAATTACACAGCCAGTACCAATAAAACCAAGTTCTTCACCGACTAGTGAGAAAATAAAGTCAGTATGCTGTTCTGGCACGAAACTGCCCTGAGATAAATCTCCAGATCTTAGTCCAGTACCGATAAATCCACCGTTACCGATGGCATAGAGGCTTTGAATAATATGATAACCTGCACCAAGCGGGTCTGAGTAAGGGTCAAGGAATATCGTTAATCTTTTCTGTTGATAATCCTTTAACAGTCCCCAGATCGATGGTCTGTATAAAATCGCCAGAAATTCAACAAAGAGTAACATCATGGTTACTAGAGTCTTAGAGGGTGATGACCAGACTTTATAATGGAAAATTATTAAGACGGTAAAAAATATCAGAAAAATTAAAGCTGGAACTGTTACGACTAGATCGATATAGGTATTATGATAATCAATAATTTTATAGCCGAGTGATGAACATATCGCACATATGATGGGCGAGCAAATAGTCAAAAGCTGAATTAATTTAGCTCCAGCCCAAAAAAGCATACCAAAAGTTATAGCTATGTAAACGAGTGTAGTACCAAGATCTGGTTGAATTAATACTAATAATGACGGTAAGGCAATATAAGCAAAGACTTTTACTATATCAAAATAAGTACGAATTTCTTTCTGTGAAAGGATTTTTGCTAAGAATATAATGAGACAGATTTTTGCAAGTTCACTTGGCTGAACACTAACTGGGCCTATCATCAACCATCTCTGTGAGCCGAGTTGAGTAGTTCCAAAGAATTTAAGTATGATTAAAAGACCTATGTTAAGCCAATAGATTAGATTTGCACTGCGTTTATAAAATTCAAGGGAGCAAAAATTATAAGTAAAATAAACGACGATTAAACTAATCGGAATATAAATTAACTGTTTTAAGAAAAATTTACCTCCAGCAGAACTAGAAAGAGCAGTTAAGCCAAATACAAGGATTAGGCTGATGTTTATAATTAATAGTCTATCAAGGAGTCTCAAGGTCTAATTATTACAATCTAGCATTATTCAGATATAGTTCCATTATGCTTCAAGTTAATTTAGAAAATTATAAAATGAACCTCGAATTTTGGGAGGCTGCATGGCAAAGGGTCACTAAGGCTGTACACACTCCGCCCAATCTTGAGTATATAAAAAATATAATTCCAGATTTAAAAAAATATCCGATAACCAAAATTCTTGATTTAGCCTGTGGTTCTGGTTGGTTATCTTTTATGTTAGCGGAGGCTGGTTTTAAAGTGCGTGGTGTGGATACTTCAGAGGCAGCGATTAAGCTTGCGAAGAAGGGAAACGCAGTGAATGTAGATGAGGACGACGAAAACGCAGAAAATGGAGTTGTGCAGCGGTCTCTAGATGTGGAATTTTATTGTGCGGATATACTGGATATGCAGCTAGCCGAGAAGGACTTTGATTGTGTAATCATGAATGCTTGCCTTGAGCATTTTGATTTAGCCAGTGCCGCTCAATTATTAGCTAATTTACAAAAGCATTTAAAGCCTAAAGCATATATTTATGGTGTTTTTGATATGGTGGCGACTAGTAATAAGGGTGAGTTTATATGCTTCGATGATGGTACACGTCAATATTTAGATCCTATGCGGAAGGGCATGTATCTTAGGAACTATTCAGATGAGGACTTAGCGAAGTTATTTACAGAAGCGGGTTTTAAGCAGCTTAATTATACGGTAGTGGATAATGGCAGTCGAGTAGTAGTTTTAGAGTTGGTCTGAGGCTAGCCAAGCAACTATAGTCCCCTTAAGCTCTTGCTCCTGATTAAATATTTCTTGGCTTAGCTTTCTGTCACTAGCTTTAGCCATGGCTTGAACTGGTCTTAGATCATAAACATAACGATCGTTATCACGAGAACAGTTATGGACATACTGGCTTAAGTAAAAATTACAGGTTTTAACTGCGACGGCATCATCACTAGAAAGCCCAAACCCTCGACAAAGAAGGGGTCTAGCATGATAGATAGAGCATCTACCTTCGACAAGAAAAGGGCAGGAATATTTATAATTGAAAGGATTTTCTAGCCCCTTCTCTTTATTTTCAAGAATTGTTGTGTCTATGATTGGCATTGACTCACCGAAGAGCTTTTTATGTTCTTCCTGAATGGCTTTCGCTTTTTCTATAACTCCAGCTATCGGATAATTATTTTCTTTAATCCAGTTGAGCAGGAATTTATACTCAGTAAGGCTCATATGTGGTGAGGTGTAGTTACAGCAATCTTCACACTTATGATATCCACAGGTGTCTTTATAAATACCTGTATATTCAATCACTTTATCCTGCGCTTCATCACAGTCATTTAAGATTTCATTCCAGTTTTCTAGAACTAGTTTAGATGGAAAAGTTCTCGCATTCTTTACTGTATGAATTTCTGGAGGCAGTGTGGTAACTATGTCTGCGGGCATAGCTTTTCTATATTCAAGCAGGTATTGTTCTGCAAGAGCTTCATTTTTCTTCTTTCTGTAGAAGAAAGCAAGCAGCCTTATCTTTTCAGCGTTTTGTCTTTCTTCAATATTCTCTATACCTTCACAAAAATCTATAAATTTAAAATTTAGTAATTCCTGTTCAGTGAGATCAAAGCTCTCTTCAATATTTTCTTTTAATATATATTCAGCATAGTAGAAAACTATGTCGGGGATTAGCTCTTTTAGTGAAAACAGGTTTAGAGATTCTAATTTACTCTGTGTCTTTTCAGAAAAACGTATATTTTTAAGTAAGCTGAAAATGCTTGTGACTGCTTTGGCCATGCCCTGAGAGAGGCGTTTCTTAGTAAAATTACTTGTGGATTTAGAGAAGAAATGATTCTCTGTAAGCGATTTATCTGATAAAAGTAATACGAAAGACTGCAAAGCTTTAATTTCTTTTTCTGCAAGTAAATCTGGTCTTTCTTGAATTTTCAATTCAAACTCTTCAAATTTTTCAAAAGCAAGTAATTGTAAAAAACTTCTGAACACTGAAGAATACTGATGCCTGTATCTTTTATCTTCTTCAATGCAGATCTGATGGTAGTCTTTGAACTTATTTCTATCGAAACTCTGGCATCCAGAATTTTCTGCTTTGATGAGATCTAGTGATTCCATATAATATATTATTCCTCATAAACTTGGCCATTGGGCCATTTACTTGTAATATAGAATCGTATGCCTAATTACTGTACAGTCTGCGGTGTCAAATTGACCGCAAAAAATAAAATCTCCTATAGACCTAGTTCTTGCCGTGATTGTGAGCTTGAAAGAAAGAGATTATATTCCCTGAAAAGGAAAATTCAAAATGAATTGGAAGAGAAATCTTCTAAGGCTGTGAAGCCTGCTACTAAAGCAGTGAAGCCTACATCTAAAGCTGCGAAGCCTGCATCTAAAGCTGCGAAGCCTGCATCTCAGGCGCCGAAACCTACTAGTAAAACCACAAAAGAAGTGGTGGTAGTTAAGCCCAAGGCAACTAAGGTAGAAGAATCTAAGTCTACAAAGGCGAAGAAAACTCCAGAAACTAAAAATAAAAAAATAGCGCAACCAGTAGTAATAGAAGCAAAAGCGAAGACAGTCAAGTTAGAGAAAAAGCCTGCTGATAAGAAAAAACCTATTAATTCATCAGCTAAAGTTGTGGCCATTACTAAAGCAGAATCTTCAACGGCTAAGAAAAAGACAGTGAAGGGTGCGAAGGAAGAAGATATTGATGAAAGTGGCTTAATAGAAGATCCTGATATTGAAATTATTGAAACTCCAGTAGCCATAAAATCTAAACCAGGTTCAGCCCCTATTGTCATACCGAGCTACATCAAAGAAGCTGCGAAGATTAAAGTTAAGAAGAGGCGCTTAGGTAAGTTACCTGCGGTGAGGTCTAAAAATATTTCTAGTTTAAATAGTGATTCTCAGTCAGAAGATGTAAGTTCAGTTTTTGCTTTAGGTAAGAATTTAACGGAAGAAGATTTACTTAGAGCTCCTTCTAATACACCTTGGGAAAGCTCTAGTTTCAAGATAGTTGATGGTTCGTTCGTAGAGCATGGTGCAGAGGATCAAGATGAGGCTAAGGGACCTAGTCCTGAAGAGATTAAGAATATAATCGAGAAGATTCGTCTTGAACATAAAACGAGAAGGGGATAAGTTGAAGAGAGTAATTCACTTCTGTTTGATAATTCTTTTAATTACAGCTACCTTCATAGGGGTGAATGCTGCTGCCCTAGTGAGTTTCTCTGCTCGTAATGTTCCGGTTAGGGACGCTTTCGCTACTTTAGCTCGTATATCTGGTAAAAGTATTACGGTTAGTGGTGAGATTCAAGACAGGCAGCTTATTTCCGTAGTGGAAATTAAAGAACAGCCTTTTAATGAGGCTTTTATGAGCCTAGTCAGAGCTGCTGGCGTAGATTATATAGTCAGAGGTGATAATAACTTTACTATTCTTAGAGCTAATAGTAGATCTGATGTTAAACTCTTTTCCAGCCTAGAATCCAGTGATATAGATTTGACTAAGCCTTTAGAGGAAAGGTTCGCAGACCTTACTTACGATAATGAAGATGTTTCTAATATTTTAAAGGATGTCGCTAATCGTTATGGTGTAGATATTATTCTCACTGCACAGCCGACTGAAAGAGTTACAGTTAAATTAAAGAAAGCTACTTTGAATGATGTTTTAACTCTAGTACTCTCTGGCAGCCAGTTTAAATTTACGAAATCTGGAGATGCTTATGTGATTTATAACAGTTCTAATAAAAACTTTAGTCTTTATAATGACACTGCTTTCATACCTTTAAATTTTCTTGATGCCGCAGAAGTCATTAAGTTATTACCAGATGAGCTTAAGAAGCTAGCTAAATCTAGTGAAAAGCAAAATGCTCTAGTAGCCGATGGTTCCATGGAAGATATAAAAAAATTAAAGGCATTTATTTTTGCCGTAGATCAGCCTATCCCGCAAGTAGAGCTGGATGTTAAGCTAGTAGAGCTTTCTGAAAGATTTGGTAGAAATATTACTCCTTACCAAGATTCTTTTGGGTTAGGTAAGGCTGGAGAGCTTAATACCGTTTCTACAACAACTGTTGATGCAAAGGGTACTTCAACTACCACCTATAAAAATGTTAAAGTACCAAGTGGTTTTAATTTAGATTTTAGCCCTAAGCAGTTCAGAATATTTAAACGCAGACCTAGCTTTAACCAGAATTCATCTAATGGACAAATTAAAGTTAGCCAAAGGCTTTTAGTTACCAGTGGGAAAAGTGCGCAGATAAATTTTGATCAAGATATAAATGTTTTACTTAATGCCGCTAGTGGCACTGGTGGTGGTACTAGTATAGCCGTTCAGACACAGCAGATACAAAGAGTTACAGCCGGTAATTCTTTAAATATCACTCCAGTAGTTGGTCACGGTGGTATTATTACCGTTCAAGTAGAAGTAGAAGTCTCTGCAAATGGTGCAATTAATAAAAGTGGTATCCCTGAAAGTACGACTAGGCGTAAAATAAAATCAGAAGTTCAAATTCCTAATCACCGCACCATAGTGATAGGTGGTATTTTTGATGATCAGAAAAAGAATTCCACTACAAATTCAATTCCCTTCTTAAATAGACTGCCTATTATTGGTGAATTTTTCGCTAACAGTGCTAAATCTAAGAGTCAGACAGAGTTAATGATTTTAATTACCCCACATGTGAAAGATTCTAACAAAGAAGATATACAGCAGTATTTCCCAACTACATAAAGGTCTAAAGATGAAAACTTTTTCTAGATTGTGTTTAATAATGATTTTATGCTTTCTTTTAGCTCCTCAAGAGCTTTTGGCAAAATCTATAACAGATAAAAAGCGCTTTGAGATAGTAATCAGGAATTCTCTAAAAGCACCTTTAAAAATCGTAAAATTCAAGATTAAAGATAAAGGCATTAATAAACTTAACCTTAAAGATGTGGTAAATCAATTTTATGTCAAAGTTAAAAACCAGTCACAGAGAAGTATTCTTGCCTATAAACTAAAAGTAAAAGAATACACTCCGTTCCAAGATGATTCTGTAAAAGAAATTATAATAACTTCTACTAAAAAAATTAAACCGCGTAAGACTGATAAAGCTTATCAAGAACGTATGATTAATTTTCATTTAGAGACCTTATATATTATTGCAGTTGAAGAAGTTCTATTTGAAGATGGAACCGTCTGGTCTGCTGATAACGGTATAATTAAACCTCAAGGAAATGCTGGGAAATAAAAAACAGTTAAGTATTCACCATGTCAGATGAGATTCTTGATGCTGAGTCTAGTACATTAAATAAAAATCTAGGTCCTATAGATCATTTGAGGCATTTACTCAAAATCGGCTGGGAGGCTAAAAGCCCACTGATACAGTCCTTTATTATAAAATATGGTTTAGAAAGAGAATTAAAGCAAATCTTGGATGACAGGTAATTCAGAAACTAATCTTGAGCTTTTAGAATTTTTTCTAGATTTTCTGAAAACTAAATCTAGAAAGTCTTTGGATACTATATCTTCTATTCGCCGTGATTTAGAGAAGTTTATTGAATATTTATCTATAAACAAGCTAGAGCTAAACACTGAATCTATTAGAGCCTATTTAGCTTATCTTCAGGAAACCTATAATTTAAGTACTTATAAAGTTAAGCTATCGAGTTTAAGGCAGTTTACTAAATGGCTAAATTTAGAAGATAATCCTTTTGATGAAAATCTAACTTTAAAAACTACTCCAAATGAGGCTGCTGAAGATTTTTATACGAAAGCAGAACTCTTAGAAAAATTATCTAAGATTAAAGATCCTGTTGAGTTACTGTTTTGTGAACTTTTGTTTGAATTATGCTTATCTCCTTCTGAGCTTTTAAAATTAAAAGTTTTAGATTTTAATTTTGCGACAGCCTCATTTAGATTGCGAATAAAATTATCAGATAATTTAGCCCTGAGATTAAAACAGTTTTTAAAAATGAAAGAAGGACTGAGTTTAGATGCCGTCATTTTTACAGGAATCGCTGAATTAGATTCGGAAATTAAAATAGCTAAGTTATTAAAGAAGTATGATATTCAGGCTAAGAAATTAAAACGCAGTCGTATAGTGCATTTACTTGAAGATGGTGTGAGTATTCAAGCTTTAGAAAATAATTTAGGAATTAAAGTTCCAGTGAACTACTTATCCTTAGCTAAAGAGACTAAAGACTATAAACTACTAAAGGCCTTTAAAGAGTTTCATCCTCGATCTTAAATTTGCACGTTCGGCAACGGTGCCATGATCATCTCAACTACAGAGCTCTAGAGCTTTTTCTAGGGTTTTAATTTTAGCTTTAAGCTGATCATTTTCTGTTTTAAGAAGATCGTACTGAAGTTTTATAGTCTTACTATCTTTCTGGTTAATAAAGCCCTTAGGAGTAATGCCTTTAATACCGAAGTACTTGCCGTAAAGCGTAAACAGGGCACAAAAAACAGCACCCACAACAAAGCCTATAACTCCACTTATTAAGAGCTCTTCCATATATTTAAGTCTATCAGGTTTTAAAGGAAGCTAATAACCCTTTCCACTTCAGAAGCGAGGCTGTGATGTACTGGGCAGTTAGTAGCGAATCGCTCTAGTTTCTCTCTTTGTTCGGCTGTGAGCGATTTTGGCATAGTGAACTCTAGGACTATCTTAGATACCATTCTTGGTTTACCTTCAGACATATGCTTTTCAGTTCTACAGCTTAAACCCTCTAAACTAATACCGTCTCTCTCAGCCACTATCGCCATAGTTGTCATAATACAACTCGCTAATGCTGTAACTAAAAGGTCGGTGGGAGAGAATTTTAAACCCTTCCCCATGTTATCGAGTGGAGCATCTGTCTCTATCTCGGAACCAGAGCCAGAGTGTATATTCTTAACTCTGAGATCACCAGTATAAGTGCTTTTTACTTCAGTTGGCATATTAGCATTTTACGCTAAGCTCTCCTAATCAGTCAAAACGGATTTTTAATTTTATGAATATTTTCTTAACTCTGCATCGAATACTTTAGAAAGGTAATAACTTAAATTATGGCTATAAAAACCATAAGATTATTGATTTAAAATAGCAAAGTATACTCCCAGCGAAGAGTTTTCATCAGATGAAAGGACAATTAAGCTTGCATCATCAGCAACATAACCTGTAAGAGTTTCACTACCTAATGTGAAATCTATCTTACCTTGAGCATCTAAGCTGTAGCTCACTGCTGGGTTGTTTGTGATTGAAGTAGAGACAGCAACAGTTTCACTATTAGCAGTATCCTTAGTGAATACTTCTTTCGTAAAATTACTTAGACTTAATGTAGCACCACTGAAGCTCAGAGTGCCTAACTCACCAGTTTTGACTGTCCTTCCTCCCAGTTCATTAAATCCAAAGTTCATGGAGATAATTCTGTAAGATTTGCCTGATAAGTTAAGAAGGCTAGTTGGTTTTTTAACACCTATCATAAGTTGTCTCTGAGCGTCTGAGATAACGTTGCGAGAACGTCCGTCACGATCTTCACGAGAGCCTTGGGCACCACTGTCGTTTGCGTATATTAGTGAAAGTACTTTGGCATCTGGTCTTGCAAATCCAGTAAATATTGTTTCAGAGCCAGGTTGCGACTCAACTGTCATATTAATACGCCCATTCTGAAACGCTAAGTTTGCAGAACCTGTTTGCTCTTGATTTTCTCTAGTTAAAGTATAAGTAGAGCCTCCACAACTATCTGCTGCTACGTTTACAGCTTTCATAGCCATATCAAAATCTACTTGATTAGAGTTAAAGCTTAAATCGCCTATCAGTGCAGTGCTTCCAAAGGCTTCAGTTCCAACTTCATAGCCTAGACCCACCATACCGTAAGCACCACTTAAATCAGCAGCTGTTAATGATGATTTTTTAATGATAGACCCAAAGCCTGCATTATATTCTGTGGATTGTACGTTTCCTTCTAATAGAGTAGTATCAGTAGATCTCATGCCTGATAAAAACATACCTTCACCAACAGGGATCATATTCATGACGCTAGGTTGGTATCTTTGAGATCCTTCCTGTCCTTCAGGAGTGCGGAAGGGCTCTTCCATAGCAGGTTCTACGAAGTTTATAATGCGATTCGCATCAACTGTCATATAAAAATTACCATTTTCAGTACCTCTTACTTCACGCGCACCTTCTGAGTATGCTTCTACGTCATAGCAGCTTGTGCTTTCAAGAGGCTTAAGCCTAGCATTTGATCCTTGCCCTTGATCAGGTCTAGGTCCTTGATCAGGTCCAGGGCCGCGATTTTGAGGAACTTGGCTAGAAGCTTCGCTAGAAAAAGAAGGGAATGGCGTTACAACAAGTGCTCCAACTTCATCTGGTTTAGACATCCTAGCACTGGCTAATTCTACTGAAATCCTGAGTCTTGATTCTGAGCTAATCGCAGTATTGAAGAAGCTTACGAAATAGTCTCCAGCAATACCTTTGGCAGCTTCTCCGATATCTGTGGAAACTCCACTAGTATCGTCATCAGCTGAGGCTCCCAGCATATTATTGAGGAAGCTTGCATAAGTATCTTTTAGGCTTTGAATTGATGCAGATAAGGTTGGTTCATAGATAGGAGTTAAATTTTCTAATTGATTATTCAGACCTAAAGCCTCAGTGTCAGTGAAGTTCTCAAATGAGATCTCATCATTAGCCCCTAATCCAATACTAGTAGGATCTTGAACTGCATCTTGAGTTAATTGAAATAGCGTTTCTGTAGCAGGAGTAATATTGACAGAGTCACCAAATAAAGGTGCATGCATATTCTCACCATTATCGCCTTGTACTACTAGAGCGTAGTCTGTACCAAATTCTGTACCTGCTGGCATCTCTAGATTATATGTACCATCGGTATCAGTTATGGCTTCTGCTATAGCTGGACCACTAGCCTCTCCAGTAGCGGGATTGATAGGCAGTAATTCTACTAATACTCCGTCTGGATTATCGGTATTGGAAGGTGCGATTTTACGTGCTTTCAATAATTTAGCTGTTCTTGTTTTGAAGTTAGAAGCACTTGCTTCTGGGATGGTCACACGCCCAGAAACCTGTATGGAACTGGCATCTATATTAAATTTATCTGCAAAATTTACTAGTTTAAGTTTCTTTTTCTGTGCTCCTGAGAACTTAACACTAAATGGTGAGGAGTTTGACTTAGTAATACTTGGATTCTTAAGAGTAAGAGTTATATCTGGGCTATCTCCTATAACACCGTCTACATAAGGTATAGAAATAAGATTATTAGTAAGATTGCTTGTAAATAATGACGAATCAAACTTCATCTTAGCGTTAATTGTCCCAGTTCCTTTTAATGAAGGAATATCATCGCTTAAACCTACTTTAAATGTAAGTGAGCTCGCTGAATTATTAAACCTAAAGTTGCTTTTATTCGGAATTAGTTTGATAGCCGCGGAAGCATAATTTTGCGTTATTGATGCTGCTGTTAATAATGCGATGCCAATTCTAAGAACTCTTCTCATATTTATTAAATGCCCGAACTGTTAAAAAGTATGAATCAGTAAAATACTGTATTGAGATTAGAAATTACTAATAAAAAGTGGAGCAGGGCTGATTAATGATGTTCTCGACTGTGGGTGGTAAAATTAACAAAAGGTCTATTCTATTTGCAGTGAATAAAGTGAGTCTCTAGTGCATGAATAAAGCTAAAGAAAAGCAAGTCATAATCATCGCTGGAGCTAATGGCTCTGGTAAAACGACTTTTGCGAAAAAATATTTAGAGACTGTAGAAGAAAAATATGAATTTTTAAATGCAGATGAGTTTGCTAAGCAGATGTCACCAGAAGATCCTAGTAAAGCTCGCATAGCTGCTGGGAAGAAGGTTATAAAGCTTATTAATAGCTTAATTCACGATGGTCGAAATTTTGTAATCGAATCAACATTATCGGGATCATTCTTAGACAAATACATTGATCTATTGAAAGAAAATCACTACAAAGTTTATTTAACATACATTTACTTAGATTCCCCATCCCTATGTATTGAAAGAATTAAGTCAAGGGTAATGCTAGGCGGTCATTATATTCCAGATGAAGACGTCATCAGAAGATACTCTAGGAGCTTAATTAATTTTTGGAATAATTACAGACTTAAGTCTGACTACTTTTCCCTGATTGTTAATAATGAATATTTTGATTTTAAGCAGGTCGCTCACGGCTCATCTGACAGCTTGGAAATTATTAATGAAAATCTATATGATGATTTTTATAAACAGCTTCTGGAGATAGATCATGGAATTTAAAAAACCAATAATAGTAAACTCATTTGATGATATTGATATTTATAAACTTGATCTATTTATAAATAAAGTAGGCAATGCGGCTATGAATGAAGAGAAAAAACGATTTAAAGAAATGAAAGTCCCTGCTGCATTCATGCATAACGGAAAGATTCTTTATGAACTGCCTGATGGGACTATTACGCCTGAAAGTCCGTGGGGGAGTGATAAAACGGGAATCTCGACAGGCAGCTTGAAAATGGCTTTAAGTGATGAGCCTTTAAAGCGGGTCTGGGACAATGAAGATGATGATGCTTATAATTAGGGGTTTTAAAAAATAACCACATTGTAGCTAGGGTCAAAGACCGCATGGCATAAAGCCGACTTTCACCATCAAGGGAGTTAAATAAAATATATTCTAAAAACAAAAAAGACTCAGTTTCCTGAATCTCACCTGAAGTTTTCCCGAGTTTGACAGTATATACATAAAAGAAGGCTTTGGAGTAGGCATTTCA
>JBMOEX010000030.1:0-22605 GCA_049314535.1 Vampirovibriophyceae bacterium | reverse complement strand
CTGCATAATTTATCCAGGTGTAGTTATTTATGAAAATACTAAAATTGCTAATCGCGTAACCATTCATGCTAACAGTGTTTTAGGTTCTGATGGTTATAGCTTTGTTACAGCAGAGCCCAGTAATGTTGAAAAACTTCAAAGTGGAGATTTTAATTTCAACATGGGCAGGCAAATTCAAGAAAAGATTGAATCTATTGGCGGCCTTGTCATTGACGATGATGTAGAAATAGGTGCTTGTACTACGATTGATAGAGGCACTATTGGAGAGACTTTTATTGGCGAGGGTACTAAGATTGATAATCAATGTCAAATTGCTCACAATGTATATATCGGCAAAGACTGCCTGATAGTATCTCAAGTAGGCATAGCAGGCAGTACAGAAATCTCAGATAGAGTCGTAGTCGCAGGAGCTTGTGGTCTTGCTGATGGCATTAAAGTCGGCAATGACGTAGTGATTGGAGCTATGAGTGGTGTTCACGGTGATTTAGATCCTTATCTTCCAGTGATGGGCATACCAGCTATACCTTACGGTGAGTACATGAGTAGACAGAAAGCTTTTGCCAGATTACCTAAATTAATGCAGGAATTTAAAGAACTTAAAAAAGAATTAGCTGATAAATTTAAAGAGTCTTAAATAAGTTAGAATCATAAACATCCCATGACCTTGTCGTTCCAAGAAATTCTTTTTAGATTAAATAAATTCTGGTCTGATCAGGGTTGTATCATCATGCAACCTTATGATACCGAGAAAGGTGCTAGTACTTTTAACCCAGCCACCTTCCTAAGAGTCTTGGATAATAAGCCTTGGAAAATGGCTTGTATAGAACCATGTAGAAGACCTACGGATGGCAGATATGGTGAAAATCCTAATAGATTACAGCATTATTTTCAGTACCAGGTCATTCTTCAACCCAATCCTAAATGCACTCAAGATCTTTACATAGAGAGTTTAAAAGCTCTAGGAATCAATCCCATAGAGCATGATATTCGTTTCGTAGAAGATAATTGGGAAAGTCCTACACTTGGAGCTTGGGGCTGTGGCTGGGAAGTCTGGCTAAATGGCATGGAAGTGACGCAGTTTACTTATTTTCAGCAAGCTGGTGGCATAGAAGTAAAGCCAGTAGCGGTGGAGCTTACTTATGGTATTGAAAGGCTAGCTATGTATATTCAAGGCGTGGATTCAGTCTTTGACTTGGTTTGGCTTGAAGATAATGGTAATAAAATTCTTTATGGAGATATATACCATCGTAATGAAGTCGAGCAGAGTACTTATAATTTTGAAGTTTCTAATGCTAAAAACCTTTTCTCACTTTATGAAATTTATAAATCAGAAGCAGAGACTTGTTTAGAAAGAAAACTTGCCATACCAGCTTACGATTATGTACTTAAATGCTCACACACATTTAATTTACTTGACGCAAGAAGCGCTATAAGTAAAGATGAGAGACAGAAGTATATACTAGATATTCGCACTCTTGCAGAAAAGGCTGCTAAAACATACATAGATGACCAAGTTATCGCCGCCTAAACTTATTGAAGATATAATTAGCGAGATCGATTCAGAAAATGCTGTTGCTGAAACAGGTTTGCCACATCTATTATCTAATAAAGTTTATCTTTATGCGATTAGCTCAGCTATAAGTCTTTCTGTTATTGGCTTTACCATTCTTGTAAGTCAACTCAGTCCAGAAAGCCTAGATCAGATTAGTGGAATATTAGACCGTATCGGTTTTATGGATTTAAAGCTTTCCTATGATTTCGTTCAAGGCTTTAAATTTCCTAGTCCGGTAAGCATTCTCGTCATCTCCAGTAACACTGCTTTTATTCTTTACGCTGTGAATGATTCCATTAAAGATAAAAAGGGTCACTCTAAAAATCATTTTAAAGAATCTTATGCAGTGTCTTATGCATTGCATTTATTGTTTTTATTAATCCTGTTCGTAACTATATTCTTGGCTTACACACCTAAGCCTAAAGTAAAAGTTAATACTATAGAATTCATTACTACTCAAGAGCCCACTAAACAGAAGCCACCACCAGAAACACCGAAAAAATCTGAAAGACCTTCTATAGATCAGGGAAAGAATGATCCGAATAAGCCCATAAAGCCTGTAAATAAAAGCCCGGGTAAGCCACAGGAGCCTAAAAAGCTAGTAAAAGCTGGAGATCCAAGTAAGCCTAAGTCCCAAGCCGAAACCCCGAAGCCGAAACCTAATCCTATGCCGAAGCCTAAAGGACTTTCAGGTGGTTCAGCTAACAGTGATTCCAAAGAGCCTCCTGCTCTCGCTCCTAAAGCCCGCTCCCAAAATAGCGATAATAAATTAGCACCTAAAGATATTAAAACCGATACAGCATCTGATTCTCTTGCAGAAAGAGCTATTTCTAAAATTCCTAGCCCTTCTGTACCGACTGGGTCTGGATCAGACTTTAAGCCGAATATAGCTAAATCCTCAGGAAGCTTTTCTGGAGGAGCTTCAGATGGGCTACCTAGTCCTAAGAATTATGGTTACTCACGCGGCTCAGGCGGTGGCGTTGGCGGGGGGCGTGGTTCTGGAGCGGGCTCAAATGTTGGTGCCCCAAAAGATGCCAGTCAGATAGCTGGACCAGGCGGTTCTAGTGGTCAAGATTTAATTGATCGGCTTGGGAACATTAAAACTCCAGACAATATTGATGTAGGCTTTGGCAGTGATGGTTTAGGTAACCCTAATAAAAACCCGTATGGTGATAGACCTCCAAGCACAGCTTCTATTCCCGATATAGCTTTCGGTCCTTATATGGCAAGAATTCAGGAAATGATTAAACAGCGCTGGAAACCGCCACGTGGCTCTGAGTCAAAAAGAATAGTCGTTCATTTTGCTATTAATAGAGATGGATCTTTATCCAATTTAAGGTTAATGCAGACTAATGGTGATACACTGGCTAATGAAGCTGCTCTGAGTGCGGTTCGTAGTGCTGCTGCGTTTCCACCGCTACCAGTAGGTTCTGCACCTTCTATAGATATAGAATTCACTTTCGACTATAACGTATTCAAAAGGTCACGATACTAGGTAAAATGGAGTTAGGAAAATATGTTAATCAATAGAGTTAATGCACAAGAATCTGCGGGCTTAGGCCTTGCTGAAGCTGCTGGTCTGACCCAAGGTGGTGATGAAGCGCAGTTTAATTTTTTACAGTCTTTCTGGGATTATTTTCAGGCAGATATGATCTCCTCCATTCCCATAACCTTTGCATCCATACTGGTTATTGCTGTAATGATAGAACGAGCTTTCTTTTACAATCGTAATAGCTGTGATATCGCGTTTTTATTAAACAATCTTCAATCACAACTAGAAAAAAATGACTTAGAGGGTGCTCGCAATATTGCCACACAGTCAAGGAGTATAACCGGAGAAGTCGCAGAAGAAGGAATACGTTTACTTGCTGTTCAAAAAGAGGATTTCAGTAAGGCTTATGATATTACTGTAAATATTGTAACCAGAAAACTACAACAATATCTTCCCGTTCTCGGCACCGTAGGTGCTATTGCTCCTTTCCTCGGTCTTTTTGGAACAGTTTCTGGGGTTATTAAAGCCTTATGGAGAATGAGTTTAGGTGGTCAAGGTGGTTCACTTGAAATGGTTGGTGAAATATCTAACGCTCTGATTGCGACGGGTTATGGTCTTGCCATTGCGATTGTGGCAGTAGTTTTTAATAATATTTTCAATAATATCGTTAGAAGATACGAAGATGATTTTCTGCTTTTAAAACTTCTATTTATGAGCTTTATGGAAGTTAACTTCTTTGAAACTGCTCTAGCCAGTGGATCTAAAGCAAGTGGTTATTCTAAGAATCAATATGACAATGATGATATAGATGATTCATCATATCCAGACTTTTTAAAATAGGAGATTATCTATGGGCATTTCAGGTGGTAGCGGCGGTAGTGATTTCTCTGAAATCAATATAACTCCTCTTACTGACGTATTTTTAATATTATTCTTAATCATGGTTGTTATTGCACCGATGATTAATGAGACTTCTCTGCCAATTCAGCCGCCTCAAGCGAAGAATGGTGTTAATGCAGATACCAAAGGGAAGGTCATTAATTTAGAAATATCAGCAGATGGTTTAATCGCAATTAATGGTAAAAAACTTAGTCCAGATCCCATAGCTCCAGAAAAAGTTAATGAAATGGTAACCGCTGAATTAAATCTTATAAGGCAAGACGCAAGCTACATGGAAGCACCATTAAACGTCGTGGCAGACGCTGAGACCAAGCAAAAATACTTAGTGGGTGCATTAGATGCAGCTTCAGGACTTGGAATCAAAAAACTTCATATCGTTACTGTCGCTCAGAGTTAATGTCACTTTAAGCATTGTTTAGACGATTTCTTAATTTAACATTTCAGTAGCCTCTTGAAGAGAAACTACTGGATAGCCTCTGAAATAATATTGTCCATTTTTTTCTAATCTTAGGTCTTTGGTCTCAATAGACTTATCCCCATACCTACTAGCTGTGATACTCTGCCAATCAGTGCTTCCATCGCTATTGATTTTCGTGAAATGTAACGAGAAAGCATTATTAGTGCTATAAGTCGCCAGCAATAAATAACCTTCCTCTGTTAAAGATGGTTCTAGATCGATGTTTTCACCTATGCTCAGGTTCTCCTTGAATTTCTCGGTAATACCAAAAGCTAGCGCTGTACTACGCAGAGATTTAATAGTGTGATCAAAATCTGAAAAAATCTGTAGAATTTTATTTGAATTTAAAGGCTCATTATTATAATGAGGACATTTAAATACTTGATCAAACGACTGATGTTCTTCATTAAAATGTACTAAAAATTTCTGCTGATTAGCACCCAGGCAAACTGTTAAATTACCGTTTTCATCTAATGCAGACGCCATGGATGATGGTAATAAAGATACTTTGATATCACCCGGTAAATACAAATCATTCCGTATCAAATCATAGATCTCTTCTTTTCTAAATTCCTGCAAAGAATCACCAAATTTATTTTTCTGAAAAAACCTAACCAAATCCCTGTTTAATTTTTCTCGTGGATTAATAAACCATAACGCTTTTCTAACGTCATATTTAAGATCAATATCAGCTAACTCTGGTACATTATCTAATTCCCAACCAGTAACAAATTCTGATTCTGACAAGTGATTATCTCTTGAATAACGATTTGACCAAGCTGCAATTTTATCCTTAATAGAGATACACTCCTCTTCGGATAAAGGTTTACCTCTTTTTTGGTTAACTCTCGTCACTATTTCTTCAACTACGTACTCTACCGGAAAATTTTTCATGACCGCAATTTGCACTAGCTTAATTAAGGGAGAATTAAGATGAAAATATCATTTTTTTAATGTTAGGAATATCTGAGCTCTTAAAAAAAGTGACAGCAACTCCGAAATTCAGAATTGCTGCCTAACCAAGGGGGTGGTTGTCTAAGTTATATAAACCCGACTCGAACAAATATTCGCTAATTTATTTGAAGTATTTTGCTTAAATTATCTACAATTATAATCAACCATGCAACTGATAGATCAAAATCTAGAGTCCTTTAAAAGTTCGAAACCTGTTACCTTAATTGATGGAATTGAAACGGTTTTTAAAGATCAAATTTCTACTTATAGAAATGAGTATCAAGCTAAATTTAAAGAGTTACATAAAATTCTTTTAGCTCAGGCTAAAGCTGAAACTCCTAAGCTCGAATATTTTCAGTGGTTGAATTTTGACTACTTAAAAAATTTAAATGATCTTAAAACTAAGCCTTTAGCGAGTAAGCTAAAAGGACAAGGTTATGAAAACTTAGTCGTAGTTGGGATGGGTGGTTCTGGAATTAACAGTTTAGTTTTGAATAATGGTCTTCGTGAATTTATGAAGCTTGATGAATCTGCGCTAAAAATATTTATCCAAAATAACTTAGATAGCAGCTCCATGCAAGCTCGCCTAGAAAGCTTAGGTGATGATATTGAAAAGACATTATTTGTAATTATTTCTAAATCAGGTGGCACTGATGAAGTTAGAAGAAATCTTTACAGTATTATTGCTTACCAAATCGCCAAGAGACCAGAGAAATTAAAAGATCTTTATAGATCTATAGTATTAATCACAGAGCCAGAGAGAGAAGGAAAGAAAAATTTTCTCCATGAGTTTAAAAAAGAGATTAAGACTAAATTTGATGTAGATATGCCAGTTTTAGAAAATCATCCTGAAATTGGTGGCAGATTTTCTATGTTCTCACCAGTGGGCATGTTCACTGCTGAGTTAATTGGTTTAGACAGTAGTGCTTTACTAGAAGGTGCTGAAGCCTGTTTTAATGATTTCGTGAACCAGGAAGAGCTTAATGACTCTAAAGTAGCGAATCTTGCCTTAATAGACATTATGCTTTCTGACTTAGCCTATGTTCATCGCTACAGCATGGTTTACGCTGATTCTTTAGAAGCTACGAATAAATTCAGAGCCCAACTTAAAGGCGAATCACTAAATAAAAATGGCATAGTTTCTACTGTACATATAGCAGGGATCGGAACTGTAAATCATCATTCTGATCTAGAACTACTTTTTAAAGATAATAATAATCTAATTCTTGAGCAGATTTATTTTATGAAACCCGCTCATGAAGCAGTTAACCCTAAGATTAATTTAGAAATTCTTAAAGACCTAGAGAATGAATCAAATCATGCTTCTCTAATCAAGAATCATATTAAACCTTTAAGGACTTATCTAATTGAAAAGGGAAACCCTGTGCTAACGACTGTCCTACCTGAACAGAATGAATATAATTTAGCTTATTTTCTTTTCCAAGATATGCTTGTAACTATAGTGCAGGCGGGCATCCAAGATGCCATCGGTAGTTTTGATAAATTAGATTTATCTATTCGTCAGTGGGAAGTAGAGAGATATAAAAAGAGCCTTAGTAAATAGTTTGGAACTGCTTGCAAATTTACAAGAGGATTTAATTTACTCTTTATCCATGCTAGGAAAACTAGCCTATGATTCTGGCTTCGAGTTATTTATAGTCGGTGGCGTTCCGCGTAATTTAGTTTATCCAATTCTGCATCACAAGGACGACGAAAACGCAGAGAATGATATTGACTTACTTATTAATACCGCTGCTCTACCTTGGATAAGTTCAATACAAGAGAGGTTTAAACTTTTAACCAAACGAACACTTATTATTGTTGAAGAATTTAAACCTTTTCAAACAGTAAAAGTAAAAATCTCTGGTCTTGATGCTTATGATCTTGAATTTGCAAGTGCAAGGACTGAATCTTATCCAGAGCCTGCTGCTTTTCCTCAGGTGACTCTTACTTCGAGTATTAAAGAAGATATTTCACGGCGTGATTTTACAATTAATTCGCTGTTAATTTCACTTGGTCCATTAAGTTTTGCTGAGCTTATAGATCATTCCTCGGCTTTATCTGACATGAAAATGGGTCTAATCAGAGCCTTTCATTCTAATAGTTTTATAGATGATCCGACGCGGATCTACAGAGCTTTTCGCTTTGCTCTAGAATATGGCTTCGAAATGGAGCTAAAAACAAGTGAGTGGCTTAAAGCAGCCTTAAAAGATGAAAGATTCCCTCTCTGGTTTAAAAAAAGGAAAAATAGATTTAATATCGAACTTGAAAAATATCGTAGTTTAATTCCTCGCTGAGCAAATCAATAAGCTTAGAATTCCTTAAGGATTTAATTATAATCTATGATAATATTCTTTAAATAGTATATATACATCATTAATTGATGATAGCAAACCCACTTCCTATTTCTCAAAATAGTAGCTTCGCTACTAGTAAGGCTTCAGAGCCTAAAAATCTTGACACGCCTTTAAATACTGGAGAAAAACTAGGCATAAAAGACCAAGTTAACCACCTAGAAAGGAGTCTAAAACAGAATATAGATGAAACAGTAAATACTCAGAGCGATAAAAAGAATTTACACATAAGTACAGAAGCCTCTAATACAGAGAGTTTTATGGATAAAGCTTTGCCTATAATGACTTACGGTAATTTTTTCATTAATTTACCTTCTCTTATTATGTCGCTGATTGGTTTGAAAAAAGACGGCTTAGAGGATAAAGCTGCTAAATTGGAAAACTATGGTTTATATGCCACTAAAGCTCAAGCAGTGACAGCTGGAGCTAGTTTTATTGAGAAAGGTCTTAAGACTAAAAATATAATACTATTGCTAACTGGTTTAGCACAGGTTTTCAAGTTACCATCTGGTTTTAATCGACTTATAAGGCTCTCTGGTATTCCTTCTTCTCTCGATCAAATTCCTGCTGCTGCAAATCCGCTTACTGGTAAAGATACTTATGAAAGTTTCGGAGAAAGCTGGAAGGAAAATACTCGCGTCATAAGTGAAGTCTGGAGTGAATTTAAAAATGATCCCAAAAGTTTTTTAAAATTCTTTAAACCAGATTCTCCACCTGACCATACTAAGGCATTAATTCCTTTGACTGCCACTATGATGATAGGGGCTATTTTAAGTAATCTGGTAGATTTTCCGATTTTCGGTCCACTAAGGCAACCTTTACTAGCCATCACAGCGGGTCTAAGACATGGTGGTGGAGCTTTATCTGATTACATTCTATCTAAAGATGACAAGAACCCTGATAATCAGAAGGCTGGGATTATTTATCTAATTGGTAGTGCTTTAGATTATGGTGCTTTTTTCACCAAAGAGAAAGTTAGTCATGTAATGCACCAAGCAGCCTGCTTATTAAATCCTATTGGAGAAATGTTCTTAATAAAAGGTTCTGCAGGAGGGCATCAAGCAAATCATTCCACAGATTTAGTTCCTCAAGTTGCTTAATATTCACTTTATTTTCGTGGTTTTTATTTTATAATCTTTCTTTATGCAAGTTTTACAAGCAAGGATTTAAATTTAAAGAAGGGTTAAAGTATGAAGAAAATCGGATTATTAGGTGGAATGAGCTGGGAATCTACGATAGAGTACTATCGCATTATCAATGAAGAAGTACGTAAACGTACTAATCCGCAGACTTCAGCTAAGATCATTTTAAATAGCATGAATTTTAAAGAGATCGCTGATTTACAACACGCAGGTAAATGGGATGAACTCTATGAAATGATGGCAAAAGCAGCTCTAGAATTAGAAGAAGCTGGTGCTAAAGCTATTTTCATCTGTACCAATTCAATGCATAAGTCTGTACCAGCTATTGAAGCAAAGGTCTCGATTCCAGTAATTCATATCGCAGATGCTCTCGTTAAGCAGATTAAGAAAGATGGTTTTAAAAAAATAGGTTTGCTCGGTACTATGTATACGATGGAGCATGATTTTTATAAAAAAAGATTAGAAGAAAAACACGGGATCGAGGTAATAATACCTGAAAAAGCAGACAGAGGCGTGATTAGTGAAATTATCTACAAAGAACTCTGCTGCGGTATTTTTTCTGAGCAGTCTAAAGCTGAGTATTTAAGAGTTATCACTAATTTAGTAAAGCAAGGTGCTCAGGGAGTGGCTTTAGCCTGTACCGAGATTCCACTGTTAGTCAAAGATGGCGAAGCAGAAGTGCCACTTTATGAAACTACTTATTTACATGCGATGGCTGCGGTGGATGAGGCTTTGAAGTGATGAATGAATAAAATTCTTGATAATAAAAAAAATAAAGTATCTGATGCTTTGATTGAGAATATAGAACAAGGTTCTAAACTTTCCATTACGTCTGCATACTTTACTATTTATGCTTATGACAAGCTCAAAAAGGCTTTAGGCAAAATTAAAGGATTAAGGTTTTTATTTTTAGAACCGACTTTCACTGAAGAGAAAGAAGAATTAAGGGAATTTTATATCAATAAACTAAGTAGAGAAAAGCAGCTCTCTGGCACTGAATACGAGATTAAATTAAGGAATGAATTAACTCAATCCCAGATAGCTAAAGAGTGTGCTGAGTGGATTGAAAACAAGGTCGAGTTCAGGTCTTTAAAAAGAGAAGATGTCTCGAATGCAAGAACTATACATGTCCAAAATCCAAATATAGAGTTTGTTATAACCGGCACTCTTGATTTTACTTCATCTGGATTAGGTTTCTCTAGCTCTAAAAAAATAGAAATGAGCTTAATGACTGATGACAAATCAGCTACCCAAGAAGCTTTAGAGTGGTTTAATGAGACATGGAATAATCCTAAGCTCGTAGAAGACGTTAAAGAGGAGGTGTTGAAAAATATTCAAATTATCTATAAGGAAAATACCCCAGAAACTATTTACTTTATTACTCTCTATAATATTTTTAAAGAGTATATTAACGACTTAGGGGAAGAGGCTGTAATTAAATCTAAGACTGGTTTTAAGGATACTCTAGTTTGGAATAAACTCTATAAATTTCAGAAAGATGCTGTAATCGGTGCGATTGAAAAATTAGAGAAGCATAATGGCTGCATAATCGCTGATAGTGTAGGTTTAGGGAAAACCTTTGAAGCTTTAGCTGTGATTAAATACTATGAACTCCGTAATGACAGAGTTTTAGTCCTTTGTCCGAAGAAGTTAAGAGATAACTGGCTGATTTATACTGTCAATGATAAGCGTAATATTTTAGATAGAGATCGCTTTAACTATGATGTTTTAAATCATACGGATTTAAGCCGAGAGAAGGGCTTTTCTGGAGATATAGATCTCAAGATGATTAATTGGGCTAATTATGATTTGGTGGTTATTGATGAATCCCACAATTTCAGGAATAACGATCCTCGTATAGATCGTAAAACTCGCTATAGAAAATTAATGGAAGATATTATTCAAGCTGGAGTTAAGACTAAGGTCTTGATGCTATCAGCTACACCAGTAAATAATAAGCTCAGTGATTTAAAGAATCAAATCGCTTTTATTACAGAAGCAAATGATAAAGCCCTATCTGAGGAAGGGATTAATAGTATAGAAATTACACTTAGAAACGCTCAAATGCAGTTTAATCGATGGCTAGAAAAACCTTTAGATGAGAGAAAATTAGAGACTTTACTGCCTCATCTAAATATAGACTATTTTAGATTATTAGATACATTAACCATAGCCCGCTCCAGGAGACATATAGAGAAATATTATAATCTAGATGAAATCGGTAAATTCCCAGAGAGATTAAAGCCTGAGAATATTAAAGCTCAAATAGATTTAAAAAATGAGTTCCCAGATTTTGAGACTATTAATGATTCTATTAGAAGGCTTACACTCGCTATATATTCACCATTAAAGTATGTAATGCCGCATAAAGCTGATAAATATGCAGAGCAGTATGACAAGAAAGTCAAAGGTGGTACCGCTAAATTTAGACAGATAGATCGTGAAAATAGCCTAGTGCACTTAATGCGTGTCAATATCCTTAAGCGGCTAGAGAGTTCTATATATTCATTCCATATCACTATAGATAGAATTATTAATAAGATAAGGGCTGAAATCGCTCGTATAGACAGCTATTCAGATGAAGCATTCTATGAATTGAATACTGATGATGATGGGGTCATTTTATTTGAGAATGATGAACAGATGGAAGCTATGTTATCTGGCACTAAAACTAAGGTGTTTTTACATGACATAGATTTAGTTAGATGGAGAGAAGACCTAGAAAGCGATTTAGAAAAGTTAGTCGTATTATTTACTCAGTCAGAACTGATTAATGCCTCTAGAGATGCTAAGCTTGCTGACTTAAAAGCCCTTATTAGTCAGAAAATTACTAAGCCTATAAATTCAAATAATCAGAAAGTTATCGTGTTTAGTGCTTTCGCTGATACTGCTCAATACCTATATAAGAATATTTCTGCATGGGCAGAAGATAATTTTAAACTTAATTCGGCTTTAGTTACAGGGGGCGGTCCTAATCGCACTACAGCAGAAGCCATTCCTGCTGATCTAAACTCTATTCTAATTAATTTTTCTCCTCTATCTAAGGAAAAATCTAAAATTTATCCTGAGATAAAAGAAAATATTGATATTTTAATAGCGACGGATTGTGTTTCTGAAGGACAGAATTTACAAGACTGTGATTTTCTGGTTAATTATGATATTCACTGGAATCCAGTAAGAATTATTCAAAGATTTGGACGTATAGATCGTATTGGCTCAAAAAATACTAGTATTCAGTTAGTAAATTTTTGGCCAGATATGGAACTTGATGAATATATTAAGCTAGAGCAGAGAGTGAGAGGACGCATGGTGCTACTGAATTCCTCTGCTACAGGGGAAGATGACATTATTAACGAGACAGAGCAAGACATCATGAATGATATAGAGTATCGTAAAAATCAGTTAGTTGAACTTCAAGAAAAAGTAGTAGATATAGAAGACATTTCAGGAAGTATTTCTATTACTGATATGACTATGAATGATTTTAAGATGGATCTCATGGAATATCTTAAAGATCATAGAAAAGAATTAGAGAAAGCCCCTCTAGGCATGTATGCTATAGCATCAATAGAAGATATTAATAGAGATGAGTTAAATGATTTTAGTCCTGGAGTGATTTTTATCTTAAAGCAAACTAGCTTCTCTGAGATAGAAAGCTCTGAGCTAAATGCTTTATATCCATACTACTTAATTCATATACAGGATGATGGTGAAATTAGGTTTACTTATTCACAAGCAAAATATGTTTTAGATATTTTCAAAAAATTATCTCTAGGAAAAAGTTTCATAGATCAGGATCTCGTAGAAGCCTTTAATCAAGAGACTAGAGAGGCTAGTGATATGTCTAAGTATTCTAAGCTATTGAAAGATTCTATCTATCATATTATCGGACGTAAACAAGAAGAAGGTCTAGCACAGCTATTTAGCAAGCTAGGGAAAACTAATATAGCTAGTGACAGTCGTTTAAGTGGTTTAGAAGATTTTGAATTAGTGTCATTCTTGATTATTAAATAACATGAAGCAGCAAGCCATTAATCTCTTTAAGCTAAATAGAGACAGGGTTTTACAGGATCGTAGAATTTCTAAAAGTACCTTCTATGATTTAGATGCTTTTAATACTACTAAGAAAAGAATTTTTACTGAAGATATTAGTGAGATTAGTTTACTTGCGATATTAAATGAAGACACTATTAATATCGCAGCCTATAAAGATACTGAGCTTAATTATAGTGAGATAGATATTATTTATGTAGAGCTAAAAGGTATCAATAATCTAGGTATCATTATAGAAACCATTCAGCAAAATATACCTAATCCAGTAATTTTAATTTTTAGTTACCAAGAATCCATTTCAATTCAAAGTAGCCGCAAGCGGCTTAATCAGATAGAGACAGAGAAGCAAGTTATAGAAGAAGATTTTTCTACGCCGTGGCTAAATCTTAAGCAGCCTACAGATTTAGAGAATAGCTTTCTTGCTTGTTTAGATATATCTAAATTTAGCTTTGAAAATTTATACTCTTTCTATTTAGAATTTACTAGGCTACTTTATCAATCAATACTGATGCAGCTTTTAGGAGAGTTTAGATTTTATAAGCATCTAGATACTGAGATAATCAAATCTGAGATTGAAAAATATCTAAATAAGGAAAAACTCATTAAGCATTTAAAAGCTGAGCAAATAAAGACTCTAGAATTTAGCGATAAAATATCTTTAGAACAGAAAATAATTAATTTACAGGCAGAAGCAGAGTTAATTAAGGTGAGAATTCGAGAAGTTTTACTTATATAGAAAACCCTATAGGCTTTTTAGAATCGTTTACTGGCTCCATTAATTCACGAATTGCATCAAAGACAATCTTAAATTGCTCATCATAATGAGATTCTAATGCCTCTAATCTCATCGCTAAATCTTTATTCGTATCAATTAGTTCACGCAATTTAACGAAGGTTCTCATAATTTGAATATTTACCTGTATCGCTCTTTTACTGTGAAGAATGCTAGATAGCATGGCGACACCTTGTTCCGTAAAGGCATAAGGAGCATATCTATTACCTCCTGAACTTGAGATCACAAATTGTGATCTCAAGTTGCGAAACTCTTTTTCATTAAGCTGAAACATAAAATCATCGGGAAAACGTTCTAAACTCAGCATTACCTTATAACCTCGAAGCCAATAAACTCGCTTTTGAACTGTTTCTAATGATATTAAGTTCTCATTCATGTATTTGATTTTATCTTCTGGTATCCAAAACCATGATTCTATATAGTGCTTAGCGTAATGAATAAGAGGGCTAATTCATAGTGTCTTCAAATTAAGCTGATTATATTTGAAATTGATTTTAAAATAAGATTATGCTCAAACTAGATGGTAAAACCCAAGACCTAATATCAGAGAATATCACTAAGCTAAAAGACTTATTCCCAGAGGCTTTTAAAGAAGGGAGGATCGACTTTGAGGCTCTGAGATTAATCTTAGGCGATGAAATAGATACTGAAAATGAGCGTTATAGTTTTACTTGGCATGGTAAATCAGAAGCTATTAAGCTTGCATTAAAGCAATCCACTGGTACTCTAAGACCGTGTAAAGAAGAGAGCAAGCACTGGGACACTACTCAGAATCTATTTATAGAGGGTGATAATTTAGAAGTCTTAAGAATATTACAAAGCTCTTATAGAAATAAAATCAAGATGATTTATATAGACCCGCCTTATAACACGGGTAATGATTTTATTTATGAAGATGATTTTAAGGATAATGTGAAACATTATAAAGAGAAAGTCTCAGAAGCAATGAAAGCTAATCCAGAAACGGCAGGTAGATATCATACTAACTGGCTTAATATGATGTATCCACGTTTGAAGCTAGCGAGAAACCTGCTTCGTGACGATGGTGTGATATTTATTTCTATAGATGATAATGAGGTTCATAATTTAAGAAAAATTTGTGATGAGATATTCGGGGGGGGGTAATTTTGTAAACCAATTTATTTGGAAAAAAAATAGTAGTGGAAAAACTGTTAGCAAACAATTTCCAGTGAATATTGAATACCTCCTTATGTTTGCTAAACAATTAGATAAAATGAGTTTTAATGTTGTATTCAAGCCTTTATCAGAGGCAACGATTAGAATGTATTCAAAAGATGATAATGATGGAAGAGGCAAATATAGATTGTATCCCATGCAAAAGACTGGATCACCAGGTCCAGAAACAACATACGACTATATTGATAATTCAGGCAAAATTTGGCAATGCCCTGAAAAGGGGTGGCGCATGATTAAGACAAAAATGAAAGCACTTGAAAATGACGGAAGACTCTGTCTCAGTAACGAGACAATTTCAGAAAAGGCCTATTGGAATGAACGGGATGATGAGGGTAAAGTAGCAGATACGCTATGGGATGATTTAGATGAAGGCAATATAGGTACTGGTGAAATAAACAAGTTATTTACTGGTGCGATTTTTGACTATCCAAAACCCACAGGTTTATTAAGTAGGGGTATCAAAATTGGCACAAATAGGGATGACATCATCCTCGACTTCTTCTCTGGCTCCGCCACCACTGCACACGCCGTAATGAAACTCAATGCTGAAGACGGTGGTAATCGAAAATATATTTTAGTTCAATTACCTGCACCCATAGATCCGAAGAAAGATACAGTAGCCTATGACTTTATAAAAAATGAATTAAAAGCAGAACCTACCATCGCAGAAATCGGTAAAGAACGCATCCGCAGGGCGGGAGAAAAAATTAAAGCAGAAATGACAGAAAAAGATTCTCAGCAGTTAAGCTTGCTTGAAGATAAATCTCTTAAAGCTAATTTAGATATAGGTTTTAAAGTTTTTAAATTAGATGAAACAAATTTTACACAGTGGGATGAAGAGACTACAGATCCTGCTGGGGCTTTACTAAGATCAGTACAGAGCATTAAACCTAATAGAACTTCAGAAGATGCTCTCTATGAGATACTTCTTAAGTATGGAATAGATTTAACCCTTCCTGTAACTGAATTAGAGATAGATTCTAGAAAAGTCTTTTCATTAGCTGCTAATTATTTATTAGTTTGCTTAGAAAAGAATTTAAGTCTAAGTACCATAGAAGAGATAGCTAAATTAAAACCTCAGAGAGTAGTTTTTTATGATGATGCTTTTAAGGATGATGTCGTGAAGCTTAATGCAGAGCAGACTTTGAGAAAGTTTGGGGTAGAGGATCTTAGGGTTATATGAGTGATCTAATTGAGCGAGAAGATTATCATAGCTTGCTTCTTGAATTAAAATCTAAAATTCATCAATCACAAATTAGAGCAGCTTTAGCAGTTAATAAAGAGCTTGTATTGCTCTATTGGCAGATCGGTAATTCTATACTGATAAAGCAAGAGAAAGAGGGTTGGGGTTCCAAGATTATAGAGCAATTAGCTAAAGATCTGAAGAGTGAATTTCCACTAATGAAGGGCTTTTCAGTGCGTAATCTTAAGTATATGCGTAGCTTTGCTGAAAATTATAGAGATTTAGAATTTGTGCAAGTGGTTCTTGCACAAATCACTTGGTACCATAACATAACTCTTTTAGATAAAGTAAAAGACAGCACCGAAAGAAATTTCTATATTCAAGAAAGTATTAAAAATGGCTGGTCTCGTAATGTGATGGTGCATCAAATAGAATCTAATCTTTACAAAAGACAGATTCAGGCAGAAAAAGTACATAATTTTCAAGAAACATTAAGTAAGCCACAATCGGATTTAGCACACGAGATACTTAAAGATCCTTATAATTTTGATTTTCTCAGTCTAGGAGAAGAGATTAAAGAAAAAGACTTAGAAAGTGCTTTAATAAAGCATATTACAAAGTTCTTGTTAGAGCTAGGAGCAGGTTTTGCTTTTATAGGAAAACAGTATCACGTAGAAGTTGCAGGGCAGGATTTTTATATAGACCTACTTTTCTACCATATTAAATTACGTGCCTATGTAGTCATTGAGCTTAAGGCTGGAGATTTTAAGCCAGAGTACGCTGGGAAATTGAACTTCTATCTCTCCGCAGTAGATAAAATTTTAAAAAGTGATGATGATAAACCATCTATTGGTATTATTCTCTGTAAATCTAAGAGTAAGATCATCGCAGAATATGCACTAAGAGACATTACTAAGCCGATAGGAGTTTCTGAATATATGCTTACAGAATCTATTCCAGAAAATTTCAAGGGTGAATTGCCGAGTATTGAAGATTTAGAAAAAAGTCTTAGTGATTATCAGATAATTACTAAAGAACAGGACGAATAATATAAAATGCTAAAACTCAAATTTGATGCCAATCAAGCATATCAGCAAGAAGCCATAAGCTCTATAGTAGATATTTTCGAGGGGCAGAGATCTGTCCAATCGAGATTTACGGCTCTAGAGAGTGATAGAGGCTTAGTTGGAAAAATAACAGAGCTAGGCTATGCTAATAAATTAGACCTTATTGATGAAGATCTGATAAAGAATGTAGTTAAAATTCAAGACCGCAATAGCCTTAAACGCAGTATTAATCTAAAAGATGCAGAATATGGAGTGCCTAACTTCGCTATAGAGATGGAAACGGGTACTGGTAAAACTTATGTTTACAGCAGAACTATCATGGAACTTAATGCTAGATATGGTTTTACCAAATTTATCATAGTAGTGCCTAGTGTAGCTATTAGAGAAGGTGTTTATAAATCTTTACAAATCACAGAAGAGCATTTTGGGGGATTATACACAGGGAGAGCTTTCCATTATTTTATTTATAGCTCTTCTCGCCTTAATGAAGTAAGAGCTTTCGCTACTAGTGACGCTATAGAAATAATGATTATTAATATAGATGCCTTTCGTAAGGGTTTTGAGGAAGGGAAAGATAATGCTGCGACTGTAATTCATAAGCCCTCGGATAAATTAGAAGGACGCAAGCCTATTGAGTTTATTCAGCAGACTAGTCCTGTAGTTATTATTGATGAACCCCAGTCAGTAGATGGCACTCCTAAAGCTAAAGAAGCGATTAAAGCCTTAAACCCTCTCTGTATCCTTAGATATTCTGCTACTCATAAAGATACTTATAATCTAATGTATAAGCTAGGTCCTATAGAGGCTTTTGAGAAAAGCTTAGTTAAGAAAATAGAAGTACTATCTATTGATAATGGAAGTTCTAATTCATCACGTATTAAACTTCTAAGTGTTTCGGAAAAATCGGGCTCTTACTCAGCTACAGTCATGCTGAACTGCATAGATAAAAAAGGTACTCATAAATTTAAAGAGGTCTCTGTAAACACTAATAAGCGAAGCAGTCTCTATGTTGTTTCTGGGGAAAATGATGAGTATAAAGATCTTAATGTCAGCAATATCTGTGCTCAAACAGATAAAGAATACATAGAAATAAATCAGACTGAAATTATAAAAATCGGACAGGCAGAAGATGATTTAGTAAGTAAAAGAGCTCAGATTCGCTGGACTATAGAAAGCCATTTAGATAGAGAGGCGATTCTGCTAGAGCAGGGTATTAAAGTACTATCTCTATTTTTTATAGATAAAGTTCATAATTACAGGGAAGCAGCAGATACTAAGAAAGGTATTTATGCTGAGATATTTGAGGAAGAATATTTTAATCTAATTAAATTACCTAAATATAATCAGCTCTTCACTAAAGAAGAATTTAAAAGCTATGCTCTGAATCCTCGTGTAGATGAGGTTCATGCAGGGTATTTCGCCCAAGATAAAAAAGGTGCTTATAAAGACACTAAGGGAGATACTCAAGCCGATGAAAGTGCTTATGAGCTGATTATGAAGAATAAAGAGAGACTATTAAGCTTTGATACCTCACTCAGATTTATCTTCTCGCATTCAACTTTAAAAGAAGGCTGGGATAATCCTAATGTCTTTCAGATCTGTACTCTAGTAGAGAATCAGGATCTTATGACTAAGCGTCAGAAAATCGGTAGGGGCTTGCGTTTACCAGTGAATCAGGATGGAGAAAGGATTTTAGATGATAACATTAATGTGCTAACCGTAGTAGCTAATGAAAGTTATGATAGTTTCGCCGAAAATTTACAGCGTGAAATAGAGAAAGATACGAATATTAAATTCGGAGTTATTACAGAAAGGTTATTTGAAACGATTCGTATACAGAGAGAAGGAGAGCATACAGAGTTAGGCTATGAAGCTTCTCTAAGAATTTATAACTATTTAAAATTAGAAAAACTAATTGATAAAAATGGTAAACCTAGCTCAGAGCTCAAGGAAGCCTTAGTGATGGAATCTTTAACTTTGCCAGAAGAGTTTTTAGAAATTAAAAAAGAAATTATCAGTACTATAGTGCAGACTCAGAAGCGTTTACCAATACTCAATAGAGCAGATAAAGTGAAATTAGAGCTTAATAAACAGGTTTATTTAAGTCCAGATTTTATTCAGCTGTGGGAGCGTATTAAATATAAAACTGTTTATAGGATTAATTTTAACAGTGATGAATTAATAGAAAGCTCAGCTAAAGCGATAGCAAGAATGCCAGAGATAAAAACTAATCCAGTAATAGGAAGATGGGTTAAGCTGCAAATGGATAAAAAAGGAATTTCGGCTAGCGATCCTTTACGCATTAGAACTTTAATTAGAGAAGAGTATGAGGATAAACGTTTACCAGATATATTAAAATATGTAGAAACTTATACTAGGCTTAAAAAGAGTTCTATTGCAGAAATTTTAATTAGATCTAAAACTCTTAATGCTTTTTATTCAAACCCTCAAGAGTACATGGAAAGAGTGGTAGAAGCTATTAATGCAGAAAAACGTAAGATAGTTGTTAATGGTATTAAATATGAAAAAATCAGCGATCATGAATTCTATAAGCAAGAACTATTTGATGATAAAGAGCTAATAGGCTATCTGAAAAACAATGCCATTCCTGTATCTAAAAATGTTTACTCTCATGTGCTTTATGATTCTGAGGTGGAGAGGCTTTGGGCAGAAAGGCTTAATAATGATACCGATATTAAATTATTTACTAAACTGCCTCGCTGGTTTAAAATTGAAACCCCTCTCGGTGATTACCATCCCGACTGGATGATCTTATTAGATAAAAATTTAGAGGAAAGACTTTATTTCGTAATTGAGACTAAAGGCTCCATTAAAGATGAAGACTTAAGGTATCTTGAAGATAAAAAGATTCAGTGTGGTGAAAAGCACTTTGAAGCTTTAGGTACTGGAGTGAGTTTTACCAAGGCTGACGATTATAATACTTGGCGAGCTGGGGTTTAAGTACCATTGCAGAAGACCTAAAATCCCACTATTAAAACATCTCAGGGCTTACAGTATTCTACAGCCATTTTCATCACATTGATAAGTTGGTTTAAATTCTAAAAGACTTTCTAATCCTACTAAAGCTTGACCATAACCCGTAGGGTACTGCTTCGTATTTGCGACCATAATCTTAATCATCGAATTTAACTTATCTAAATAAATATTCTTACTTGTTAGTTTAAACAGCTCAATTAAATTACCGAAAGCGATTGAATTTCCAGATGGTATAGCACCATCAAAAAATTCTTTATTTGCTAAAGGTAATTCCTGAGCTTCTTTATCAGCATAGAAAAAAGCACCATTTTTATCATCCCAGAATTTACGAAACATAATCTCCTGTGTTTCTATCGCTACATTAATTAGTTTTTTAGTCTCTGCAGTCTCAGATGCTTTAATTAATTCTATTAAAGCAAAGATGAAAAAGCTGTAATCATTTATACATGAGATATTTGGCGAACTAATACCAAGACGTGAGGATTTCAGTAGTTCACCATTAGGCTTGCGCATGATTTTTAAAAGTGAGTCTGTAACTTTAAGAGCAAGATTTAAGAACTTAGTATCTTGAGTTGCCTGATAAGCTTTCGCTAAACCTGCCACCATAAGTGAATTCCAGTCAGTGAGTATCTTGTCGTCTTTTAATGGATGTATTCTACCTTTACGGTGTGCATAAAGCTTCTCCACTCCTGGTACTGAAAAATCATTTAAATCTTTGCGATGCAGAATATTTCTACCTGTTTTTTCCTTAGTGCTTTCATCTAAAAAATTCCCCTTTTCCTCTACCTGAAAGGTTTTTACTATTAGAGCTAACTCATCTTTATTTAATATCTCTTTAAGCTCTTTCATAGTCCAAGTATAGAACAAGCCCTCTTCCCCCTCACTGTCAGCATCTTCAGCACTGAAGAAAAGATTCTCTGATGAAAGCATGTCTGTTACTAGATATTCATATATTTCATCCAAAACTCTTTTATATAGAGATATGTTATTTTTAAGTTTTTCCTGATTTAAATTCAGATCTTTTAAATTTATAGAGTTTTCACTCTTTTGAGAATAGAGTTTTTCTAAAACCAGCACGGCGTCACTATAAGCAAGCATAAGCGTAGCTTGGTCATATAGCATCTTCTCGAAATGTGGTAATAGCCACTCTCTATCTGTAGAGTAGCGATGAAAACCATAACCAAGCTGATCAAAGACACCACCAAGACGAAACTGTGTCAGGCTTTTAAGCACCATATCAAGAGCAGGTGAAACTTTCTCCTTAATTACAGATTTATGCTCAACACCACTTTTTTTATTTGCCTTGCCTTCATTCAAGAAGCTCTTCTCATAAGTATTCACAAGGCGTTCGTAATATTTTAAAAGAAAAGAATATACATGCGGACTAAAGAATTTAGGCGCTGGTCCAAAACCACCATATTTATTATCAAACTGGTGACTTAACTGCATAAAAGCTTTATCTGAGATTTCTTGAATCTGCTTATGAAAAGCTTCTGAGCTTTCATTTATTTCTAAATTAAATATCTCTTTTCCTATTTCAGATACTAGCTCTGAACTACTGTCTTCACCTAAATGATACTTTCTATAATTAACACTAATTTTTTCTGCAGTAGCCTCTAGCTTCTCTTTATCGTTTAACCACATCTGACCAAGATGATGAGCGATTTGAATTAGCCCAGGCATCTCATAGCCATTGGGATAGAGTTTACTTAACTTAGGGAAATAAGTCCCTGCATAGAATACATGCTTCTCTGGTGTAAGAAAAAGATTAAGAGGCCAGCCCCCTCTAGATATAAGCATTTGAGCTATACCCATATAAAGACTGTCTATGTCTGGTCTTTCCTCTCTATCGACTTTGATACAGATAAAGTATTGATTTAAAACCTTGGCTACATCATCATTCTCAAAGGATTCATGCTCCATAACATGACACCAATGACAAGTCGAATAACCAATGGATAAAAATATAGCTTTATTTTCTGCTTTAGCCTTAGCAAAAGCTGTTTCAGACCATGGATGCCAATCTACAGGATTAGCAGCATGTTGTAATAGATAAGGACTTTTTTCAAATACCAACCTATTCCACTTATCACCACCATCTTCTGGAATTTTTTTTAAATCCTCGCCTTGAGGCAGGTCTTGAAGTACTTTTTCTATGGTGTAATTCATTTAATAAAAATCTTAGCAATTATAGCCAAGCAAAACTCTCTTTAATAGACTGAGCTATAGCATCAGGATCACTGGCTTTACCTTTAGCTTTAAATTTAAAGAAACGCTTATCAGACTTACGTAAGCCTAAATTCAAGTTAGCAACAGATGTTAAATTACCAAGATTAAGCTCGCCTACACCGACTTTCTGAAGAAAGCTTTTAGAGTATTTCGGTATAACCCCTTGCCCACGAACATCTTGGAAATCTTTATCTTTGTTGTAATCCACATAACCCTTTGCCAAGATCTCTATCTG
>JBMOEX010000029.1:0-23113 GCA_049314535.1 Vampirovibriophyceae bacterium | reverse complement strand
TACCAAAAATCATGGGAATGAACATTCCTTATTTATCTGTCTATTCTTACACTGGTTTGATCAATGGTATTAATAATCACTTGAGTTCTGGTATGAAGGCCTTTATGCCTGATGGTGGCTATAAAAATGTTGGTGATAGTTTTAAAGTTATAGGGCAACAATTCTCTCGTGTAGCAGAGGCCATTAAAGAACACGGTTTAGCTGGAGCATTTAAACTTGAAAATACTTCAAGCGGTATTTATGGAACGGTGGGTGGACTTGGCTTTCAAGTAGGTGGCTTTATTATGAAGAAAATTGGTGAGATCACTAACAACCCTACTCTAGAGACAGTTGGTGGATTTTTAAGAGGTGTGGTCGGTAATATCGCTGTAGAGTTAAACAGGGTTGATAAACAGACCCTAGCATTTGGTCGTAAAAACGAAGTCAGCTCTGGTGTTTGGTATACATTGGAAGGTCTCTCAGAGGTACTAGCAGGCATTGCTAAGCATCTACGACTTCCTGGTTTGGAAGATCGTCTTAAAGCTCTTCTTGGAGCTACTGGAACAATAGCGACTCTTTGTTACACAGTGGCCCACAATGAAGAAAATAACGCTGAGTATAGAGATAAACGCATCAAAGCAAATTTGGCTGATATTATAAAAGTCTCCTTAGTAACTGGTTTAAATAAAATGTTCCCACAAGGTATTGTAGATAAGATTATTGGTAGTAATAATAAAATGAGCTTACAGTTCAATAATTAGCCAACTAAACAAGTCCTAGCTTATAATAGATTGGTAATGAAAATAGGGTACTTAGGTCCCGCAGGGTCATTTTCCCATTTAGCGGCGATAAACTTACATAATCATCTAACAGCTTCATCTGAAGAGCTGGATTTTATCAGCTTTCCGACTATTACTAATTTAGTAGAAACTGTTTCTGTAAGTAAGTTAGATGGTGCTGTCCTGCCAGTAGAAAACTCTTTAGCTGGTGGAGTCGGGGAAACACTAGATGCTTTACTAAAGCATAACGGTGCCTATGTTACGAAAGAATATATTTTAAATATAGAGCATAACCTGCTAGCTAAGAATGATGTAGAACTTAGTAAAATATCTAAAATACTCTCACATCCTATGAGTTTCGCTCAGTGTGGTGATTTTGTGCGAGTCCACTGTTTAAATGCTGAAACAGAGCCTTGTGCAAGTAATAGCCAAGCAGCGATATTGGCTTCTCAAGCTACTGATGACACGGTGGCAGCGATAGCCCCAGAGTTTTGCGCAAAGCTCTATAATCTTAAAATTATTCGCAAAGCTATCAATGATTCACATAACAACGCTACGCGTTTTTGGCTATTAAAAGATAAACCAGCAGAATTTATTCCAGATGAGGCATCTAAAACATCCATTATTTTTCAAATCGTAGATGAGCCTGGTAGCTTACATAAAATTTTAAAAGCCTTTGCTGATAACGATATAAACCTCTCTCGCATAGAATCACGCCCTTCTAAAAATCTGCTCGGCAGTTATTTATTCTGCGTAGACTGTAATGCACATCGAGAAGACCAAAATTTCATTAAAGCAATGCGAGAACTCAGTCTATTTTTTAATTACTATAAATGGCTTGGCTCCTATCATATATCAAGGAGTGCTAAATGAGTAGATTTAGATATAGATTAATCCAGATCTTCGTAGTTAGCAGCTTCTTCCTAATTGTAGGCAGATTATTCTACCTACAAATCATTCAGGGACCGAACTTTCACAAAAGAGTTAAACAACTGCATCAAAGCATTAAGTCTGAAATCAATCGTGGTGAGATTACTGATAAATTTGGTAAGACCTTAGCCATGGACATAGAAAGATATACTCTAGAGTATAATCCTGTAGCAGCTTCCAAAAAAGAGAGCAAAGAAGCACTCGCTCTTAAACTAGGAGCGATTTTTGATTTCACTGAATCATCTAGAAAATTACTCTACAGCAAATACAGTCAGACATTAGCTTATAACCTAACAAGAGAACAGGTTAAAATGATTAGAGGCATTAACTCTCCGTCATTATACTTACGCAGAGTTATAACAAGGTTCTATCCAGAAGACAGCTTCGCCTCACATATACTTGGTTACGTAGATTCCTATGGGAAACCGAGACAGGGAGCTGAACTCTATTTCCAAGAGGTATTAGAAAATCATACTGAAAATAAATTAGAACTCAGCTTAGACTCTCGCTTACAGGGCTTTGCTGAAGATAAATTATCTAAACACCTAGAGAAATCGAAAGCCAGAAGAGGCACTATTATAGTCATGAAGGTTAAGACCGGAGAAATACTCGCTTGGGCTACCGCACCATCATTTAATCCTAATCTATATCAAGAATACAGCTTAGAAGATATGAAGAACTGGAGCTTAGTCGATGTTTATCAGCCTGGTTCTATTTTTAAAATCATAACAGTGGCTTCAGCACTGAATTCTAAGACTATTGACCTCGATTATAAATTCGTAGATAAAGGTTACATAACCGTAGATAGATGGCGTATCCAGAATCACGATTATTCAGCAAGTAGAACTAAGGCAGAGGAACTCAGCTTAACTAAACTCTTCCAAAGATCAAGTAATCCATTCTCTGCACACCTTGGTCTGAAAATGGGGAACGATACTTTCTTTGATTACCTTTCACGGTTTGGTTTTGGTAATAAAACTAATATAGAGTTACCAGGTGAAAGTGCTGGTATATTAAGAGATAAATCTACGTGGATGAATTCAGATTTAGCATCTACCGCTATAGGTCAGGGAGCCATTTCTGTTACACCGATACAAGTGCTTGCCGCGATTAATACCATCGCCAATGATGGTGCGTGGATTAAACCTACTATTCTTAAACTTAATTCAAGTAATCAAAATCTGAAGACTAAAGTTAAGATTCTAGAGCCGAAAATAGCTAAAGCAATCCAAAAGATGCTCGCAGAATCGGTAGCAGCAAACATTAAAGACAAACATGCTAATTCAGGTAAAGTCGAGGGATTACGTATCGCTGGTAAAACTGGTACTGCCCAGAAATTAGAGAATGGTAGATACTCTGGCTATAAAACAGTTGCATCTTTTATCGGTTTCTTCCCTGCTGAAAAGCCTCAATATATCAGCCTTGTAGTAATAGATGATCCGAAGACTGATGGTGGCTGGGGTGATACGGTCGCAGGGCCATTGTTTAATCAAGTCGCAAATTATTGTCGAAACCTTTATCTGTAAAGCTTTTACTCTGCCACTCAAAAAAACAATAAATTTGATATCCTAGTGATATGGAAGAGAACTTAGCCAGTGACTTGAATAATTACACCCAGATTAATTTAAATGATCTAAAAAATTTTTCACATTTCAAATACGCAAGAAATTTGATAGTTAAATCCAAGAACTTTGAAAGTCTTTTACTGTGTTTACTTCCAGGTCAAGGTACAGTGAGACACAATCATGGGAATTCTGATTGTATGACCATGGTTCTTTCTGGAGAAATCACTTGTAAGAATTATTACCCAGATGGGGCAGAAAGCTCTACCACGCTTAGAGCTGGAGATATAGAGTTTTTACCCGCTGGCTTGGAACATGAAATCTCTAATAAATCTGATGAAAAATATATATCTATTAACATTTACTCTCCTCCACTTGAAGCTAAGCACAGTGAAAGTGATTTTCTATACGATAATAACTTTGAGAATAATGAATTCAGTTTCAAGGAAGATACTTCCATCTTTCTAAAAGGTTTAAAAACAGACAAGACCTTATCTGACGATAATTATGAAGAAACTATAGCTATTATCGGTGGCGGTTTCAGTGGTACTTTACTTGCGACACACCTCTTAAGTAGTGATTTCCGTAGTTCAACAAGAGTAATTCTAATAGATAGATCACCTAGATTCTCTCGAGGCTTTGCTTACTCCACTAGTAATAGGTTTCACTTACTTAATGTTCCAGCACAGAATATGAGTGCTTTTCCTAACGACCCTAATCATTTTCTAAACTGGGCTCAAAAGCGAGATGAAAATATTACGCCTAACTCATTTGTACCAAGAATGTTCTATGGAGAGTACCTGGAAACCATTCTACACAGAGCGAATCTTGATAAAAAACCTAATATTAAATTCATCAGATTAAATGATGAAGCGATAGACATAGAAGATCTCAAGAATAATGAAGGGCAGATCCTCTTGGAGAGTGGTAAAAAGTTTAAAGCAAACAAAATTATTTTAGCTACGGGGAATTACTTTCCCAAAAATCCAAAAATAGAAAATGAAGAATTCTATTCTAGCGATTTTTATATAAAAGATCCTTGGTCCAGCAAAGCATTACAGAATCTCAGTGACACGGCTGATTTACTATTTATTGGCACAGGTCTTACCATGGTAGATAAAGCTATTGAACTAAAAGCTAAAGGTCACAAAGGTACTATCTATACATTATCTAGGCATGGTTTTTTACCAAGCACCCACAAGCTTGATTTACAGCCAATCGAAGTAAGTTATGAGGCTTTAATAGAAAAATCAAAGCAAAGTAATTTCAGCATAGTGGACATACTACACGATATAAAAACTAAAATTCACCATTTAGATAATTCTGAAAACTGGCGTCAGGTCATTGATAAGCTGAGACCTCATGTTCAGATTCTATGGCAAAGCCTTACAGACAGGGATAAGCAGCGATTCCTTAAACGCTTAAGACCACTTTGGGATATTCATAGACATAGAATGGCTCCAGAAATATCATTAATGCTTCAATCTATGATTTCAGAATCTCAGCTTAAGATTCGCTCAGGAAAAATACTTGAATATAAAATTAATGAAGAAGCAGAAAAAGTTGAAATTTCTTACTTAGATAAAATTAATAAAGAAGTAAAAACCATTACGGTATCAAGAGTACTAAACTGCTCTGGCTTGGAATTTGATTTCTGTCAAATCGAAGACCCTTTACTAAATAAACTTCTAAATGATGGCACTATTAAACCAGATTCACTTTCTCTGGGTTTTGAAGCCAGTCAAGAAGGAGCTTTAATTGATAAAAATTCAAAAACCTCGGAAGTCTTGTTTACCCTAGGTCCCGCACTGAAAGGGAAACTCTGGGAAACTACAGCGGTGCCAGAGATCCGCAGTCAAGCCTATAGGCTTGCAGAATTTATTAGAGAAAAGAGCTTACAGAAAGTTTAGTGGGACTCGCAGTCCCTTAATGGGGTTCAGTCTTGTACTAATTCTGAAAAATAATCACAAAGTAGTTTGGACACTCTTTCGTGATTACTGATCCAGTCTTGATGTGCAGAAGCATCAATTCTATTCGTAACTCCAAGAATAGCTGAACATGGAATATTAAATTCCTCTGCTACCTGTGCGACGCCATAGAGTTCCATATTCTCTAAAAGAGGCCTATACACAGCTCCATTCTCTACGTTTTTATTCTCCTCTCCATTTTTGGCAAAAAACACACGCTCAATTTCAGAACTAATTTCAGAGCTACTCGTAATCTCTAAAGAAGAAAGGCAATCTGCTACATTCAGCTCAGTACCCGTCTTTAAAATAAATTCGGGATAGGTCTTAGGTACATAAGCCTGCTTTTTAAGACTAAGTGGCAGACTTAAAGATACTTTATTTACAGAAAATACTGGCATATCCCAATTTATATCAGCTTCCGAAATCAATCCAGCAGTGCCGATAAAATAAATCTTCTCTATTTGAGGTAAATATCCACCGCTTAGAACAGAGGTCTGTCGCATAATTCCATTTTCTGCTTCTTCGTCCTTCAAAATAAATCTTTGTAAATTTAATGCAGCTTGAAGATAACCAATGCCTAAGTGAATAATTTTGAACTTATCTTGACATAAATCAAGATACTTAGTTTCCTCTTCCCAAGCTGAACATACAATAATCATATACCTTAGTCAATACTAAAACTTTAAAATTTACCATTTCTTTATTGATAATTATTCTCAATAAGAACTAGAATAATAACAAGAACAGAGATGAGAATTATTCTCATCTAACCCCAGATACCTCAACATTGCTTAATGCAACAACCACTAGCTCTAATATCACAGATCCTTTAGCTAAGAATTTAAAGGATGATTCAGGTCACCTGAAAATCGATCAAGTTAAACAAATCATCCGTGATTTTGATATTAGTGGGGAAATAATTAAACTCAGGGGAATTCATGAAGATCTTCTTGGGAAGAGTGCTTTAAAAGTGGAGAATTTCACTGCTAATACAGCTCTTTTTGAAATGATTATTGGAACAGCTTCTATGCTACTTGAAGGAAAATTCTCAGGTGATAATTTTATGTATATAGTGAATAGTGCTGAAGAGTTATTAGCGAATAAAACTAAAAGCATGCCTGAATCAATTAAGGGACTAATGCTAAAAGGAGCTAAGCTCTTAGGTCTTAATATAGAGGATGATAAAAAGCCACTTAACAAACAATTCGAAAAGAATGAAGACCGTATTATCGCAACCTATGTAAGGAGCTTATCTTTCTTAGGAATATTTACTAGTATTTATGACCATATTCGAACTAAAAACTCAATTCATAAAACTTCAGAAACTTTAGAAAAATTATCTAAATTTGCCTCAAGTGCCATAATGCTTATTCCAGCTTTACCCATGTTGGCGACTTACAGCGCAAAGCACAGTCTTGCAGACTTAATGCTCAAAATTAAAACCAGAAATCCATATGCAAATAAGTTAAAACTTACCGCTAATCAAGATTTCACCTGCTTTAATGAAGCTCTATTACTTGGCGTAAGGAAATTATTAAGTAATCTTCTGCCGAATCATAAACGCATCATCGAACTCTCGGCCAGTCTGGTTTCATCTGTTTTAGGTATAACCAATGCGAATGCAACACTTTCTGGTAAAGAGACCGAAGGTGCTAAGAATAATTTCTTTAATAGCGAGATAATGACGAAAAAATTACCACAGAGCTTATATCCAATGGTACAGAGAAGCCTTGAGCGATTTGGCTTAAAACTCCCTAAACAGGATACACTAAAGACATTAGGCACAGATATTAGTCATGCAATTGGAAAAATTAATGAGAAAATACAGGGGCACCAGATAGTCTTGCAAAATTAATATGAATTTAAAAGCTGAAATTATCGCCATCGGCACTGAATTATTAATCGGTCATGTAGTAAATACTAATGCTGGTTATCTCTCCGAAGAACTAAATGCACTCGGCATTAGCACTTATTTTCATACGACAGTGGGTGATAACCCTGAACGCATAAAACTCTGCTTAGATCTTGCTTGCTTACGTTCAGATTTAATAATAATCACTGGCGGGCTAGGACCTACTAGTGATGATATTACCCATGAAGTAATATCTGATTTTACGCAGAGACCACTATTTGAGAGTCCCGAATTAAGACAGTTACTCTTAGATAAATTTCAAGCCTTCAACAGATCTATTCCAGAGATTAACTTCAGGCAAGCCTTAGTACCAGAAGGTTCCACGCTAATCCCAAATCCAACTGGTACAGCCACTGGAATTATACTCAAGCATAGAGAAGCTACATTAATTACCTTTCCTGGTGTTCCTTCTGAAATGAAAAATATGTTTGAGCATCACGTTAAAGCATTCCTCCAGAATGAGCTCCAACAGAGAGATTTAGAATCTGTAATAATTTCACGAAAAATAAAATTTTTTAATATCGGTGAATCACACATGGCAGAAATACTTGGTGATGAGATCTTCAGCAGAACAAACCCCAGCATAGCTCCTTACGCTAATCTTGGAGAATGCTATGTGCGCATAACAGCTAAAGCGAAAACCAAAGAATCCGCTGAAACACTTATACAGCCAGTCATTACTGAAATTGAAGCTAAGATGCAAAAGTATATCTATGCTTATGACGAAGATACAACAGCAACTATTCTCGCTAAATATCTTATAGAGAAAAAACTCGATATTGCTTTTGCAGAATCATGCACGGCGGGTCTTTTAGCTAAAACCATGACAGATATCCCAGGTTCCTCAGCTTATTTCAAGATGGGAGTAATAACTTATTCAAATGAAGCTAAAACAGATATTCTTGGAGTGAAGGCAGAGACTCTTTTAAATCATGGTGCGGTTTCTATCGAAACCGCCTCTGAAATGGCTTTAGGTTTAAGTGAAATTTCTAAATCTGACATAAATGTCTCAATAACAGGAATAGCTGGGCCAGATGGTGGCACTCCCGAGAAGCCAGTTGGGACTATATTTATCAGCATTCTCTTTAAACAGGATCATGAGGCGGGCGAAAACACAGGGAATGGAGTTGAGCAGCGGTCTCTTCAGTTAGATTGGTTCTCTCGAAAATTAAATAGAGAACAGGTGCGAGAATTAGCTGTTTTAAAAACTCTCTATGAGGTTTACCAAATGTTAAAAACTTTTCCTAAATTGGTAGATCTTTAACATCAAATTCAATAAACTGCACGCCCTGAGCCCGTAACCGAGATTTAATATCCTCTATCACTAAATCTGTGTCTAATTTATTTTTATAGCCGGGCTCTAAATAAAACTCACGAATAGTAGCTAAATCTTTTTCAATAGTAAAGAAAGTAAAACCAAAAACTACTTCTTTCATAATAAAAACTAAAGCTTTAGATTCAGGTAAATTCGTTAATTTAGTTAAATAATCAGACCAAGTTAAACCACTTTTTTGATACTTTTCCATCCAATGCGACCCACCACGCATCTGCTGAATCATACAGAGGTTGCCCCATAGCTCAGCTAGCCTACCTAAATCAGTATCCGAATTAAACTCTTTTACTAAAACTGCCTCGAACAATATAAGCATTGTAAAATAAAATTTTCTTTAAGACAAAGAAAGATTTACGGAAAATGCTATAATCGTCCTTTGTCAATGCCAACATTACAACAACTAATTAGAAAACCGCGTATTAAGAAGAAAAAGAGGAAAAACGCTCCAGCCTGTGAAGGTAACCCTTTTAAAAGAGGCGTTTGCACTAACGTAAGGACTGCTACTCCTAAAAAACCTAACTCTGCGATGCGTAAAATTGCAAGGGTTAAGCTTAGTAACGGTATAGAAATTACGGCTTATATCCCAGGTGTCGGCCATAACTTACAGGAGCACAGTGTAGTTCTAGTAAGGGGTGGAAAAGTAAAAGATTTACCTGGTGTTGGTTATCACATCGTAAGAGGTACACTCGACGCTCAGGGTGTTAAAGACCGTAAACAAGGTAGATCTAGATACGGTACCAAAATAGGTGGCGTACAAACTAAGAAGAAATAATAAGGTAAATTAAACTATGCCACGTAAACCAAATTTTAAAAAAAGACCAACTACGCCAGATTCAAAATTTAGCAGTGTTGATGTAGCTCTATTCATCAATAGAATGATGACTTGCGGCAAGAAATCTCTAGCAGAGAGATTATTCTACTCAGCTTTAGATATCATTGAGACTAAAATTAAAGATAAGCCATCAGTAGATGTATTCAGAAAAGCTGTAGAGAATGTTACTCCAGTAGTAAAAGTAAAAGCTAGAAGAATCGGTGGAGCTACTTACCAAGTTCCGGAGCCAGTAGATAGACTTAAAGGTAATGCTATTGCACACAGATGGATTATCCAATCTGCTCGTAAGAGAAGCGCTAAGACTTTTATCCAAAATCTAGCTAATGAATTGGTAGAAGCTTTTGAAAATAAAGGTAAAGCTATCGAGCTTAAAGAACATACGCATAAAATGGCCGAAGCTAATAAAGCTTTCGCTCATTATGCTAAATCCATGTAGGCACTATTGCCGAACTACAATTTCTGCGTTTTATATCAAAATCTGAGATTAGCTCTATTTTTGTGATGCTTGATAATTTAGACGATCTGAAACCGCTTTGGATGTAGCCTCAAACTGCTCAGCAAATACAGCCTGCATTTCTGGATCAGCCACAGAGTTTATCATTTCCTTCATTTCACCAGCAAATTTAGCATAGCCCTCATCTTTCATTGGATCAACATACTCGCCAAGCGCCTTTTTATCTTCACCCAAACCGGTGAAGATACTATGTTTATCCTGAATCTTGTCTGAGAATAGTGCTTCTTCAAAATCAGCGATATCCAATTGGGAATATCTTCCAGATACACCAGCATCTTCATCAATATCAAAAAGAAGCGGTTTTGCATCAGCTAAGCTAGTTTTTATTGAAGCATTAGTGAAGTTAATACTCATCTAGTTGAAGATTAGCAAAGTAATATTAAGAAAAAGTTATAAGCAAAGAATACATGCTAGCATAGCTTTGAAATGATGAAAGTCGCACCCTCTATTCTTGCGGCAGATTTTGCGAACCTTGAGGCGGAATTAAGGAAGATTGAAGATTTTGCAGATTTAGTCCATGTGGACGTTATGGATGGTTCTTTCGTACCAAATATCACCATCGGCGCTCCGGTCGTCCAATCTATAAAAAGAAATACTAATTTACCATTAGATGTTCATCTGATGATAGAAAATCCTCATAAGCATATAGAGGATTTCGCCAAGGCTGGTGCTTATTTAATAACGTTTCATTTAGAAAGTTACGCCTTCGATGAACTGAAAATCAAAGAAACTATCGCTCTTATAAAAAGCCTGAACTGTAAAGTAGGTTTATCCCTTAACCCTGCTACCGATATCGCACTTATAGAACCTTATTTAAAAGATATAGATTTAGTTTTAATCATGTCTGTAAACCCTGGCTTCGGCGGGCAGAAATTTATAGAATCTAGCTATGAAAAAATTAATCAGCTCTTAATCTTATTAGAGAAACATAATTTAAAAGCTGGGAACAAGTTCATCAGTGGGGAAGTAGCTATAGAAGTAGATGGTGGTATTTATCCAGGTGAAATCTCTAAAAAACTTAATCAGCTTGGGGCAAATATACTGGTCGCAGGTTCTGCTATTTATAAAGCTGAAAATATTCAGGAGGCTATTAGTAGTTTAAGGAATGGCTGAAAATATCCAAGAATCTATTCCCTTAAAGCTGCACAATCCTTGGCAGATTTTAGACAGCGTGTCTCGCTGTACCCAAAACGGTTTTATCGGCTCTAGTCTTGATAATAAAATTACTTGCCTGAGTTCAGTTATAGAAAAGCTTACTGGATGGACACAGGATGAAGTAGCTGGCAGAGATGTAAAAAATTTCTATTTCATTCCTGAAGCAGAATTACTAGATACTAGTAGTGGAGTATCTTCTCAGATAGCGATTCTCTTCGCTAAAGATGGAAGAAAACTCAGCTTACCTACCCGCCAAGCCCCGATATATGACGTTAACGGAAATGTCGACGGTAAACTCTTATTTTTCGTCGTTGACAGCTATAACAAAGACATAGATAAACTGCAAAGCGAATTTATCAGTACTGTCTCCCACGAGCTTAGGACACCTATAACCAGCATAAAAGGCTTCGCCTCGACTCTGCTTCAGCATCGCAAGCAGTTTACAGAAGAGAAGAGTAATAAGTACCTGAAAATCATTAAAGATCAAGCAGAGCGATTAGCAAGACTAGTAGAGGATTTGCTTGCATGTTCAAGAATCGATTCTCAAAAATTACAGTTTACGATACAACCCGTTCAAGTCACTAACTATGTAGAAACTACTGCCCTATTGGTTGAAAGCAAATACAACAACTCGCATAAAATCATAGTAACTAGCGATAAAGATTTACCAGACGTATGGGTAGACGCTGACAGACTAGAACAGATATTAACTAACCTTATAGATAACGCCGTTAAATACTCTCCTGGAGCAGATAAGGTAGAGGTTCATGTCAGCAAAACAGAAAAAGGTGATAAAGAAAGGGTCACTGTCTGCATCAGAGATTACGGGATCGGGATAGAAGAGAAGAATTTAACCAAAATTTTTAATAAATTCAGCAGGCTAGATAATCCTTTAAGCAGGCAAACCGAAGGAACAGGTCTAGGACTGTATATCAGCCTTTCTCTTGCGAGAATAATGAATGGTCATTTAAGCGCTGAGAGTGGAAAAGATGGCAGCACCTTTAAACTCTATTTACCTACAGAGTTTTACGAAGTCGGAGATAACACATGGGATTAATTCCACCAAGATGCATTATTCATATAGCCGATGAAAAATCACCTTTAAGGCTTTATAACAGTGAGGAGTTTGTCGCTTCATGTGAAGAGAATGATATTTCCTTAAAAGAATGCTCTAGCTTAGAAGATCTGAAGTATATTCTCTATGATTACAGACCTGAAATCATCTTAGTAAGTGAGAATATGTATGAAAGTGGCTTTGATTTTAAAACGATAAATGAAAAACAGCGCTCTAAAAATGATGCTTATAAATTAATTCTATTACCAGCGGAAGCCCGTGAAAATAAAAAGAATTTCGATTACATTAAAGAAGGTTTCGATGATTTTATTTTTAATGACTACAGCTTAGAAGAGATTTTCTTGAAATGCTTTTCCCTACTGCGTAGAAAGAGTATTCATGAGAAGAATCAACTTACTAAATTACCTGGTATTAATAGAACTTATGAAGTACTAGAATACTGCCTAAGTGACCTCAAGGACTGGGAGATGCTGCATATCACTACCCACAACCTAGATCAGTACAGCTATATGTACGGAGTTAAGAACACTGATGAGGTAATTAAGCTTACAGCAAGCTTGCTTGCAGAATTAACTAAAGATAAAAATCTTTTTACTGGTCATTTAGGAAAAGATAATTTTCTAGTCTTAGGTTCGATTGCAGACTTAGTCGATATTAAATCTAAACTAGATCAGCGTTTTTCTAGTATTCTGGAGCAGGTTTATAATAAAAGTGATTTTGAGAATAATTACATAATTTACTCAGCTCCGCATAAAGTACGCCGTAAAGAGAATCTTATGTCACTTAATATCTCTAACTGTACTAGCTATGATCGTAAGTTCCTCTCTGGCTCAGATATAGTAGAACAGGCCATAATTAATAAACACAATCAATCCCAAAACCTAATCAATAAAAGGGTTTTAATTATAGAAGATGATGCTGATTTTGCAGAGCTATTAGAAGATAGGCTCAGGCTCGATGGCTTTGAGCCTAAAGTCGCTAAAGATGAAATCATTCAATCTGCTAAAAAATTCAAACCACGTGTAGTATTAATAGAAGCTTCTACTACAGGGCTTCCTCAATTCGCAGACCTAGCAAAAGCATTAAGAAGCAACTGTGACAGTGATTTAAAAATTATAGTAGCCAGTAACATACCAGGCTATCGCAATTTTCTAGCAGCTGGAGCTAACGCCTATATTCCGAAGCCCTATGAGTTAGATACAGTGATAGAAGAGATCTCAAGAATTTCATAGTTATTTTAGACAAATATTATATGCTATGATTTATACTTGCATTTTGATGGCAGCCGTCGCCAAGTGGTTAAGGCTCCGGGTTGTGGTTCCGGTATTCGCGGGTTCAAGTCCCGTCGGTTGCCCCATTTTTTATTAGCTTGCATATATAAGACGTCTGCACAACGTATAAGTTTAAGGCAGAGAAGGATGAGTAACCGCAGTGTACTGTAAGTACATGAGGATTGCGAAGAGGACGATAACGCAAAAATTATAGTTTTGCAAACGTCTGTAAAGGTAGTTTCGCTAGAGCTAGTGGGGGTTTTTAGGGTGGAGAACCTTGGGTCTAGAATCCATTTTTCAGATAGTGCATTCTGAATTAAAGTGAAGGGTTTAGCTAGTTCTATTCTTAGTTTCTTATTCTCTAGGTAGAGCTGAGAACCTAAAGCATTTAAAACCATTCGTTTACCCTCATAATCCCCAGTCTCGAATAAGTGCTTAGCTTTTTTACAAAACTCAAAAACTTCTATAGTCGTATCTATCCTAGAATCATCTGCTTCAGTATTAAGATTCATCTCTTTTTCTATCGTTTTCTTTTCTAAGACTAGAGCATCTTTTTTAAGCTTAAAAATATCAGCTTCAATCTCTTCATTAATCCTTAGCTCAATTAACCTTTCTATTTGATTATCAAGTTTATTTAACTGATTTTTCTGAACCACTCTTAAGGCTTTCTGCCTCTCTGATTCACCTTTACTAAATTCAATAAGCCATTTTTTAGCCCATGAAAGAAAAGCCTCTGGGATTTCTATAGAATCTAAAATATCCAGTATCTGAACCTGTAAGTCTTCCTCTCTAAGCATAGGCTGCTTACAGTTAAAATCTTTTCTTCTATGCGTGCAGCGATAGTATATTCTTTCGTTTAAAGAGCCATCTGCTCTTTTTTTATTTTTATACTCAGCAGTAACACTAGCCCCACACTCTCCACAGAGGATAAAACCTTTAATCGGAAATTCGTATCTAGTGGTTTTAGGGGCGGTTTTCTTAGAGCTGATTATTTTCTGGGCTTTATCAAAATCCTCTTTACTGATCATAGCTTCATGCTTGCCATAATGTAATTCATTATTCCAGCGAAACATGCCATAGTAAAATGGATTTGCAAACATGCAATGCAAGCCATGTATAGAGATTTTTTTCTCTGGAACATTCGCTGTAGCTCTAGTTCTTAATCCCATAGCAGCAGCTTTTCTAGCTAAGTCTGCCATGCTTAGTTTTTCAGTTAAAAGTAAATCCCATAGTTTTTTTACTATTAAATAACGCTCAGAATCATTCTCTATAAGCTTTTCACCATTTAATGGAGTTACATTAAGATAGCCTATAGGTGCAGTATTCGGATAAATACCTTTACTAACTTTATAATTCATGCCTCTTTTGACATTTTTACCAAGAGCGATAGAGTATTCAGCAGCCATGCCTAGCTCCATATTCATCATTAAACTGTTATCACTCGGGTAGTACCTTCTTTCATAAGTAATAATCTCTTTGAGAGTACCTTCTAAAAGGTAATGCTGTATGATTCCACCTTCAATAGGATTACGGCTAAGCCTATCAAGCTTCCAGCATAATACAGCTTGGAATTTACCATCTTGAAGGTCTTTAAGCATCTGATTAAAAGCCGCTCTCTTATAGGGCTTCTTCGCTGATTTAGCTTCAGAATAAACCTTAACTATATGAAGATCTTCTCTTCTAGCTTTTTCTCTAAGAACTTCTAGCTGATTTTCGATGGATTGAATCTGCTTACTAGAATCTTCTGAGCTTTTTCTACAATAAAGAGCTACTTTCATGCTTTAATCCTTTTTAAATATACTAACTAACTTTTCTTATTATTTCCTTAAATATCACACTATCACTTAGTTACACAGAAGCCTGTGAGCCTTGATATGGGCCGAGAGAGCGGGTTTTAGGGATTAATCACAGAATCACACACTTTAAAACCTTTTCTTTATTTATGCTTTTAGAAAATAATGAATAATTTTATCTTTGCTTGTAAAGCCTTAGCTTAATTAAAAGCTAGATTATGCGTGATTCTGTGATTTCAGTCCACAATGCAAGCCTAGAGTGGTTATTAATACTCACGCCTCGCTATGAGCTTCTGTGATTAAGTGTTTCCTTAGAAAGACTTTCTTAGATTTTTTATTATTCTGATCATGCTGAATACTAATAATATTCATATCTTCTAAATAGTCTAGAATCTCATAGAATTCTTTAGCAGTGCTGCCCTTGCGGTGCATACCTGCCTCACGCCTTAAGCTAGTAGCTTGAACCCCTAGAGGAAAATCCTTAAGCTTATTCGTGATTTTCTCTGTTTTAGTATCGAAATCAGAATCTGAATCATAGTAATAGCTAATGATGTACTTAGCAGTTTTAATAAAATACACAGACCAGTAAATCGCTTTTAGAATAACTGCTTCAGAGATAAAAAGCTTATCTGCTGCTAGAGAATCTTTAAATCTCTCTGAATGCTCATCTTCAGGAAAGTTATTTACTATCAATTCAGCTCTTTCGATAATCTCAAACTGTAAGCTTAGCTTAGGCAGAAAATCACAGACTGCACGCCTCATATAAGGTAGTATCGGGTCATCTTCGTGCTGATCCTCGAAATCCTTATACTGATTATAAAAGCGGTTATACATCTCTTTAGCTAATGGAGAATATTTAAATTCTAAAGCTGTATCAAGGCTTCTAAAATAATTATGGACTAGCCTGTAAACGGCTAAAAGCCTTTCCTTGAGCTTACTAGGTATAGCTTTAATATCAGGTATTCTAACTTCTTTTCTAGATTTACCAATAAATTTCATAAATCTATTATCAAAGCCAGTTTCTCTATGTCCTTTAGGCTTAGAACTCAGCATACTAGCGAAGGTATGCACTCCAGCTATGCTTAATGCTGGATCATAGATAGTGCTTAGCTTAAGGCTATTCTTTAAATTATCCTTAGAATGAATCGGAATAATAGGCGTGCCATCATAAGCCTTAGTAATAAAGCTACTTAAAGAGCTATTGTAATCAGCATTTAAGAGAGCATAGAAATTTTCAAATTCCGAGGTCTCCAGCATAACGAGTACTGGATGCTTTCTTAGTGGCAGAGTGTGTTCTAAACCCTGCTGTGTAAAGCTACTAATCATCAGCTCTTCAGATTTAGGATTGGCTTCACCAGCTTGAAGCTTAGAGAGAAGTTCTTTTCCCATCGCTTTATTAATGCAGATTAAAGGGAACGAGTATCTTCTAGCTGCTGTGGTTTTACCACCAGTAGTTATAGCCAGCGTTTCAGCGTAAAGGTGTGGAAGTTTGCCATTGATCTTAGCTTTATTTCCTATAAAACCAGCCCCCTGAATGAATAAGACCATAGGTACTGTTTCGATAGAACTCTCTAGATTTTCCTCTGCATCTTCTATGCAAGCTAAATAGATATCTGGAAGTGATGTTTTAGGAATATCTGGGATCTCTTTAAACTTAGAGTCTTTGAGAATAGGGGTATCTATATTTCTAGACTTTAAAGTTTTCAGAGCTTCAGTACCTTTAACGAAGATAAAATCATCAAGCCCTTTACAGTTTTCTTCTTGAGGTAAATCTATTACATTTAGTCTTATACCAGTCTCTAGGTAAGCTTTTTCTATTAAAGCCAGCTCTGCATTAGCTACGCTAAGCTTTCTGTGTTTATCCCCATCAAAAATAACCGAGAAATTTATATTAGGTCTTCTGAGTAATTCTTTAAGTTCGGGTATTAATGGAGTGTTTAAACCATTTTCGCTAAAGCAGTAAACAGAAGCTAAACCCACTGTAGGATAGCCATTAGCAGTGGCAGAAATAGATTTTAGAACTCCTTCTGTAATCGCGATATGTCCCTTCTCTTCATCCTCCTCCAGTCCTGTATGGTTTTCTAAATACTCAGACCAGTTAAAGCCTTTAGGGAAATGTAGATAGAATCTGCTTTGCACAGACTTAGGCAGGTTCAGATATCTAGCCCGTTTAGTAAATTTCTTTATAGCTTCTTCTGTGTAATCTAGCCTAATAATTCCTATCTCTTTTTTAGTCTTCTCATCATAGATTTTATTTCCTTGAATATCAAAGAGTGGTAAATAGAGACCTGATTCTATGTATTTTTCTTGGAGTAAAGATTCTTCAGCATTTGGTGCTAATGCTTTAAAACCTTTATTTAAGATGGTTTCAAGGTTTATGGTTTCAGCTTCGGAATATCTCATGAACTCTTCTGAAATAGCTGAACTTCTGAATTTGTTTAGGTGTTTATCTGAGAGATAGTTCATTATTTAAGCTCCTTATTTAGATTCGTTTTTATGTAAATTAATTTCTCTGAAAGCTTGAGTAGGTTTTTTGCTTTCTTCTCTGCCACTGAGTTAGACAAGTGAATACCAAACTCACTTTCAAATATATCTGCGTATTCTTGTACGCACTCTTTAGGTAAGAGCATTTTAGTTTTCTCCTTTTAATTCATGAAAAGCCTTTGAGATTAGAGTACGTATTGTGCTGGAAATTGATCTATCCCAAGAGCTTGCTATTGCTTTAACCTGTTGTTTAGTTTCATAAGTTAGGTTGAAATTGGTTTTAAATTTTCTCTCTTTATCCATACCTTCATTAGAACATTGCCAAAAGGGGGAGAGGCACAGCGAAGGAGAGAAGAAAATTTTACTCCTTCCCTTTAATTAATGAATTCAATCCTTATTCGCTGATTTTGATTATTTGCCGACAAATATCGTTGAGAAATAAATGGATGAAAAGGTTTACTCTTTCGGACTTTAGAAACCTTTCTGAATATTTTCTTTTCCCCTTGTAAGTTAGCTCTTGAATTTTCTTCATAATAATTCCTCTTAATTCAAAAACCACTTTGTTTAAATCAGAGTCTAGCGATTCTGAGTCGTTTTTAAGATTTATGAGACACTCCTCAATATCTTTTGGCAGCAAGGATGTAACAATTTCAATATCGACAATATCCATAAAGCTCTCACCAGTATTGAAAATCCCTCTTAACCCTGATGGTAATTTTTCCTCTGACAGTATCTTAAAAATATCTACCTCCAATCTATGCATGTGATTAGCTCTCTTAACATTTTTCTCCACAGTCAATAAATATGTTTTAGTAGAATCTAATTCTTTAATTCGCTTAAAGATAGCATCAACAAGATCATTCAGCTCTTGATAAAAATCAGATTTAAGAGAATCAATAAACCCTTTATTGTTAGATTCAATGAATTTACTCATATGATTAATTAGAGAATTTTTCTTATCAAAATCGTTTCGATGTTGCTCTGAGCAAAAAACATAAGACGCTGAGTAAATCATTCTATCTGAATAAATTTCTTTATGAAGTACTTTGCAGCCACAGTATAAACAGAAGTCATGGGAAACATTAGCAGAAAATTCACTATTTAATCGTATTAAATGAAGCGGTAGAGAGAGATCTGCAACTATACACCAGCGTATAATTAACATTGCATAATTAGATAGTGCTGCACTAGAGATCTCAAGTTGAATTTTTGAGAAGATTTTAAATATTAACAATCCCCCAAGATGCTGTTGAATCAGGTGAGATTGAGCTAAATGATCAAATGAATTATAAACCACAAATTTCTTGAAATTTGGAATCGCAATAATTAACAGCGAGACAGAAGGACAAACCTCGTGATTAAAATCCATAAAGCTATCTAATGATTCAAAAAATGTAGAAATAATAGCGTTTGCCTTAGATCCTTCTTGAAAAATAGGAGAGTGTCGATGTTTAATAATAAATCCATTCTTGACTGGCAGTGCATAAAACTCCTCTGGTAGTTTAGCTACAGATCCTCGATTCTTTTTATTTCGACACATGTCTTTAACAGAGCTACATGAATAACCATAAAGAACTGCAAATTCTTCAACAGTAAAGTACTCTTTATGTTTTTTCAAGAAATTAGTAAATAAAGTCATGGAATATATTTTAAAAATACACCAATTTATTGGGTGTATTTTATTTTAAATAATCAATATTTCCAGAGTTCATGTTTGTTCCAAAAATCCTGAGCATTTTTATTTCCAGCATCATAAGCTTTTTTTATCCAGTACTTTGCTTGCTGAGGATTTTTAAGATTACCTATACCTTGGAAATACATTAATCCAAGCATACTCATTGCTTTAACATCACCCAGTTCGGCAGCTTTCTTACACCATCTAAAAGCTTCTTTGTCACTTTTAAGAGTACCTGCACCACGGAGATACATTCCTCCAAGCATGCGCATTGCATCAGCATCACCCAGCTCAGCAGCTTTCTTACACCATCTAAAAGCTTCTTTGTCATCACGAAGAGTGCCTTCACCACGGAGATACATATATCCAAGCAGGCGCATTGCATCAGCATTACCCAGCTCAGCAGCTTTCTGGAGCCATTTGAAAGCTTCTTTGTCGTCACGAAGAGTGCCTTTGCCAAGACTATGACTATACATTCCTCCAAGCATGAGCATTGCATCAGCATTACCCAGCTCAGCAGCTTTTTTAAACCATCTAAAAGCTTCTTTGTCATCACGAAGAGTGCCTTTACCAAGACTATACTTAGATGCAAGCACAATCATTGCTTTAGCATCACCCAACTCAGCAGCTTTCTGGAACCATTTGAAAGCTTCCTTGTCATCAAGATCACTAGCTTTACAGAACGATGAACTAAACGCAATAAATAAAAATAGCCAAAGAATAAAATATTTAAACATAACCAAATCGGATCTTAGCATAATGGATGCTACTTATAATCTGTAGATTTATAGTCTCCAAAAAAATATCATCAATGATGAATTGGACTATAAAAAACTACTGCTCTCACTGGGTGAGATTATAAGAGAGAAAAGAAAAGCCCTTGGTTACAGCCAAGAAGGATTTGCTGATTTAGTAGGATTGCATCGCACATATATAGGCTCAGTGGAACGAGGAGAGAAAAATATTAGTTTTATAAATCTCCGTAAAATAGCAGAGAAGCTAAACATCAGCCTATCAGAGCTACTGACTACGCTACCTGATTAAGCATCTTTGCGTAAGCCACTTTAAACCTGATTACACTCCAGAAGCCATTCCCCACCCTACCCCCGTAGATTTAAAAGCTGAGATTGCCTATAGGTTTATGCTCAGAGATACATTACGGATGAGAAATTCAGTGATACCAGCCTATTGCTCTTCTTGCTTAAAAGTGGCACAAAGTCCTACTAATACCTATCCAAATGCAAAATTTATATTGCCTCACCATAAATTTTAGATTAGTATTTAAACTGTGGACGACAAAGAATTACTAAAGGGATTGAAAAATTTTACAAAGGACAAGTTCCCAGACGATTTTGAGAGAAATGGTTTTCCTTATGCATGTATGCGTATTTTTTTTCGCAGTCTAGAAGATGATGCGATTGATAATGCAATTGCTGGATTACATTATCGTGATTGTGGGATAGACGCATTCTGGATTGATGACGAAGATTCTTGCATAAATATTGCCCAATTTAAATCTACAAATGTACCTGCAAATAAAAGTCCCAGTGCTAATAGGGCATGGTTTACTGACCTAAAAGACATTGATGAACGCCTTAAAAATAATACTGAATATCTTCGAAGTCTCCAGAATGAGAAATTAATGGACATATCTCTTGATTACCAACAGTACTCTAAAAAAGAATATTCTGTTCAAAAATATTTAATCTATTTTGGTACTGCCACACCAGAGCTTATTGCAGCTTTTGAAAAAGATATTACTTTTTATGGAATCCATGAGATTCGTGAGAAATGGAATGATTACAATGCAATGATCAAGCCTACCGATCCAGAAAAATGTGAGCTTGAGGTTGATAATATTAATAATTCTGATTTAAAAAATGTTTTGAAGCATCACTTAACAAATTCTTATTCGACATATATTGGTATTATTTCTGCATTTGAACTCGTCAAATTACGAAAGGAACATAGTTTTCTACTCTTTGATCGAAATATAAGGTACTATCTAGGTCATAAAAATACTGTTAATAAAGGAATTATAGAAACAGCTTGCCATGATAATGAGTACAAAAAATTCTTTGCCTACAATAATGGCATCACAATCACTTGTTCTGAATGTAAACCAAAAGAAGTGAGTGCTAAAACTAGGCTTATTTTAAAACATCCTCAAATTATTAATGGTGCTCAAACTGTGAATTCACTATACGAAGCTCACAAGCAGTTTATTAAGAATCAACAGCTAGATAAAAGCTTCAGTAAGGAAGGAGCAGAGTCTTCTGCGGAAAAACGCTTTTCTGACATCAAGGTCTTATTTAGAGTTATAGTTTCTACAAAGGGAGACGATACTCTTTTTGCTACAAATCTGACGAGATACAACAATTCTCAGAATGCCGTTAAGGTAAGTGATTTTTTCGCAAATTTACCAGAACAAGAAAGAATTCAGAAAGAATTTAAAAAATACGGGTACTTTTATGAAAGAAAACGAGGTGAAAAAAATTCTCTTACAAAGATTGAAAAGGATCAATATAATAAGCTGGATATTGATATTGGTATCGTCAAGTTAGCCAGTGCTCTTCAAGCATTCAAGGGACATCCAGCATCAAAAGAAGTTGGGGAAAAGTATGTATTAAGAGATCCCAAAGATCCAGTTTATAAGTCTATATTCCCAGAGGTTAAAAAGATAACCAATCAAGTAATTAAAGAAATGATTTTTGCCGCTAATTTATTGATTATTATTGAAAAAAAAGCCAAACTATTTAAAAAGATTTTACGTCAAATTGAAAAGATAGATAATAACAAAGAAGCACCTACAGAACTAAACCCCTTAAGTGAATTAATAAATGAAATTGGCATTTTCAATTCTACTCTAATTAGGGATATCTTAGAAGAGAAAGGAGAATGGAAAGAAATAATTTACGATATAAGACTATTATCCCAAGGAAAATACTTTATCCTCGCTATCATCGTTCATGTGCTACAAACAAAGCAAAATTTAGAAAAAATCTATGAGCAAGATCTTTTTATGAATGAAAAGTTTATTGAAGATCAGATTATTAACAAATGGCTTCAGAAAATAGTTAAAAAATACATGAAACCTGTCAGAAAAGAAGAAAATAAAAAACGTTCAGAGAATGCTTTCTTCTTAGATAGGGAGAGCTTTCAAAGAGTACTGGAAACTATGGAAGACAGGCGTAGAGATGATGATCTGGGCAAATATGAGACAGAGTTCCCAATTGAAGTGAGCTGAAAATTTAAATATCCACCTACTAGATTTGTCAAATTCCCATTTTATTTTCTAATGACAGAGTGACAGCAGTGACAGGACTTTTCATATTATTCTTTCGGAAATTTACTTTACCTTGTTTAAAAGCGTCAGCATCTTAGTGATTTGCTTTAGCTGTAGTCTTAATCCTCTAACGCCCTCATACTTACTCAGTTCTGTAAAAAGAAGGCTTAGTTTCATTTCTAACTCTTTTTTCTGAGCTATTAACTTATTAATAAAAGCTCTATCTGATTTGCTTTGACGCTCCGCTTTCGCTAATTGAGCTTGAAGATTTTTAATCTCTAGAGACTGCTCCATGACCATATTTTAGCCTGTTTTTTGATTAGCACAAGGATATTACTTTTCTAATCAGAATCTATACTAATAGATGTCTGCTAATTTCTATTTTTCTGGGTTTGGGCTTTCTCTGCGTGGTGAGGATTAAAGATTTGAGATATTGATGTTTTTCTTTCTTTTTAAATTTTAGGGTCCACCACGTTTAAAAAACCTCGAAACTGGGCATAATATCTCTATCAAATAAATTTAAAATTTTAGATGAGATTCAGGCAACTGAGTCTTTTTTATTTTTG
>JBMOEX010000028.1:0-23473 GCA_049314535.1 Vampirovibriophyceae bacterium | reverse complement strand
CCGTAGCAAATGCAGGCTTCTTTATCGATTTCACTTCAACAGGCTCTGGCTCGCTTGGAGAAGGAGCCATCGCCCTAAGTACCTTCACTATAGGCTCTGCAAACGTTAAAACTGTAAGTGGTGCTACAAGCGCAATCGCAACATCAACTGCTCTGGGTAGATTAGATACCATGATTCAAAACATCTCTAGAATGAGATCTCAGGGTGGTGCCTATGAAAATTCATTATCTTCTAGTATGGAATATCTTGATAGATATTCTGAAAACTTACAAAGTGCTAGATCTAGAGTTCGAGATGTAGATGTCGCCGCTGAAAGTGCACAAACGTCAAAAGCTCAAATCTTGCAACAATCTGCTGCTACTATGCTTACACAAGCTAATGCAACTCCACAGATTGCACTTAACCTTCTACCTTAATCACTTAGTTAAGTTAGTTACAAGGTTCATCGAGAGATGTTTATTAAATATGAACCTCTCTATGATTCCTAAAACTAAAGTATCTGAAAAGAAGTCTTAGGAATAGTCAGTGCTCTTAATTTATTAATTTTAGCCTCGATTAAACATTCATTTAAAAAATCAATCTTACGCACGGCTAAATAAATATCTAGAGCAGTATCATAATCCTTTATAGCTTCATAATAGAGCCCCTTTGCGGTTAAACTTAAAGCAGATTTTCCATCAATCTCCTGAAACTTATCAACCAAAAATTTTAAAAGCTCCACTGATTGAGGGCTTTTTATTACGTTTATCATCTTAAGTATCTCGTTAAAAACATTAATATTACAAGTCTTCTCAAATTCACGGCTAAAAGCCTCTACTAAATCAGGTTTTGGCTGTTCTGTATTTATAATTAATAAATTAGACTGATAAGCATCCTGCCTAGCCAAGATAGTTAAATTAGATGACCGAACAAATTCAACAATTAACTCCTCATTAAGAAGATTCGCAACAGAATTAGCAAAGAAATAATAATGCTTATTTGATTCCTGCTTAGATGGAATATCATAGATATAAAACAAGCCCTTTGGCTTTAATTTCTCTTTTAAACTATCCATAATATCTAAAATAAAATAACTGAAGCGCAACTCCGCTCCCACTGGGTGATGACTAGCACTTGATTCTAAAATGTGAAAATATTTTTTTTCCATTTCACTAGCTTGAGCTAAATCATAGTTAACCCATCTTTCTGTGATATTTAGGCGCGATAAAAAACCAAGATCACTAATCAAGTTCTGGTTTTGGATAAACTGATTCTGGGATATCTTTAACTGTAATTTATCAAAACACCCTCCCTCCTTTTTCTTTAAAGGAATCATTGGCAGGCTATCCACTACATAGTTAGCAATTACTAAATCTAAACTATCTAGTGCTATCTGATTTCCTTCTAAATCAAACACAGAATCAAAATTTGGTAAGAATAATGTTACAAGGCGAAATACACCTAGATCTTGAAACTCTTCAAGTATGCCCTTTTCCTGAATTTGTCTTAATGAGTGAGCCGCTATATCACTTAAAAAGTACTCTAGCCTCTGCAAAATTCCTTCTTCCTGTGCTGCTAACAAAAAATGCCTCGCAAACAAGCCGGCACCAGCACCACATTCAAGAACTCTTATTTTAGAAGAAGAATCTAATTCATCTAAATTTGCTTTCAGCATTCTAACAATAGATAGTGCATGCGGATATGAATTACTTACGGTATTAGGAATAGAATTAGAATTAGTAGCCTGAGAATCAAAGGCATCCACACCTTTTTTTGCAAAATATTCTGAAGAAATAGAATTTACAACAGATTTATCATAATCAGTCCAATCTTGAAGGACTTTTACACTCTGCTTAGTATTGTTTTTTGAAACCATACACCTTTTATATGGTTTTTCAGAAATTACTAACTCGTACTATCAGTGCATTTTCAAAACATTATTTAAATCTTTAGTGAAGAATGGTAAAAAATCTTTAGTTACACTTCCTTCAATAAAATTTCTAATTTGAATATCCGGGAACAAAGCTAACCAATGCTCCATAAGCTTTTCAAACTCGATATAAAATTGATTAAGGTTTTTTAAATTATAAGAAAAATTCATTTCTGGCTCATCAAAGAGCTGCAAATATGTTTCAAGCATTGCATCTTCTTTTACCGTAGATTTTAAGTAAATAATCTCAGCATGTGGAAATAATAATTTGATTAATCCCACGTAAATAAAATTCATTTTAGATGTATCTATCGACGGAACTGAATCTCCGACAATCTTTGCCACACTATCAAGATAATGCAGCCTAAATATATCTAAATTTTCTGAATCTAATTCCGTGAATTTAGTAATAAGATTCAAAAAATTATTACTATACCTAGAACCCGTCAACATTTGGCTTAAAAAAGAATTTTCTCCAAGATAGGCTCTAGTATTATCTTTCAACAAGTCTTTTACTAATTCTTGAACCCCTAAACCAGGGAAGCTAATCACAAAAACGGGTTTAAAATTTGATACTTCACTACGATTTATGTTCTCTCCTTGATTTTGGAAAACATTCTGATTAAATGTCTTTTTAATATTATCAAGAAATTTAAGATCTAAATTAATATCATAATTCAATCCCTTGTTAACTTGATTAGCAGCTTCAGCATAAGCTTCATAAGCCCTTTTATAATCATTTTGATCTTGAAAAGCCTTGGCTAAAGCGAAATTCAAAAAACCTTTTTCTTTTCGTGAAAGCTTTTTAATTCTAAGTGTCTCTTTCATCTCTTTTAAATATTGCCCATCAGCGTCTGAGAAAGAAACTATTTGCGACATTAAATAGAAAGCTTCTGGAAGAAGTATATCTTTAGATAAAACGTATTCTATTTTATTAAACGCCTCAGTATTCTTGGCTTCTTTAATTAAAACTTTAGCCCACTGTAAATAAGCTTCCATATTATCAGGATTTGCGACGAGAACCATCTTCAATTGATTTACAGCTTCTTCATAATATCCTGAAGCTGTAAAAATTTCTGCGAGCAATATTTTTGCTCTTTCATAATATTCACCAGAGTTAATCTGATTCAGAAGATTTAAAGCAGCCTTCGCAGCATCTGGGTACGATGAACGTGACGAGTATAATAGCTTAGCTAGCTCAAACTGTAAGCCTAAATGTGTGGGTTCATTATTTAAAGCCTTTAATAAAATTTCTATTGCTGTATCCACATCTGATTGCTTCGCTGCAATCTTACTTAAAAAAAATAAAACTTGAGTATCAGCTTGATTCTTCTCTAGTTCATTATCGCAGAGTTTTTTCGCTCTCTGAATCTCATTTTTCTCAATCAATTCAGCAATAAGACTTCTAGTCTCAATTCCCTCAGTAGTCTGTTTATTAATGAAGCCTTGTGCCATAGAACTATATCTGCCTAATTTTCATAAAAAGACTCTCAATCATAAAGATTATCTATTCCATTCAAAAACTTGGGCAAAAAAAGCTTACATAATGAGACAAAGTATTTCTATTTCTGAATATGAAACAGATATTGTAGCACTCGCTGAAAAACTGATTCAGAAAGGTTCTTTCGATGAACTTATTTCTATAATAAATAACAGACTCTCAGAAAATCCATTCGATGCAGAGACTCTGTTTATTTCTGGTTTACTTTATCAAGCTCTAGGTAGGTATGATGAAGCTATTAACACCATAGAACTCTCTAATTATAAGGACATTCGAGCTGAGATATATTGGAATGCCCTAGGAGAATGTGAGTTTCATTTAGGACAAAAGGATCGGGCTATTCAATCATTCAAGCAGAGTATATTATCCAAGCCCGGTTTTACAACAGCGTACATAAGCCTAGGCATATGTTACTTAAATCAATCTAAACTTGAAGAAGCACAGGCAGTCCTTGAAACAGCTTTATCTTTTGAAAGAGAAAACCCTTATGTTAATTTATACCTAGCATTAGCTATTTATAAATTAACTCTCACTCCTTTAGCAATAAGTAATTATATGGAAGCAGCTTTAAAAGTTGATAATTCAAAGCTAGATACAGCCTTATGCTTAGCTTTCTTGAATGCTGAAGCGAAAAATGATCATTATAGAAAAAATCAAATTGTAGATCAGCTAATGCATTCTTTTCCTAATTTCAGTCCCACTTGGATCTATAAAGCACATATGAGTTTCGCTGAAGGAAACATTGACGAAGGCTTAAATTATTTCAAAAAAGCTATTTTGATAGACCCTCGTGACAGTATTGCTCACAGCAAGCTTATAATGGTTTCTCACTATATAGAAAAAGTCTCAAGTGAAGAGATTCTTGAATATGCACAAAATTATTACAGACAGTGTATCGTACCATTCTTGATACAAAATTCTATAGAATTTGATTTTAGAAATTTAATCAATAAATTTCAAGAAAACCCAAAACTACGTATAGGATTTGTTTCTGCTGATTTTAAAATGCATCCAGTGTTTTTTTGGGTAAGCTCTCTTTTGAAATATGTACGGAAAGACGATTTTGAAATCTATTGCTATGCTAATAATACTAAAAACCCTCTTGCAGAATCGATTCAATGCCATAAATTAGAATACATATATCATCTTTCTGATAGAGAATTAGCAGAAAAAATATATGCTGATGAGATCCATATCCTTGTTGATCTTTCTGGCCATACTGCTGGGAATAGGTTAAATACTTTTGCCCTTAAACCAGCTCCTCTTCAAATAACTTGGCTTGGGCATATAGGCACTCAGGGATTACCAGAAATTGACTATGTAATTACGGATGAGTACCACGTTAGACATGGCGAAGAGCATCTTTATGTAGAAAAGATTCATCGAATGCCTAAATCAGGCGTAGTTTACCCTGCTGATGATTATGGTAATTTACAAATTAATCACTCCTTAGCACGCACCGATAACGTTATAGTCTTTGGTTCTATCAATCATGCAAGAAAAATTAATGATGAAGTTTTGCACGCTTGGAGTCAAATTTTACAAAATGTCAATAATTCTATAATTATTATCAATAACGCGTCTGTGAGCGATATAGAATATCAAAAAAAAATTATTCAATTATTTCAATCCTATAATATTCATGAGTCAAGAGTTGTGTTCAAAGCTCAATCAAACAAAGATGCTTACTTTCTAAGTTTTCTAGAATTTGATATAGCTTTAGATCCCTTTCCTTATGGAGGATCGACTACAACCCATGAAACATTGATGCTTAGTGTCCCTCTAGTTACTTTAACTGGAAATAAAATGGCTTCTCGCTTAAGCTCTGGGATCTTAGAAGTTGCGGGATTCCCAGAACTTATTGCAAAGAGTAAAGATGAGTATATTAACAAACTAGTCGATTTAGCAAAGGACCCAGAAAGAATAGTAAACTACAAAAAAAATATTAGAGAAAAATACCTGAACTCACCAGCTGCTGATATGAAAAATTTTTCAAGTAAATTTTTTAAAGGACTTCAATATCTTTGGGGACAAAAAATAATTGAATTAAAAAAATAAACAAACCTAAAAGTAGTAAATATTATGCTCGCAAACAATTATCAACTCGACAGACTGGAACTAATAGAAACCCTTATTAAAAATAATAAACTAGGAATGGCTCTAGATTTACTAAAAGAGCAAGAAAAGACTGAATTTTCAAATAACGAGATTCTTAAAAGGAACCACCCTCAATTAATGATGAAGATTCTTGCTCATTACAAAGATATAAAAAATTTAGAACAGCTTGAAATAGAAAATCAAGAATTAGCTTTTTTATATTTAAATTTTCAAGAGTTTAAAAAAGCACATCTAATATTTGAAAAGCTTTACCTGCAAGAACCTAATAATTTTGCAATCCTCTATGGATTTGCCAAATCATCATTAGAGTTAGATCTCAGTATAGACCCTCAAATATTCAGCTCTCTTGAAGAAAAGTCTAATGCAACGCGTGAATATCACACAGAAGTCTGTGAATTATTAGGAGACTTTTATCTAGAAAAAGATAAAAATAAAGCCCTATATTTCTTTGCACAAGCTTTACAGAGAAGCCCTCTCAACCCTTCATTGAATTTCAAATTTACACATTTACATTATTCAATCTCTCAAGATATTTATGCAATAGAGAAATTTCTTCCTTATGCGCTAGAACAGCCAAACACCTCAATAGGAAGAGGTATTGCTCTTAATTATGCCCTAATTCTTGCTCTGGGGAAAGATGAGGGAACATTAGTCAAAAGCTTGACTGATGAGTTAGAATGCTTATTTCCTCAATACCAAGATCTTTTTCATTTACTGAGAGCAGAGTTTCATTACTCTAATGGCGATACTGATAAAGCGATTTCTGAGTTTTTGCAGGCAGTGTCTTATGATGAATGTTCTACAGTAGCACACGATAACTTAATAATGCTCTCACATTATTCTCACTCAATTACCAGTGAGCAAATTCTTGAATTTTCACAAAATTATTACCAGAAATGTATTTGTCCATTTCTAGAACAGCATAAAATAGATTTTGATTTTTCAAACTTGATTAGAAATTTTCAGGAAAATTCCAAGAAAGTTATCAAAGTAGGACTGGTTTCGCCAGACTTTAAAAATCATCCAGTGTTTTTTTGGATTAGTAGTTTACTAAAACATGCATCTAGTTATAACGATAATAATTTTGAAATTCACTGTTATTCAAGTATTGAACCAAATGACTTTTCGGAGTCATTGCGCAGTATTTGCCATAAACTAGAATATGTTGATCACTTATCAGATATCGAATTAGCAGAAAAAATTTATAAAGATCAAATCCATATATTAATTGATTTATCTGGACACACCAGTGGCAATCGACTTAAGACTTTCGCATTAAAACCCGCCCCACTTCAAATCACCTGGTTAGGACAGGCTGGTCCATTGGGATTGCCACAAATAGATTATATGATCGCAGACCCTTTTGCAGTCAGAGAAGGAGAAGAAGCACTTTACACAGAAAAAATTTATCGCATGCCTCATACTGCATATCCCGCTCAAGATTATGAAAACCTACAAGTAAACAGATCTCTAGCAAGGAATGATGGAATTATTGTTTTAGGATCATTTAATCATAGTATGAAAATTAATAGAGAAGTTCTAGAAGCTTGGGCACAAATTCTTAACTCAGTACCTAAATCAGTACTTTTGATGAGTAATTACAGTGTTTTTTCAACTCATTACAGAAAAAAGATTTTAGACTTCTTTTATAACCACGGCGTGGATAAAGAAAGAATAGAATTTGAAAATCCATCAGACAAATATGCTTACTTCCAAAGATTTAAGAAAATAGATATTGCATTAGATGCATTCCCCTTTACTGGTAGCACTACGACCCATGAAACGCTAATGATGAGTATTCCCTTAATTAGTATCAATGGAAATAAATGTGCACACCGTAACTCTGCAAGTATCTTATATTTCAGCAAATTAGATGAACTTATTGCAGTAGATCAAAACGATTATATTAATAAACTTATTCAGCTCGCGAATTCCCCTGAACGAATCATTCACTATAAATCCAGTATTAGAGAGAAATATCTTAACTCAGCAGCAGCTGACATGAAAAGCTTTTCAAAAGACTTTTTTAATAGTCTTAGATATCTTTGGGAACAAAAAATTCAAAACTAATCAATGCTTGAACAAAGGGAACTAAAATTAATAAAAATTAAAGCTGATCTAGAATCACAAAGATATGATTCTGCGATTAACTCTCTTTATGAATTACTAGAAGAAAAAAATTACTGCCCTGAAGCAGTTTACCTACTTGCGCAGACAGCTTTTCTAAATGGCAACCTTGATGCAGCAGCAAACTTAAGCCAAGAGCTATTACTCGAAGATCCAGATAATCAAAGCTATCTAAGCTTTTACAAAAAAACAGAAAATGCTATCCATGAAAACAAATTAACCAAAGCTTTATTAACATCATTCGATGATGCTTATCAAAGAAAGGAATATTTTAATATCCTCAAATATGGCTATCAACTCTTGAAATACAAAAGTCAAGCACTAAGAACTCATACAATGCTTGCAGAAACACTATTTACAATGGGCAAAGCAAGATTAGCTCATAATCATATTCTTAAAGCACTGGAAATTGATCCGCACAATAAAGATCTTCTTAGCAGTATGGTTTCCTATCTTCATTATAGTCATGACAGTACTAATGCCGAAGTAAAGCACTTTGCCCAAATATACGGACAAAAAGCTTTTCCAGAGTATCAAGGAAAAGAATATACAGAATTTCCACTTTTAAATTTACAAGAAAAAAAACTAAGAATAGGTTTTATTTCGGGAGATTTTAAAAGTCATGTCATCTCTCTATGGATAGGCAATTTAATACCTAAATTACAAGAAAATGGACTTGATACATTTTGCTATTGTAATAATGAAAAAGATGATGTCACAGAGATCTGGTCAAAGCGAACAAACCATTGGCGCGATATTCAAAATCTAAATGATATAGAGGCTGCAAAATTAATTCATCAAGATCAAATAAATATCCTTATTGACTTATCTGGACATAGTACTTTAAATCGGCTTGGAGTAATAGCCCTAAGACCAGCTCCAGTACAGGCATGCTGGCTAGGAAATCCCAGCCCTATTGGTCTAAAATCAATTAACTACTGCATTAGTGATGTCAAACATGTGCCTAAAGAGGATGATACTTATTTGGAAAAAATTTATCGTTTACCTAAATATGGCTCTAGCTTTAATATTGTAGAAGCTTTCAACCTCAGTCAAGAGAAGGCATTAGTACCTTATAAGAAAAATGGTTTCATAACTTTTGGTTGTTTAAATAACATGATTAAGCTCAACACAAATTGTTTTGACATTTGGATAAAAATTTTAAAAGCAGTCCCCAATTCCAGATTATATTTATGCAATCATGCACTGCAAGAAGATGACACACATAAATACATCAGAAACTATTTTTCTCACAAAGGTATAGATGATAAGCAACTAATCTTAGAAGGGGCAACAAATAAAAATCGTCATGAATACCTTAATTATTATAATAATATCGACGTTTATTTAGATTCATTTCCTCTGGGTGCTAGTACAACTTGCATTGACAGTGCATTCATGGGAGTTCCCGTAATTGGCTTCCGAGGAGAAAGAATCTTGCATCGCATGTCAGCTGAAATCATGAATACACTAGGACATGACGAGTTGATCGCTGAAAATCATAATGACTATATCAAGAAAGCTGTTGAATTCAGTCTTTCTCCAGACCTGATAGATTACTACAGAAATCAATTAAGAGAAAGCTTGTTCAACTCAGCCATAGTAAATGTTAATGACTTTGCAAAAGACTTCACTGAAGCCATGAAATCAATGTGGAGCGAATTTTGCGAAGTATGATTTAAATACTGTAATAAAATAATCCAAATCCTCTTCCGTAAGCCCAGGCCAAACACCAATCCAGAAAGTGTTTCTCATCGAATAATCTGTATTCGGCAGCAGCTCATAAACGAAATCATCAATCTGTGAGCTTCTTAGTAAATCCGAATCTAAAACCCTAAACTCAAAATCATAATCTAGATAAGCTGGCTGTCTCAAAATATTACCAGCAAAAAGCTGTCTAGTACCGATTCCATTCTCTTCTAAATAATTTACTAAATCGACCTTTTTAATACCCTTATCTTCTCTCACCGAGAGAGGAAAACCGAACCACGAAGGTTCAGCTAATTTAGAATGTTCTGGCAGAATTAAATATTCAGAATAGTCCTTTAATCTTTCATAGAGGTATTTAAAATTATACTTTCTTCTCTGAATAAAGCTTTCGACTTGCTTCATCTGGGCTAAACCACACGCAGCCTGCCAATCAGTCATTTTCAAGTTATAGCCAATATGTGAATAAATATATTTATGATCATAACCAGCATTCAGCTTACCTAGTTCATAGCTAAAACGCTTTCCACAAGTATTATCTCTTCCAGATGGGCACCAACAATCTCTACCCCAATCACGAATAGATAGAAGTATTTTATATAATTCAGGATCGCGAGTAAGCACAGCACCACCTTCACCAGTAGTAATATGATGTGCAGGATAGAAGCTTAAAGTACAGATATCACCAAAGGTACCAGTAAACTTGCCATCATATTTAGAACCTAAAGCATCACAGTTATCTTCTATAAGCCAGAGTTTATGCTCATCACAAAAAGCTCTTATAACATTTAAATCAAAAACATTACCAAGTGTATGAGCAATAAATATAGCTTTAGTATTAGGGCTTAAAGCTCTTTCTAACTGAGTTACATCAATATTATATGACCCTATCTCTATGTCCAAAAATACGGGTCTTAAAGAGTTCTGAATTATAGGATTTACCGTAGTCGGGAAACCAGCAGCCACACAGACAACCTCATCTCCTCTCTTTAAAGCCCTCTCCCCAAGCTTAGGCGAGCAAAGAGCCGTAAGTGCAAGTAAATTAGCAGAGGAGCCAGAGTTTACCGTAAGTGCATATTTAAGTCCTAAAAAATTTCTTAATGCTTTTTCAAAATCCTTATTAAACCTTCCAGTAGTGAGCCACATATCCAGTGAAGCATCCACCATGTTTACTAATTCCTCAGCTCCTAGAACCTTGCCAGATACAGGTCTATAAGTAGAAATAGGTTTAGACCATTTATCGAGAAAGAAAAATAGCTTAGATAAAGATTTGATCAGGCTTCTTAAAATATTTTTTAATAAATTCATTAAACACACTCGTGATTATCATATAATGTCAAAAAATCTTCTATCTGACTATATGTAAAATCTTTTATTTCAGATTTATTCTCCGAGAACACCTTATACCAAAGAGCCGTCATGGAAATAGCCTGTTCTATACTAAGCACTGGTCGCCAACCCAGCTCACGCTTCGCTTTAGATGAATCTAACATTAAAAGTTTAGCTTCTTTAGCTTTAGAAGAATTATCATCTAATTTATAATCCCCTGAACCCCACTTGCTAAGGAAAATACTAGTAAGTTCTAAAACTGAAACACAGCTATCCTCATCAGGGCCTATATTCCAAGCAGAGCAATACTTAGAACCCTCTTCTAATGAAAGTTTATAAGCAAGTAAACAATAAGCATATAGTGGTTCTAAAACAAACTGCCAAGGTCTTGTAGAAGCAGGATTACGAAGTACTATCTCTTCATTACGTGATAAAAACCTGACAAAGTCTGGCACCAAACGATTATCATTCCAATCACCTCCACCAATTACATTACCAGCACGTACTGTAGCTAGCCTAGGATGGCACTGTTGCCGAACTTTAACTTCTGCGTTTTTGTCATAATTCTTTTCAGATATTTCCTTAGATTTAAAAAAGCTCTGATAATAAGAATTACTAAGTATCTCCACCATCGCCTTACTAGCACTGTATGGATCATTTCCGCCAAGTGAATCTCCTTCTTGAAAAGGGACTCCAGAATCGAAATTAGCATAACACTTATCAGTAGTGACATTTACGACCACTGGATCTAAATTATTTTTCCTCAGTATCTCTAAAAGATTTAAAGTACCCATAACATTAGTTTTAAAAGTATCCGCTGGCTGTGCGTATGATGTGAGAACCAGCGACTGAGCAGCTAGATGAAAGATTATTTCTGGTTTTATCTTCAGGATTACATTTTCTAAAGCCACGTAATCACAGATATCACCAATAAAGCTTCTCTCAGATTTATCTATTCCGAGTAAGCTAGAAAGATCTTCAGTAGATTTTGATGCAAGTGCGAAGCCGCAAACCTCTGCCCCAAAGGATTCCAGCATGGCATACAGCCAAGCTCCTTTAAAACCAGTGTGCCCTGTGATGAGTATCTTTTTATTGTGAAAGAAATTTTTTAATGTGGCTATCATAAATTAGTTTAGATAATTTGGTAATGTAATAACTTTATTTTTCAAAGACAAATCGCTAATGCATTTTAAGATTGGAACTTGAGAAATCGTAGTTGCAATTAAAATAGTATGATCATAGTTTATTAAATCACACGGTTTTAATAAATTTATATTTTTATTTGAAAGGCTCACAACTGAAGAGTTAAAAGCAGAATCAGTGATCGCAAAAATCTTCTCCTGAGGAATCATATCTTCCGCAAGTAATTTCAAGCAAAGCTGCCCAAGACCCCAGACTATGACCTGATCTACGTTTAACAACTCTTTCTTTATAAAAGATTTGATTCTAATAAAATATTCTAAAGACCGCTTCGCATAAAGATCGATTTCTTTTTTGTAAGCGACAGGATAGGGTAAATCAGCAGCAATTTCCAAAAAATCTTTATTCGCAAATCTTTGAAAAAAAGCAGATATAACTGGTACAATTTTTTCCTTTACAGGTTCAATACTGCCTTGACTGGTTTCCAAATTCTTAAAGCAATTTCGTTCAAAGAAAAATTGTAAAGCCTCTGGCGAGAAATGATTAATGTGCTCAAAATTGAAATCCTGAAAAGGTGATTCAATGTAATCACAATATCTAGTAGCATCTGGCACCTCTATATAAACTGCAATATTGGAAGAAAAAGTTTGTTTCAACTCATTCATAAACAGTTTAAGATCAAACAAATGCTCTAAAACATGTACATAAATTACTAATTCTGCATCAGCAACCGCTTTTGGCAAATTACCAATTAAGCCAGGCAGTGCTTTAAAAGGTAATTTATCAATATCCGAAGAATCATAACTAGGATCAACAGCCATAAGATTTTTATAACCTCTTGCTGCTAAGCAAAACATCAAACAAGCACTACCAGAACCTATCTCTACAATTCTAGTTTCTAAACTAAAATATTTATCAATCAAATCTACAAGTTGGTTTGCTCGCTGAATCTCAAGTTCTGAAAAATCATTTTTAAAAAGATACTTCGTACTACTTTGATAATAATTGTCATAGGTGCTTTGCTCAACCAAGGTATCTGAAAAAATAAAATGACAAGATTGGCATTCATAAATCTGAATTTGGTCAGAAAGACTAATCGGTGGTAGTTTAAATATTTTTTGTGTGTTAAGCAGCTCTCGTCTTTGTGAGTCGCAAATGGGACAGTCTCGCATAAATCCATTTTAAATCACATTCCAAACCTTCAGCTAAAAAATCACCCAGAAGATAACAGATCCACCATAAGCAAATAACAGAATTAAGTCTATAAAAATGGGTGATCTAGTGTATTATTTCTATTGTATTACTGGGAATTAATGGGAAAAAGCTCTGCTTAGGAAATTGAAAAATGGAGACATTATCACAACTAGATAAAAACTTATTTGAGAACTTGTTCATTCTTGAATTAGCCAACAATCACCTAGGAAGCTTAGAGAGAGGTCTTAAAATCATTAGAGATCATGCTGCAGTTGCTAACGCAAACAAGGTCAAAGCTGCAATTAAGCTGCAATTCCGTGATATTGAACACTTTATCCACCCTGACTTCAAGGGTAATTCGTCAATTAGATATATAAAAAAAACAGAAACTACCAAATTAACAAAAATGGAATTTGTGCGCCTGATTGAAGAAATCCGTAATCTGGGCTGCATTCCAATGGCAACTCCTTTTGACGAAGCTAGTGTAGATTTATGTATGGAATTTGATTTACCCATTATTAAAATAGCAAGTTCAGATATTAACGACTGGGTTTTAATTGAAAAAATAGCAACAACTAGGCGTCCTGTTATTGCTAGCACTGGTGGTGCTTCGGAGCAAGATATTGACACTTTAGTCAATTATTTTGAAAAGTTTAAAATACCTCTTGCCATTAATCACTGTGTGTCTTTGTATCCTTGTGAAGATAACTTGCTTGTACTTGACCAGATTGACTATCTAAAGAATAAATACCCAAACCATATTATTGGTTTCAGTACCCATGAATATCATGATTGGTTCTCAAGCATGCTGATCAGTTATGGTAAAGGAGTAAGAACATGGGAAAGACATATTGATATTGATTACCAAAATGTACCAGTCTCTCCATATTGTTCTTTACCTGAACAGTGTGACACTTGGTTCAAGGCTTTTATTAAGGCTAGAGAGATGTGCGGAGGTGTTTCTACTGCTCGTCGTCCAATTGATAAAAAAGAAGAAGAGTATTTAGATGCTTTAGTGCGTGGTGCTTTCGCAAAACGTGAAACACCTGCTGGATTAACTATTACCCGAGATAATTTTTTTGATTACTTCTATCTATCAATCCCCCTACATAAAGGACAGTTAAGCTGTAGAGAGGTTATGAATCAAGAGTTAATAGTTAAGCCTCTTAAAGCGAACGAACCACTGACAGTGGAGCATATAAGTGGTAATAGCATAGTAAACCCTGACATGAAACTCTTGATTCTCAATCGAGGACTATGACTGATCAAATACGATTAGCAGATTATGTAGCACAACGTTGTGCTGAATATGGTGTTAGGCATATTTTCCTAGTCACTGGTGGGGGAGCAATGCATCTAAACGATGCCTTTGCTAGGAACAAAAATCTAACGCCGATCTGTTTTCATCATGAACAAGCAGCAGCCATGGCTGCAGAAAGCTACTTCAGAGCTAGTAACTCTATTGCAGTAGTAAATGTCACTACTGGACCAGGAGCGATTAATGCACTTAATGGTGTTCATGGCGCTTACGTGGATTCACTCGGGATGGTAGTTATTTCGGGACAAGTCAAACGGACAACACTTTCATGGAACTATGATAGCCTCAAAGCAAGACAGTTAGGAGATCAAGAAGTCAACATTACTTCAATTGCACGTCCTATTGTAAAGTATGCAGAAACAATTCAAGATCCCCTAGCGATCGGTAAAATTATGGATTTTGCTTTCTTTTTAGCAACATTTGGCAGACCTGGTCCTGTATGGATTGATATTCCAAATGATGTACAGAGCATGAAAATAGACACTTCTCTGCTGGAAAGATGGGATGGTGATATTTCTTCATTAATCGACAATCCTAATATTCATGAAAATACAAAACAAGAATTACAAGAATTAAAGTCACGTTCCTTTGATCAAGAAATAGCAGAAATATTACACAAGATAAAACAAGCAAAACGTCCTGTCATCTTTGCTGGCAATGGCATAAGGTTATCTGGACAACATGATACGTTTCTTAAATTAATTTCTAAACTTGGTATACCTGTAGTAACTGGTTGGAACGCCCACGACATATTAGCTTTCAACAATCCTTGTTATGCTGGTAAACCCAGTACCGTAGGTGACCGAGCTGGAAATTTCACTGTTCAAAATTCAGATCTTCTATTAATTCTGGGGTCTCGCCTTAATATTAGACAGATTAGTTACAATTGGGAAAATTTTGCAAGCAAAGCATACAAGATCATGATCGATGTAGACCTTGCAGAACTTAACAAACCAACTTTAACAATTGATACGAAGATACAAGCTGATTTAAAAGAATTCATGCCTTGTTTTTTGGCAAATGTAGCTGATTGGGAAATTCAAGAAGAACATTCAAACTACCTCCAATGGTGCAAAGAAAGAGTTCAAAAATATCCAACGGTTATCCCTGAATACCAAAATAGTCCACAAGGACTAATTAATCCTTATTTTTTCATATCAGAATTATTAAATAGTCTTCAACCAGAAGATGTTGTGGTTACGGGGAATGCATCCGCTGCAATTATTAGTTTTCAAACCGTTAAAATCAAAGATGGTCAAAGACTTTATTCAAATTCTGGCAGTGCTAGCATGGGCTATGATTTGCCAGCCGCTATTGGGGCTTCAATAGCTTTAAATAGGCAGAAGATAGTTTGCCTCACCGGTGATGGCAGTATCATGATGAATATTCAAGAATTACAGACCATTGTGGGCTATAAATTGCCTATAAAGATTGTTGTGTTGAATAATTTTGGTTATCTAAGCATTAAACAAACCCAACGTAATTATTTCCCCGATAATGTCTTTGGAACATGCCCCAACGATGGTGTCAGTATGCCAGATTTTATCGCACTCGGAACTGCCTTTAAATTGACATGCTATAAAGTGACTTCAATCCAAGACTGGAGAACTGAGGAAGCACAACAACTCCTAAATTCTGACCAACCGGTACTTTTTGAAGTAATGTGTGATCCATCTCAAGAGTTTTCACCTAAACTCATGTCTAAAAGATTAGCAGACGGTTCTATGCTAGCCCCCTCTTTAGAAAATATGAGTCCATTTTTACCAGAAGAAGAAATGGCTCAAAACATCATAAGTTAGTACTTTATGGTCTAAAATAAAGGATAAAGTCATATGCAACTAACTAGAAAATGCCCTCTCTGTTCAAGCCCTACTGGTTCAATATTACATACACAACAGTTTATAATAGAAGACGATAACCCTCTAGATCCAAACATCAGTGTCGTTGCCTGTGATCACTGCCACTTTATTTTCTCAGATTCGCGATCAATTCAGAAAGATTACAATAATTACTACGCAAGAATATCAAGTTATGATAACGAAGAATTAGGTTTTGGTAACGCCTTGCACACTTGGGATAAAGATAGATTGCAAGAAGTAGTGAATTTATTTGCAGATAAAGATCTTAATCTCAATATTTTGGACATCGGTTCAGCTACTGGTGGTCTATTACAGCTCTTTGAAGAAAAAGGATTTAAAAATTTATTTGGACTGGACCCATCAAATCGCTGCATAGACAAAATCACATCTAAAGCCTCGTCTATCAAAGCTTTTCAAGGTAATCTCTCTGATGACTTAGGGTTAATTTTTGGAGAAAAAAAATTCGACCTAATAATTCTTTCGCATGTACTAGAACATGTTTTTGATGTAAATTCAGCTTTGAAAAACCTAATGAAAATCTTAAATGAAAATGGTTTAATTTACGTCGAAGTTCCAGATTCATCAAGATATAAAGATTTAGTGCACGCACCATTTCACTATTTCAGCCTTGAACATATTAATCATTTTACAGACTTATCTCTAAAAACCCTATTAGGACTACATGGTTTAAAAGTTTTGCAATGTAATAAAAAAACTTTTTATATCTCCGAGACCGAACAATATCCAGCTATTTATGGTCTTTTTGGGATAGACAAAGAATTCCAAGATTTCTCAGCATATATAGAATTAAGCTCACAGTCTGAAAATCATGAGGTACTCAATCAATTAATCAATAGTAATGTCCCCGTGGCTATCTGGGGTGCAGGTATGCAAACGATGCGCCTCTTGGGTGATGATAAATTTAAAGAGCTAGATATCCGATATCTTGTGGATTCAGATAAAAATAAACAAGGAAGGAAAATTGGAAATTTATTTGTCCAATCCCCAGAGAATCTAAAAGATTTTCAAGGGACTATCCTGATATCTTCCCCATCCTACCATCAACAAATCACGCAGCAAATAAGGAATGCTCAATACACGAATGATGTAGTACTACTCAACGTATAAATCTACTTTATTATTCACCATCAAACAATTCAACTATTGGGATGATATTGTTAATTTATTTTAAAATGGAATATTAAAATATGGATGAATCGCAGCTTTTTAAACTTAAAGACTTAAAAGATTTTTTCACAACATTAACGAAACTCTCTAATAAAACAGTTTTAATAACTGGTGGAACAGGATACGTAGGTAAGTGCCTATTGGACTGCCTATTAAACGCTAATCGAATCCTAAATTTAAATCTTAAATTAATTTTACTAACTCGAGATTCACTAAATTTTCAAAATGAATTTCATTTAGCAAAAAATGCTTCAGAGATTGACTTCCATTATGTTGATTTTTCAGAAAATAATAATCTAAATGATATCAAAAAGAAAATCTCAAGCATAGATTACGCAATCCATGCTGCAACCTCCTCAATAAAAGAAAAAGATATTAATATATTCGAAAGCAATCCCTCGCTTTATTTTGGCAGCATAGTTAATGGTACTAAACAAATATTAGAAATTTTAAAACTCAAACCAGATATAAAGTGCTTATATATTAGCTCTGGAGCAGTTTATCGTGGGATAAATCAGAAAACCATTTTCTCAGAGGATGACTGGAGTGCTGATTTATTTATTCCGATGGATACCGATGTTTACACATTAGGTAAAAGATTATCAGAGAAATATTTTTTTGATAATTTAAAAAATGCAGAATTCGAAAACTTCTGCATTGCACGATGTTTTACTTTTATCGGACCATATTTACCACTTGGTATTCGCTTAGCAGGTTCTACTTTTTTTACTAATATCTCCAGAAAAGAGCCATTAATAATTAACGGTGATGGCTCAGACATTCGTAGCTTTATGCACAGTTACGACCTAGCTATCTGGCTAATTAAAGTCTTAATAGAAGGCAGACCTGGAGAGGCTTACAATGTAGGTTCAGATGAGGCTATTAGTATTAAAGATTTTGCAGAAAAGATTTCTTCTATAGTTAACGAGAAATTCCAGAACTTACCTAAAGGAGTAGAATATAGCAGTCGATACCCAGTAATCATCAAGCGCGAGGTTACTAGTCCCACTGCAAATAAAGTTTACCTCCCAGATACATCCAAAGCTAAAAAAGAATTGTCTTTAGATTTGAAATTCAATCTCGATGAAGCTATATCAAACACTCTTCGTTATTACGGATTACAGCCAAATGGTCTAGATTGATTATCCTTTTAATCGATTCACTTTCAGCCTAATCGTGGCAAACAATGGACAGTAGGGCAAAGAAATGAATAAAACAGAACTAGACACGCAAGATACTGTAAGTCAATGTTTAACCCTAGCGGAAAATCTCATAGATGATAATGAATTAAATCTTGCCTTAGTCATTCTCAGGAACTTAGAAGAGATTTCACTTCATTCGATTGAATCTAATCACCATAATAGTTTAGTATTAACTATTTTGGGAAAATATAAAAGAATTAATGAATTAGAAAAAACAGCCCCCCTCTCAAAAGAGCTTGCCTTTTTATATCTAGGATTTGAAAAATATTATGAAGCAATTCGCATCTTTGAAAACTTACTTAAAACTTCTGACGATGATCTCTTGCTAGTCTATGGTCAGCTCAAATGCCTCATAAAACTAGAATTAGACATATCCTGTCTCAAAAATTATTTCAATGATTTCCTTGTAAAAACAGGCTTACCACCAAATCAATTAGAATGGGCTTGCAAAGCAATAGGAACTTTCCACCTAAAATCAACCAAGGATGACAGCCTTGGCATTAAGTTCTATGAAAAGGCTTTCGAACTAAACCCCAGTTGTCCTGAATTAAATCTATTCTTTCTAAGAGTACATTGTAAGAGCATTAATCCAGATATTGAAAAATATATAGCACCTGCAATCAAAAATACCCACCTTGGCTCACTGCCATATTTTCTTGCAATTTGTGCAGCAAGAAATTTAGGTAATAAAAAACTGTATCAACAATTAACCGAAGAACTGGTCAAAAAATTTCCAGATGATGAGTGGAGCTATTTCCACCAAAGCCAAAAGAAACATGAATCTGGGATGACTGACGAATGTCTAGCATTCTTAAACCAAATCCTAGAGAAAAACCCTCACAATCTTGCAGCTCACGATAATCGGATAATGAACTCGCATTATAGTTCAACAATGTCACAAGAAGAAATACTTGCAATTGCAAATGAATACCATAAAAATATCATTCAACCTTTTGTTAAAACAGCTGGGGGAAATTTTGAATTTTCTAAATATCAAGATGAGTATAAAGAAAAAAAAATTATCCGTGTCGGCTTCGTCTCTGGAGATTTTAAGGAGCACCCTGTTTTCTTTTGGGTAAGTAGTTTATTAAAATATTTTCCTAAAGAAAAATTTGAAGTTCACTGCTATGTTAACAACGAAGAAAATCCCTTTGCAGAATCACTTGTTTCCCTCTGCAATTCTTTTACTTATATCACCCAACTTACTGATACTCAGCTCGCCGAAAAAATTTTCAACGATAGGATACATGTATTAATTGATCTATCTGGTCACACAGCCTTAAATCGACTTAAAACCTTTGGACTAAAGCCAGCTCCAATACAGATAACTTGGCTTGGTCAAGTTGGTACTACTGGAGTTAAGGAAATTGACTATCTGATCGCAGATAAGTTTCTTATACGAAAAGGGGAAGAGCGTTTTTATACAGAAAAAATCTGCTATCTATCATTCGCTGGTGCCTACCCTGCAAATGACTATGAAAATCTATATGTAAACCGCTCACTTGCCAGAAACGACGGCAAAATCATATTTGGGTCATTCAATAACTCTAATAAAATCAATGCTACTGTAATGGAGACATGGTCAGAGATATTAAAATCAGTTCCAGAAAGTCACATATTAATCAGTAACTTTTCATTAGTAGATCCCGATTACAAGATAGAGCTCATTAACAGCTTTAAAAAACTTGGAATAGACGAATCTAGACTCGAATTTGAGCTGCCAGAAAACAAGGCTTCACATCTCCTGAGATTCAGCAAAATAGATATAGCATTAGATACATTTCCCTTTAATGGAGGAACTACGACACACGAAACTCTTATGATGAGTGTTCCATTAATAGCCATTGAAGGGGATAGATGGGCAAGTAGAATGTCTGCAGATATATTAATGAGTGCAAATTTACCTGAATTAATTGCTAAAGACAGGCAAGATTATATTAATAAAATAGTGAATCTTGCAAGATCACCAGAGCAAATAATCTACTATAAAGAAACTATCCGAGAAAAATATCTAAATTCACCTGCTACAAATATGGAAAGCTTCTCAAATGATTTTGCTGAAGAGATTAAGAATATTTGGGAGCAATATTTAACAAGCAAAAATCAGATAGAATAACCTATAGATAATTCAACATATCATCTAATTTACCTAATACTTAACCCTTAATATTGGTTAATAAGTACTAATAAGGATATCGAAACTTATGAAAGCAGTTATATTAGCCGGTGGTCTAGGTACAAGAATAACGGAAGAATCTTATCTCCGCCCCAAACCAATGATAGAAATTGGTGGTAAGCCAATTCTTTGGCATATTATGAAAATCTATTCTTATTATGGAATAAATGATTTTATAATTTGTGCTGGATACAAGAGTTACATAATCAAAGAATATTTTGCAAACTATTTTCTACACCAGTCAGACATAAGCTTTGATATGTCTACAAATCAGATGCAGATACACCATAATAGCTGTGAACCTTGGAAAGTTACAATCGTAGATACTGGTGAAAATACCATGACTGGTGGACGCCTAAAAAGAGTCCAGGAACACATTAAGAATGAAACATTTTGTATGACTTATGGTGATGGCGTTTCCGATGTTAACCTAAGTGAATTAATTAAATTTCATCAAAATTCGGGTAAACTTGCAACATTAACAGGAGTCTGCCCTCCTCAAAGATTTGGTGCTTTACAGTTAGGTGAAAATAACTCCGTAAAAGGTTTTCAAGAAAAACCAATAGACACAGACAGTGGTTGGATCAATGGTGGTTTTTTTGTCTTAGAACCGACAGTATTAAATTTAATTGAAAGAGACTCCTGTATTTGGGAGAGAGAACCTCTAGAATATCTTGCACTAAGTAATCAACTATCAGCATTTAAGCACCCAGGATTCTGGTTACCAATGGATACCCTCAGAGATAAATTAGAACTAGAAAAACTCTGGGAGTCGAATCAAGCTCCATGGAAACTTTGGGATCAAAAAATATCAGTAAATCAAGAATATCATTTAGACTATTTTCAAAATCAACTTAGTTTATTTAAAAATAAAATTGACAAACAAAAACCCTTAATGAGCCTGCCTCTACCCGAAAGAATTCCAGAATGAAAAAAATACTAATAACTAGCGACTCTGTCTTTCGTCACTGATAATGCTAATCGGGAATATCCTATAATGATAGCTATGGAAGACTCTGTAAGCCACATTCAAACACTTGAAATAAATATATCTGCAATCAACTCCGTCGCAGATACCGTTCGTCACACCGTTGGACCTAAAGGCTTAGATGTCATGCTAGTCGACCAGTATGGTGATTTTCAATGTACTAATGATGGCGTAGCCATACTTTCAGCTATCCAAGTCCAGCACCCCGCAGGGAAGCTTTTAATCGAAATCGCCAAAGCACAGGAAAGACAAATCGGAGATGGCACCACTAGCGTGGTTATATTTGCTAGTGAAATTTTAAACCTTGCTTTAGAAAAAATTAAAAATGGACATCCAGCAATCCCTCTCATTAAAGGGATTTCCATGGCTATTGATAAAACAATAGAATTACTTGAAAGGCACTCCACGCCTGTTCAACAAATAGATGATCCTAGATTACGCTCCGCAACATTAATTTCGGCAAGAGGGGATAAGGAATTAACCGACCTTCTAATTAAACTTGCGACATATATCTCCGAAAAAAACAGCTTTGAATATTTAATCACTAAATTTGACTTTAGTTCCGCGATACACAGCTGCTCACGCAGGGAATCTGAAATTTTTAATTCCTATTTCATTAATAAAAGAGCTCACTATCACTATGATAATGATTTCTATGACTGCAAATGTTTAATTATAGAAGGTCCATTAGAACCTGAAGCCTTATCTAGTGAAGTAATCAGCACTGATACAGGTGTAACACGCTTAGATGAAAGTATAGACAAACTTCTCAGCATGGCAGATAAAATAACACATTTAGGCATTAAGGCTATTTTTTTGAGTGGTAGCATTATGCCTAAAATCGAAGAATTCTTCATTAAAGAAGGAATATTTGTTTTAAGTAACTTAAGACAAATCGATATTAATGCATTAATTCGCATTAGTGGTGCGAGCAAAGCTAGTAGACAAAAGCTTCTCAACACAGAAGCCTCTACAATAAAAGCACTCAGTGGCACTTTAGAATATATCCAAAGAAGTTCAAGTCCAATAGGAGTATTTATCAAAGGAACTCAAGCACAAGAAGCCACCCTACTGTTATCAGCAGAATTAGAAAGTGCTTTAGCCGAAAAGAAACGCATAGCCATTGATGCAGCAAATGCCTTTAAAAAATGCTTAGAATCTGGTTACGTGCTTGGTGGCGGGGTAGCTGAAATTAACCTCATCGAAAGACTTAGAAAATCACAAGACTCTCTTGCCTTCGGCAAAGATATTATGACGGGCTTTAACATCATTACTGATGCACTTCCTGCGCTATTTAAACAAATTGTAAAAAATGCTGGTTACGACCCTAAGGCTAAACTAGAAAGTATAAATTTCAGTGCTAGCAATAAAGATGGTATTGATTTGGATACAGGGGAAATATGCAACTATGATCAGCTTGGCATCTTAGATCCACTTGCTTTGAAGGTTTCTATTTTTAGAATAGTTAAAGAGCTAGTGAATCAGGTACTTAAGATCAAACTCATCTTACAAGCCAAGTGAGACGCCTGCACAACTATAATTTCTGCGTTATCGTCGTCTTCGTAATCCTCATGTACATACCCGTACACTGCGGTTACTCATCCTCCTCTGCCTTGAACTTATACGTTGTGCAGGCGTCTCAAAGGGACTGCTCGCAAACTTCAATTTCTGCGTTTTCGTCGTCCTCATGATCCTCATGCACACCTAGTGCACTGCG
>JBMOEX010000027.1:0-23704 GCA_049314535.1 Vampirovibriophyceae bacterium | reverse complement strand
CCTTTAAATCAGCCCGTTAATATTTTTAGTGAAGAGTCTTTTAATCAGCTCAAATCAGGTAAAGGGCATTATGCTAATTTAAGTGTCGCTGCTAAAGCAGATGAGTTAGCTAGTGCTATGAAAAAGGAAATCGTGGAGAAGCTCGCATTAGAAGACCCAGTCTATTACCAGTCTTTATCTGAAAGGATACAGAAGACTATAGAGGAGTTTAGAAATAAGCAGATAAGTGATGTTGAATATTTACAGGAAATGATTGATGTGAGAAATAATAAAATCACTCATAAAAAAAGAGAGGATATACCAGCTGAAATCAGTAATAACGATGAAGCCGCTGCTTATTATTCAGCGATAAAACCCTTTTACAGTAGGTATCTTGAGGACGACGAAAACGCAGAAATTGAAGTTCGGGTAAACTGCCAAAATGAACCAAGTGAAGCTTCTAAAACAGTTAAGCTAAATGAGCTTACCGTTTTAACTGCTTTAAAATTTATTCAGATACTTGATTTAGAACAGAAAGTAGATTTTTGGAATGATGAAAATGCTGTAAAAAAAGTAATGAATTTAATGGATGATTTTTTCTATGATGAAATTAAAGCTATTCATCGGCTTCAGCTCTCTACTGATGATATGGATGAGATTATAGATAAAGTTATGCAGATAGCTAAATATAGGAGAAGCTAATTAGTGAAAGACCTAAACGCAGAAATTGCAGTTGGCAAGCAGTACCTAAAGCTAAGGTTCACTAAACGTAAAACGCTTAGTATCGCTGTATTAGCAGATTTAAGCATATTGGTAACAGCACCTTATGGAACAGAAGCTTCATTAATAGAGGAAAAGTTAAAAAAGCGAAAAGGCTGGATTAAGGCTCAATTAGATTTTTTCGCTAAACCTCGCAGTTTCTTTACTGAAAAGAAATATATCAGTGGAGAGTCACACCTCTATCTAGGAAAGCAGTATAGGCTTAAGTTACATAAATTAGATGATGCTAGCCCGAAACTGATTAAAGCTGGTACTTACCTCCATGTCTACTCAGATGATTTATCTCAAGAAGTCATTTCTCAGACTTTAGAGTCTTGGTATCGCGGTCAAGCAGAAAAATATTTTTCTAGAATTTTATTAGATTCCTTTAAAAAATTCCGCCGTCATTATGTCTCATTAAAAAAAGTGGAGTTTCCTGAGCTTTTTGTACGCAAGATGAAAACTCGCTGGGGATCACTTTCTTTAAAGGCTAATTTAACTTTAAATCTAGAATTAATTAAAGCCCCGCCTGAATGTATCGAATACGTAATTTTTCATGAACTCTGTCACCTAGTGCATCATAATCATAGTAAAGATTTTTTTCTGCTTCTAAACAGGATTTTACCTAATGCCGCTAAATTAAAAGATAAGCTTGAGAATTTTTCTGCTTAAGGTCTCTATATTTAGCTAATAGAATTCTAATTTCTTAGATTCTAGAAAATTGTTTATAATAGGCACATGTCTTTGGTTACTCCTCCTAAAAGATCTAAAAAACACTATGGTACTTCATGGTGGGGAGCAGCATGGATAGAGTCGATGGAACGCCTAGGCGGCGAACGTCTTAAGCGCGGTAAGACCTATGCTAATACTGGTAAGGTTTTAAGCATTAAATACGAAAAAGAAAAAATTCTTGCAAAGGTAGCAGGTAATTACAGACCGTTTTACAGGGTAGAAATAGAATTAAATAAATTAAAAGAATCGGCGATTGGTTTAATTGAAACGATATTAGAGGAAAACCCGCTTATCGCTGTAGATCTATCTCTAGGCAAGCTTTCTGCTGATTTACAGCGATTGACAGAATCACGCGGTATTCGCCTTTTACCAAGTACTTGGCTTGAAATTCGGGCTAGATGTGACTGTCCTGATTATGGTGATCCCTGTAAACATCAGGCGGCTGTATTTTATATGATGGCAAATGAATTAGATAAAGATCCACTCATGCTTTTAAGGCTGCGTGGACTACCAGAAAGTTTTTTTAAGAGACAGGATATTAAGATCGATGATGGAAAAACCTTAAAGAGTCTAGTTTCTAAAGTCCTCTCAGCACCTGATTTAGAGCTTAATGCTGAAAAAAACTATAATCAGAATTTTCCTAGCCTAGAGTTTAAAATTAGTAAATTACTATCTTTATTAACAGCGAATCCTTCTTTTGAGCAGAGCTTTGATTTTAAAAATTTTCTTGAAAGCTTTTATGCACAAGCAGCTATTAATATTAATAATCTTTTCTCTGAGGATTTCGATACAGAGAAAGAGACACTGAAAGCTGATTATAAGATTAATTTAAATACCCAAGCAAATTCATACTTGTATTTTTTTATTGTGTCACGTATGGAGGACGGGTTTGAAGATGTTTTTTCTGTCTTGAATTATGATCAACAGTCCTATAAAGAGTTTCTAGATTTCTCTTTAAATACTGATTTAAATGAATTAGCTCCTAGGAAAGCATTTTTACTTTTATTGGTTCAAACTGCCGTGGAGGTTATTAAAGCGGGCTTATTTATACCAGACTTAGTCTTTGGTGCTGAGGATTCTTTTACCGTCAGATATGTACCCTTATTAATCGACGATAATTTAAAAGCTCGCCTGAAGGTTTTACGAGAAATATTTCCAGATGACTTAATTAAGCTTGAGGGTAAACCGTTTAATAAGGATGTTCTCGAAGAGCTTTTAAGTTTTTTTATTACAAACTTACTGCATAATTCCTTGATTAATGTACGCTCTATTTATTCTAGTAAGATAGCTTCCGCCTTTATTTTTGATTATCAATATGTGCCGAGTAGTTTCTCTGAGAAAAACACTGGTAAAGCACTCCTGAATTGGCTGTCGAAGTTATCTATCCAGAAAGCTAATATTAGTCCACTGATTCGTATCGAAGATGAATCAGAAAACGAACTCTATTTAGATGTAGAAGTCTTTAATCGAGCACAACCTTTAGTCTCTATGCTGAGTTTACGTGATTTACATTTTAATCCAAAGCCACAACATTATTCTGAGACTAAGGAAGAAATAATAAATAGTGTAAATCGGCAGTTAGCTATCGCTGCCGAATATATTCCAGAGTTAAATCAAATCATTAATTCTAAGGGAGAGGCTTTGCCTCGTATAGATTTAAATAGAGTAGCTGAGTTACTTTCTAAGTCAAGGTTTGTTCTTGAACTTCTTGGTATCCAATTTATACTACCTAAGGCTTTACAGAAAATTCTTAAACCGCGCCTTTCGGTATCAGCAAAAGGCAAGAGTTCTAATACTCTCTCTAACCTTAGTATGGAAAATCTATTAAAATTTTCTTACGAAATCTCTCTCGGTGACACGAAAATCAGCCTAGCTGAATTCAGAAAACTCGTTAAATCCACAACAAATCTTGTTAAATTTAACGATGAGTATGTAATGCTTGACCCAAGTGAGATAGATTCTCTACTGAATCAGGCTAAGAAGCCGCTTCCTGAAATTACTAGGGCGATAGATGTATTACATTACGGACTAGCAAGAGAGATTAATGGTATAGAAATCAATACCAGTAAGGATTTAGACAGTTTTATAAAAATGCTTACTAAAACAGAAAAAGTAAGCATACCTTCTAATTTAAATGCTCAGCTAAGACCTTATCAGGAACGGGGCTTCAAGTGGCTTTACTCTAATTTAAAAAAAAATCTTGGTTCTTGTATTGCAGATGATATGGGTTTAGGTAAAACTTTACAGGTGATCACCCTGCTTCTAAAAGTTCATAGTGCTAAATCTTCTGATACACCATCGTTAGTGGTTTGCCCTACTACCCTGATTGGAAACTGGGTTAAAGAGTGTGCTAAATTCGCTCCAAGTCTAAGAGTCTCTGTGTATCATGGTGCTGAACGTAGTTTGAAGACCAAAGGTACTGATATAGTAATTAGTTCTTATGGTATTCTGCGTCGTGATCTTAAAAAATTTAATAAGCATGACTGGAATTTATTTATTATAGATGAGGCACAGAATATTAAAAACACTGAAACCCAGCAGACAAAAGCGATTAAATCTTTAAAGGCTAAGAATTTTATTGCTATGAGTGGAACTCCAGTAGAGAACAGGCTTTCAGAATTGTGGAGTATTTTTGATTTTATTAATCCTGGTTATATGAAGTCTCTTAGAGAGTTTAATGATAATTTTGCTATTCCGATTGAAAGATATAGAGAAGTCGAGGTCGCAGAGAAGTTGAAAAATGTAAGCTCACCTTTTCTTTTGCGAAGATTGAAAACTGATAAAACTATTATTAAAGATCTGCCAGAGAAGGTAGTTATAGATGAGTTTAATTATTTATCTAAGGAACAGACTGCTATTTATCAAAATATAGTAGAGGCAAATATGGCTGCAATAGAGTCCAGCGAAGGCATAGAACGAAAAGGGCTGATATTTAAATTAATTACTAACTTAAAGCAGCTTTGTAACCATCCTAGTAATTATACTAAGCAGAAAGATTACGATCCAAATCTCTCTGGTAAAGCGACTAAATTAATTTCTCTATTGCGTGAAATTCTTATTAATAAAGAAAAGATCATTATATTTACGCAGTATAGTGAAATGGGCGATATATTGCAGGAGATGATATCTAAAGAGCTCTCAGAGCAGGCTCTTTTCTTTCATGGTGGAATTAGTAGAAAAAAAAGAGACCAGATGGTGGAAGATTTTCAGACTAAGCCAGAAAATAAAATTATCATTATTTCATTGAAAGCTGGTGGTACTGGACTTAACTTAACCGCGGCGAATCACGTTATTCATTATGATCTCTGGTGGAATCCAGCTGTTGAGAATCAAGCTACTGATAGGGCTTTTAGAATAGGGCAAACAAAAAACGTTTTCGTACATCGTTTTATTAGTCTTGGAACTTTTGAAGAAAAGATAAATGACATTATCAAAAGTAAGCAAGAGCTAGTTAATTTAACCGTTTCTACTGGTGAAAACTGGATCAGTGAGATGTCTGATAAGGATTTGAAGCAGCTTTTTGCGATTTAGTCGAATTTGCGTTAATTCCACTATCATACTAGTGGAATTTGCGTTAATTCCGCTAATACATTACCCCAATTAACGCGAATTCCGCTAATACGTGGTATATTTCTTTATGTTAGCTTTAAGATTCAGGGATAGGCTTTTAATGAAAATACCTCGATATATAAAAAAAGATATTTTAGATTATTTTAGTTCTAAATCTAAGTCTAAGAAAAATAAGATTATCATTCTTTATGGCGGAAGGCAGGTGGGTAAAAGCACTCTAGTAGACGAGATTTTAGCTAAACTATCTCTAAAAGTTTTAAAAATCAATGCTGATGAAGTGAAATATAGAGAAGTCTTGGCGAGTCAAGATTTAAAAAAACTTACTTCTCTGGTCAAGGGATATGAACTTCTTTTTATAGATGAAGCTCAGAGAGTAGAGAACATTGGTATTAATTTAAAGATTTTAATAGATAATTTTAAAGATTTAAAAATTATTGTTACGGGCTCTTCTGCATTTGAACTTGCAAATAAAGTCAAAGAACCGCTTACGGGTAGAACTATAACTTATAAGCTGTTTCCAATTTCATTTTTAGAATTGGGGAAAAAATATTCAGATTTTGAATTGATGGATTCTTTGGAAGAAAGACTGAGGTTTGGTTCATATCCTGAAATTTTTCATTATGAGACTGACCTCGAAAGAAGAGACTATTTAAATGAGCTTGCTGAGGCTTATTTGTATAAAGATATTTTTGAATTAACTGATATAAGGCATGCTAATCGGTTGAGAGATTTGTTAAAGCTTTTGGCTTTTCAAATAGGTTCAGAGGTTTCATTGAGTGAATTAGGGCAGCAGCTTTCTATGTCTAAAGACACTGTAAATAGTTACATCTCTCTTCTAGAAAAGGCTTTTGTTCTGTTTCGTCTTTCTGGCTTTAGTAATAATCTACGTAAAGAAGTTACGAAAATGGATAAGATTTATTTCTATGATTTGGGAATTAGAAATATTTTAATAGATAACCTTAAGCCCATGAAAGATAGAGATGATTTAGGTAAGCTTTTTGAAAATTTTTTGATGGCAGAAAGGTTTAAGTTTAATTCATATAAAAAAATATATGCAAATAGTTATTTTTGGCGAACTTATACTGGTGCTGAGTTAGATTATGTCGAAGAAAGAGATGCTGAGCTTTATGGTTACGAGTTTAAATATTCTAAAACTAAAGTAGCGGCACCCAAGTCCTGGGTGGAGACCTATAAGGCAGCCTACCAGTTAATTACTAAAGATACTTTTTTGGATTTCATTAAATAATCACGGTAGATTTTATTTAAAACATAAATCGACTGTCTGGTAAGGACTTGAAGAAGCTTTTTGCTATTTAGGAATCTGAAATAAGCTTAGAGTATAATTTTCTCATGGCTTATTTAGAAAAACGCCAAAATAACAAGACTCGCTCTAAGTCCTGGTGGGGGCGTGAGTGGTTAAGTGTTATCGAAAACCTAAATGAAGACAGGGTTAACGATGATGAAAGTTATTCAAATCCATTTAAGATCACTGATTTTAAATATCAAAATGGAAAAATTATAGCTAAGATATTAGAGAATCGTAACTCCAGTTACATCGCTGAACTTGCTTTAGAAGCATTTACAGAACAGGATTTAAAAATTCTTGCTGAAATTCTAGCCTCAAGCTCTTTAATACACGGGGATTTAGCCTTAGGTAAGTTACCGACTATCTTAAATACTGAATTACTAGAAAATGGCATAAATTTATTCCCAATTTCCTGGGAGGATATTAAATCTAAATGCAACTGCCCAGCACCTATAAGTCCCTGCGTGCATCAGTCTGAGCTGTTCTATATGATCGGAAGTGAGTTAGATAAAGATCCTTCACTCCTATTAAAGTTAAGAGGGGTTCCAGAGAGCTTTTTAGATTCTGAATCTCAGGCGGAGAAAAGGACTTTAGCGAGTCTTATTGAAAATATTTTAGAAGAAGGCAGTGTTGCCGATGTGCAGCGGCCTCAAAGAGATTATAATCAGCCTTTAAATAGTCTAGAGTTTGACAGCCGTCTCTGGCTAAGCCTTCTCTCTGATAATCCTTCTTTCGATACTGCTTCGAATTTTAAATTTTTTTTACGAGACTTATATAATTCAGCAGCTTTAAAAGCAGATACTCTTTATAAACCAGTCCATAAAAATAAGGCAGATGGGGATAAAAAAGCAAAAATTAGAGACTGGCAACAGTTTGATGATTTAGAGATTAGCTTTAATGCAAAAGCCACTAGCTATGAGAGTTTATTTGACTTCTCGGTCGATGTAAGGGATTTACTTAAATGTTCTTTGAATCAGGATCTGAATTTAATCTCTCCTAGATTGGCTTTTACGCTTTTATTAATACAGACGGCTATTTATATTATTAAGCTAGGCTTATATTCTCCTGAATTGCTTTTTAAAAATGAACAGGTTTTTCACATTAGATATATCCCTATATTCAATAATGCCTCACTCTCACAGCGTTTAAGCTTTTTGAAAACTCTTTACCCTGAGGATTTAATTAAAAACTCTCAGCCAAATAATGACGCTGAAGGATCAAGCGATTTTCTGAAAAGCTGTTTGATGAATGAGCTTCTGTCATTTTTAGTTACTGTTTTATTAAAGAAATTAACCCGAAATTTAAAAGTGTTAGGGATGACTCCTTTAAAGACAGCTTTTTTAACTAATGCAGAATTTATACCAAGCAGCTATGCAGACGAGGCAGTGGCTAAAAGCCTTAGTAATTGGCTGGCTAGGTTTTATATTCAAGGTGATGAAATCAAGCCCCTGATTCGTTTAGAGGAGCATGTCGCTGATATTAAACAGATAGAATGCAAAGATGCTCATGAAGATGACAAAAATGCAGAAGAAGCGATACATCAGCAGTGCCTAGAGGCGAGTTTTAAGCTTCATGTAGACGTAGTAAATAATAGTAAATTCCCGAATGAAATAGTTTCTTTAGAAAGCTTTACGGTGAGAGTTCGAGAGCAGTGTCCTAGTGTCTATAGACAGTTAAATTTGATTCAGGACTATGTCCCTGAAATTAAGCAGGTCTTAGCTACTGAAGGTAAAGCTGCGCCGACTTTAAATATTAATCAAGTAAGTTCGCTATTAGCTAATGCAAAAAATATTTTAAGTGTGCTGGGAGTAAATATCCTTGTGCCTAGAGCTTTACAGAAGATTTTAAAGCCGAAGCTTACTGTTAAAGTGAATTCCTCGTCTTCTCAGTCTAGTAACGCTTTTCTTATCGAGCAAGCCTTAAGTTTTTCTTATGAAATAGCTTTAGGTGATTCGAAAATAAGTTTAAGTGAATTTAAAAAACTAGTTAAAAGCTCGTCTGGATTAGTAAAGTTTAATAACGATTATGTGATGTTTAATCCTAAAGAGATAGCCTCACTTTTCAAACGTGCCTTGGAAGCCTTACCGCAGATAGAAACGGTTTTAGATGCTTTGCATTATGGTTTAGCTGGTAAGGTTAATGGTCTGGATTTCTCTTCTGATGCGGTTATTGATAATCTCATTAAATCTATTAATAAGACTGAAACTGAGATAAGTTTACCGAAAAACTTAGAGGCAACTTTAAGACCCTATCAGGAAAGGGGTTTTGAATGGCTTTATATTAATTACCAGAATCGATTAGGTTCGTGTCTCGCTGATGATATGGGCTTAGGGAAAACCTTACAGGTGCTTACGCTATTATTAAAGATTCGTCAGGAAAATGCGGAGCGTGCAGCTTGTGAGCAGTCTCACAGTACTAATGAGACCACTGATAAACAGCCTCCTTCTTTGGTGATCTGTCCTACTTCACTTATAGGTAACTGGTTTAAAGAATCTAGTAAATTCACTCCAGATTTAAAAGTCGCTGTTCATCATGGCTCTAAAAGAAATCTTGATTATGAAGGAACGGATTTAGTTATTACCTCATATGGCATTTTAAGGCAGGATATCGCTAAATTCTCTGAGCGAGAATGGAATCTTCTAATCATCGATGAAGCACAGAATATTAAGAATCATGAAACGAAGCAAGCTAAGGCTATTAAAGCTTTAAAGGCAAAAAACTATATAGCTATGAGTGGAACGCCAGTCGAGAATAACCTTTCAGAACTGTGGAGTATTTTCGATTTTATTAATCCTCACTATTTAAGATCTATAAAGGATTTCACTAATGAATACTCTATTCCTATAGAAAAATACCGTGACCAAGAGAAAATCGCTCAATTAAAAAGAGTGACCTCTCCTTTTCTGTTAAGAAGGCTAAAAACAGATAAATCGATTATTCAAGATTTACCAGAAAAGATTATAAACGAGCAGTTCGTCTATTTAACTAAAGAGCAGATTGCTCTTTATCAAAACGTCGTGAATAGTGCTTTAGAGCAGATAGCAGCTAGTGAAGGCATAGAGCGGAAAGGTAAAATATTTAAACTAATAACTTCTCTAAAACAGTTATGTAATCACCCTAGTAACTATACTAAGCAAGAGGATTATGATTTTAACCTTTCAGGTAAAGCGATTAAGCTAATAGATATTCTTAGAGAAATATTAATTAGTAGAGAGAAGGCTTTAATTTTTACTCAGTATACTGAAATGGGAGATATTTTACTCAAGATGATTCAGTCAGAGCTAGGCTCAGAGGCTCTTTTCTATCAAGGCTCTTTAGATAGAAAACGAAAAGATGCAATGGTAGAAGAGTTTCAGAATGGTTATACAAAAAAAATTATGATTATTTCACTGAAAGCTGGTGGTACAGGCTTAAATTTAACTGCGGCGAATCATGTTATCCATTATGATCTCTGGTGGAATCCTGCTGTAGAGAACCAAGCGACTGATAGAGCTTTTAGAATAGGGCAGAAAAAGAATGTTATGGTGCATAGATTAATTAGCATGGGGACTTTCGAAGAGAAAATTAATGATTTGCTGAAAGCTAAGCAGCAGCTCGCTGATTTAAGCGTTTCAGTGGGGGAGAATTGGATTACTGAGATGTCGAATGAGGAGCTTCGGGGGGTTTTTGGTTTATAATGTAGAGACACCACCATGCCTCAATCTTCTTTGCTTGTAAATAAGAAAAAGACTCATTTGAGCTTCTCAGGGCATGAAACTTTTGTCTGTCGTTATTCTTGGTTGAAAAAAGCTTGTGATGCAGTTGCTGCTAATCCTTTGATCTTCCGAGACGAGTCTGCTATTGCCACTTTTGGTGTTGGTAAAAATATGGTTAGCTCAATTAGTCATTGGGCAAAGAGTTTTAGAATTATTAAAGACACCTCAGAAGGTTTTATTTTATCTGACTTAGGCAAGAGTATTTTTGCTGATGATGGCTGGGATCCCTACTTAGAAGATCAAGGAACTTTGTGGTTATTGCATTGGTGTTTAACTTCTAATATAGAGTTCGCTACTACTTTTTATTATGCTTTTAATAAATTAAATTCAATTGAGTTTACTAAAGAGCAGCTGATAAGTGAGATACTTACTTTTGCAGAAGATCATTCAATGAAAGTAAGTCCTAATACTATTGCTAGGGATATAGATATTTTTATTAGAACGTATGTAGATGCTCATCATTCCAAGAAGATTCCTATAGAAGATTCTCTTGACTGTCCATTAGTTGAACTAGATTTAATTTCAGAATGTTCACTTAGAGGGGTCTATCGATTTTTAAGGTCGGAGAAGTTAAATCTTCCGATTGAAATTTTTGTTTATGCTTTGCTGGATTTTCATGAACATTATTTTCCTGACAGTAATGTTCTAGCTTTTGAAGATATTGTTTATAAGGCGGGTTCACCAGGTTTGATTTTTAAAATTGATGAAGATGCGTTAGCATATAAATTGAGCCGATTGGAAGAAATTACAGAAGGTGCCTTGAAGTTTGATGAAACTTCGTCTCTGAGACAGCTCTATAAATTAAGAAATCTAGACAAGAATAGCTTTTTAAGCTCTTATTATTCATAATACTAAACATAAGGTTTAATTAATCAAATGAAGTCAATTTTGCTAAATGAAATATATAAAGTGAAAACAAGGTTTCACAAATCGGTTCAGATTGAGCAGGATATTTTTTTTGATGATTATATTCCGACTCAATCTTCCTTATCATCCCTGAAAAGAATTTTATCCGCCCTTGATATAGAGCTTGGCTCTAGGGCATGGTCGATTATTGGCCCTTATGGTTCTGGTAAATCTGCTTTTATTCTCTTTTTAAAGACCTTATTGGGTGATCCGAACAATGATGAAGTTGTACGAGCTCGAAATGTTTTACAGAGGGCAGATAAGAAGCTTTATAAAGAAGTTGAAGCGTTATTGCCGAAAGTTAATGGATATTGCTTAGCTTTGGTTTCTGCAAGTAGAGAAAGCTTGGAATATTCAATTTTAAAGGCATTATTAAATGGATTAAATGATCTTATTCCTACTACTAACTTTTCTGCAACACGTAAGCAGATTGAGAATCTATTAGAAAAAATTCAAGTAGAGGCTTACAAGCCAAGTAATGATGAGGTGTTAAAACTTTGCTCTAAGGTTATTAAGGATCTTGAGAGTGTTCCTGATGGCGGCTTATTAATTGTTATAGATGAGTTGGGTAAAAATCTGGAATCTGCTAGTTTGAGTTCTGCAAAAGATATTTTTATTTTACAAAAGCTTGCTGAAATGGCTTCTAGAACTAAAAAAATACCTTTTATATTGGTGACAGTTCTTCATCAATCTTTTGATCGCTACGTAGGCAAATTAGCTATTGAGACTCGCAATGAATGGTCTAAGATACAGGGTCGTTTTGAAGATATCACTTACGTTGACTCTAGTGAGCAAATTTACAAATTAATAGCTTCTTCCATACAAGTTACAAATTTAGGAAAAAAAAATAGAGACAGTATTGATAGCCTGACATCAAAAACTTTTGAACATTATTTAAAAGTCTTTGCTAATGATAGTATTCGTAATTCTAATTCTTTTATTAAAACATTGAAAAACTGTTTCCCGTTACATCCTTTTTCCGTAATGGCTTTAGTTCCATTATTTAGAAATAAGTTTGCTCAAAATGAAAGAAGTTTATTTGCTTTTATTACTTCTTCTGAGCCTTTTGCTTTTTCTGAATTTCTTGTTAATAAGTCAGTCTCGGAGGCAGAATATCCATTTTTTAATTTGCATAATCTTTATGATTACTTGCTCGCTAACCTTGCAGGTGTTTTAATGACTACTGCTAACAGTCGAAAATGGCTTGAGATAGACGAAGCATTAAGCAAGCTTAGTTGTGAGTTTCAAGTTAAATTAATTAAGACAGTTGGCATGTTTAGCTTGTTGAAAGATAGTTTTCCATTTCCCATTAATCAAGAAACACTCGCTTGTGCTTTGAACTGTGACTCCGAAGATCAGTGTAAGCAATTAGAAGAGAGCTTAGAGACTTTACAAGCAAAATCTATCTTAGTTTTCAGAAGGCATTCTTCTTCCTATGCTATTTGGGGAGGTAGTGACATTGATATTGATGAAAAGATTACTGAGGCAAGAAGGGATATTTTTGCAGGTTTAGACATTGCTAAGTCATTGAATGAACAATTAGAGTTAAGACCTAGAGTGGCGAAAAGACATTTTTTGCAGAAAGGTACTTTGCGCTTTTTCAACGTAGAATACGTAGATATTAACAAGCTAGCTTCAAAGCTTAGTCAGAAATTAGAAAATGCTGATGGTCAGATACTTTTATTAGCTAACTCATCTACCGATATAGATCTGAAAAAACTCAAAGAGCAAATAAAGACTTTATCTAGTCATGAAACTATTTCTATTGTTGCCATTTCTGATCATGCATTACTGTTAGTCGATTCCTTTACTGATTTATTAGCATTAGATTGGATAAAGAAAAATACGAAGGAACTTCAAGGTGACAGAGTTGCATTGAAAGAGATTGAGTCTCGTATAGCTGAAATTAATTATCAAATACGCTTTTTGACTGATCAAATCTTTTTCCCGACGGATACAGGGTCTCGGGCTAAGGCAGAGTGGTTTTTTAAGTCTAATATTAAAGAAAATATTTCTAAGAGAGTCCTCTCTAATTGGCTTTCTGATATTTGCGATGAAACATTTAACGAATCACCAGTTATTAAAAACGAATTAATTAATAGGTTCCGTACATCTTCTACGTCTACTGCTGCTAGAACAAACTTACTTAGAGGAATTTTAGAAAATGAAGGTAAGGAACGCCTGAATATAGAAGGGTTTCCTGCTGAATATTGTATGTTTGTTTCTTTGTGTTTAGAAACTCAGATATATAAGCGAGATGCTGATTTAAATTATTCTTTTCAGAGAGATGCGGAGAAGCTAGAAAAATCATGGCAGCCATTATGGAATTTCCTCAGGGACTATCTAACGAAGAATAGTTACAGGAAAGTCTCGATTTTAGAATTATATGCTGAATTGAAAAAGCCACCTTTTGGTCTGCGAGAAGCTGTGCTGCCGCTAGTTTTAGTAATGTTCTATAAAACTTTTCAGGGAGAGATCGCTGTTTTTTCGCATGGAACTTTTTTAGCTAAAGTAAAAGATTCTGATTTTGAGCTTATGGCTAAAGCTCCTAAATATTATGAAATTCAATTCTGTGAAATCTCTGGTATTAAGTCTATTGTCTTTAATCAGATTATAGAAACTTTTATCCAAGAAGAGCATAGAACTATGATGAAATCTAAACCAAAGCTTTTACATATAGTTAAAATGCTTTGTGGTTTTGCTGCTGATTTATCTAGCTTTGTGAAAACCACTGCTGAACTTGAACCTAAGACTAAGGCAGTGAGAAAGGTATTGTTAGAAGCTAGAGAGCCAGCGAGTCTTTTGTATAAAGATTTACCTTTAGCTTGTGGGTATTTACCATTCTTAGATCAAGCTAGTGCTCTAGATGATAAGAGTGCTTTAGCTTTTGTTGATGATCTGCGAATCGCTGTACAGCAGCTACAAAGAAAAGAAACAGAGTTAATGAGCAGAATAGAATCTAATATTTATAACTGTTTTGGTATTGATCATTTTACTCGTGAAGATCGTACTCTTATCATGGAGCGAGCAGAAAACATTATGAATGTTACTTTAGATTCCATGTTGAAGGGTTTTCTAGTTAGAATCGCAGATTTTGCTTTAGATTATAAGGCTTGGCTAGAGTCTATCGGAACTATGATTATCGGTAAACCCCCAGCTGATTGGAGAGATGAAGATCTATTAAATTATGAAAAAGAATTAGCCGTAATGCAGGCTAGGATTTTAAAGTATGAGCGTATAGCTCTAGAAATAGGTGCTAGAAAGAATTTAAATGAAGAGGTAGCTCAAGTTTCTTTTATTTCTAGTAATGATCATGAGGTTTTTAAAATCATTCATTTAGATAAAAAGAAAAAAGAAAAAGCTAAAGAATTAGCTCTTCGTATCAATGATTTTATTCTAAATAGCAGTGAAAATCCTGATATTGATTTAATTTTAGCCTCTTTAAAGGAATGTTCTGTAAAATATATTAAGAGTTACAATTCAGCAAAAGCTGAAGCTAATTCAAAATAGACATGACAGAAGAAAAAAAGGTGAGGCATATATTAGGAATTTCTGGTGGGAAGGACAGTAGTGCATTAGCTGTTTATCTACGAGATAAGGTTTCTAATATGGAATATTTTTTCTGTGATACTGGTGCAGAGCTAGAAGAAACTTATGAGTATTTAGCTAAATTAGAAAAATATCTTGGTAAGCCTATTATACGTCTTAATCCTGTTAAGAATTTTGATTGGTGGTTACAGAGAAATGGTAATTTCCTACCTTCTCAAAGAATGAGATGGTGTACTATTCAGCTGAAATTAGCCCCCTTAGAGGATTTCGTGGGTGATGATCAAGCGATTAGCTATGTAGGTATTCGTGCAGATGAGGATACGAGAAAAGGATATCAGAGTCCTAGAGGGAATATTCAGAGTGTATTTCCCTTTAAGGATGATGGTATAGATAAAGAGGGTGTTATGAAAATCCTAGAACACTCTGGTCTAGGATTGCCTAGTTATTATGAATGGAGAACTCGCTCTGGATGCTATTTTTGCTTTTATCAAAGAAAAATGGAATGGGTTGGTTTGTTAGAGAGGCATCCAGATCTTTTTGAAAAAGCTAAGTCTTATGAAAAATTTGATGAGATTACAGGTAAGCGTTTTACGTGGATGACTGATGAGAGCTTAGATGAATTAGCTTATCCTGAAAGAGTTTTAGAGATTAAGCGAAAACATTATGAACAGTTAGAAAAGGAAAAAGCTTTAAATAAAAACAAGCCACTATCTGAAGTCTTTGCTGATAGTTTAGATGCTGAGGATGATACTTTACCGTGTCAGATATGTAGTTTATAGGAGAGGGTTATGAGTGATAAAATTGAATTTAAGACAAGAACTTTAACTGAGTTCTTTGAGAAAAATAATAATGCGGCAATGCTTTTGCCGAACTTTCAACGAGGGTTTGTTTGGAGTGTTGATAAGCAAAGAGACCTTCTCGCTTCATTTATATTTGATTTGCCAATCGGCTCTATTTTAATTGGAATAGGAGATAAGGATTTATTTTCTGTTCGACCATTGTGTTTTACAAGTCCGATTAAGCCTGATGTTGGACAAGAGAAGTGTGAGTATTTGATTGATGGTCAACAAAGATTATCAACTCTGTATTCTATTTTTTGTGATTTATGGTCTTGTAAGTATTATGATTTTGATAATTCACAGATTAGTTCTGCTGACCTTAAGCATCGTTGGTTTGTGAAAATGTATTTAAGAGATTCTCAAAAAGATATATTTGGTTATAATCAATTAAGGTTTAAAAAAAGTTCTTTTGAAGAAATTGACTCAACTAATGATCTCAACGATTGGTTGGAGTATAAGTCAGTGAATGATCACGATAGATTAGAATGGTGGCAACCAAGTTATGAAATTCCGGATCAATCAATAACATTTAAAGCTAATAGATCTAGATTTATAAAGAGATTACGTGATCATATTGATTCAAATCAAGCTTTAATGCCTCTGTTTGATCTTGCGAGTACTGGTGACTCTATCCAACAAATTTGCTTGAAAAAGATTGCTGATTCAAGGATGCTGGAGATTATAGAATCTCCTCAATTATGTACAGAATTTGGAATAGACGCTGATGATAAAGAAGGATTAGAGGAACATAAAGATAAATGGGTTTCTGATATCATAGAGTTTTTTAAATCGAAATTACATACTCCTATCCCCTATATTGAAATTCCAAGTCGTTTATTTAAAGAGAGAGGTATTAATATTTTTCAATCTTTAAATATGGGAGGAACTAGGTTAACAAATTATGATTTAATTGTTGCTAAAGCAGCATTAGAAGATCATCAAAAGTCACTTACTGATAAGATCTGTGATGTTTTAAATCAAGGAATTGATTTACATGATTCTTACTTTGATATACAAAAATTTAATGCAAAAAGTTTGAAAGCAATTATTGAAAAATCAAATCAAAAGTCAATTGAGTTAATTAGTGCAGACTTCTTAGAGCAGTTTTTGAAAATACTTTGTATTGTTAGTAGTAATGATGGACTTATAAGCCTTGATAGATTAAAACAATCTGAGTATTTAAAACTCACATCATATCAAATTAATAATAATTTTAAGAAAGCAATAGAGGTATTGATGAAGGCTTATGCTTTTCTTCATTTAGAGTGTGGCTTAAGGAAAAAAATGGCTTTACCTTATAAATTGATGATCATACCTATTGCATATGTTTTCTTGAGAAAAGAAGAAACATTCAAGTCTAAGCCTGCTAGAGAGAAAATTAAGTATTGGTTTTGGAAAGCTTTATTCTCTGGACAGTATCGTGAAAATCAAAATCAGCGCTGTGTAGAGCATGCCAAAGATCTTTACAATTGGATAGAAGGCTCAGAAAACCCTTTCAAGGAATGGGATTCTACTTTTTGTAATGTTCAAAATTATTTTGATAAAGAAGTGATTAATCGTAATGAAATAAATTCTGCAATGCGGACATCTTTTTTAATGTATTTATTAAGTCATAATCCTTCGGACATGGGTTCAGAAAGAGAAACATTATTTGCATATAGAGAGAAAGACCCGTTTGATAAAAGTCGTAAGAAAAAGGCAAATGAAGATATCTTTAATGAGCATCATGTTATTCCAATTAAATATTATTCAAAATGTACTTCTGAAAATTCGGATACATTGAGAAAGAATAAAAAGCATTTGATTAATAGTATTTTTAATATCACTATCTTGCGTAAAAAATCTAATCAAGATATTGGGGGTGATTCTTTTGATTCATATTCTTCATTTTTAGATAATATTACCTTAAACAGTCATTTGATTCCTGACCAGTGGCGTTGCCGTGAAGATTTTGAGAGTATGAATCATGATAAATTGCAAAAACTTCTCGAACAAAGATTTCTTAAATTTAAAGATAATTTAAAAGCAATGTTTCAGAGAGTAGAGGGTTCTCATTGATCGTATATGTCTTCCATATCCCCCCACAAAACTGCTATTCGCCGCTTTGAACTCTCTAGACCACTGAAACTCGCATTGCAAGATGGTCTTCTGAGGCAGAATTTTTCTTTATTTGACTATGGCTGTGGTTTAGGAGATGATCTCAATATCCTAGAGTCAATGAATTTCGAGTGTTCAGGTTGGGATCCAGCTCACAGGCAGGATTCTGAAAAGGTCGCAGCTGAAGTTGTTAATTTAGGCTATGTGATTAATGTTATTGAGAAAGTTCAGGATAGAGTAAGTGTCTTAAGCGAGGCGTTTCAATTATCTTCTAAAGTCCTAGTAGTTTCAGCGATGTTAGATGTGAAATCTAATCTAGCAACTAATTTCAGAATGCACGGTGATGGATATGTTACTTCTAGAGGAACATTCCAAAAGCTATATGAACAGGCAGAGTTAAAAGATTTTATTATCTCTACTTTAAATCAGGAGGCTTTTCCTGCGGCACCTGGAATTTTTTATGTTTTTCGAGATGAAGCATTAAAAGAAGAGTTTCTACAGAATAAAATTACTAAACATATTCACTTTAAGCGTAGAGAACCGTTAACCTTAATCGAGAAATATGCTTCAGAGAAAGAACTTTTAGAGAAGTTTTTAGATAGGATGTGCGAATTAGGACGTATTCCTACCGAGGAAGAGTTCTCGCTTAGCACAGAGATTAAATCTAGAATAGGTTCATTGAAAAAGGCTTATTCTATAGTCAATTCATTTTTTCCTGATAATCTAATCAGTGATTGCCAACGCAGGCGTGAAGAAGACCTTCTTGTTTATTTGGCTCTAATTAATTTTAGGAAAATACCAGCCCTTAAAAATTTATCTCTAAGTTTAAAAAATGATATGAAGATATTTTTTGGTAACTATAAAGATGCACGAGAAAGAGGTAAAGAATTACTTTTCCAAGCAGGAAATCCAGAGCTGATTGCGAGTGCTTGTCGTAAATCAAAAATAGGGAAACTATTACCAGAAGATCTTTACATACATAAAGAGTATGTAGATCATTTATCTCCGATTTTAAGGGTTTATGTAGGCTGTGGTAATGCTTTTATTGGTGATATAGAGGAAGCTAATATTATTAAAATTCATATGAATTCAGGGAAAATTTCTTACTTAGAATATGAAGATTTCGATGGTAACCCTCATCCAAGGCTATTAAAAACGACTACTGTTATGTTTAAGGAATTGCGGATGAAGGAGATAGATTTTTCTGAAAGAGAGAATCCACCTATACTTCATCGTAAAGAGACTTTAGTCGCAGAAGATTACCCTCATTATGAAAAGTTCAAAAAACTCACGGAGTCTGAAGAAAAAGCAGGACTGTTAGATCATGCTTCTGGAATAGGTTTTAGGCTAAATTGGGAAAAGCGCTTGCAGGAAATGGGTTATACCTTTTCTGATCATGATCTTGTACCATTAAAGTAGAATGGCTCTAAAACCAGTATATTTAGATTATCAAGCTACAACTCCAGTAGATAAAAGGGTTTTAGATGTTATGCTCCCTTATTTTTCTGAGCATTTTGCGAATCCAGCTAGTTCTACTCATATCTATGGTGAAAAAGCTGCTAAGGAACTTGATTATGCAAGAGACTTATTTGCTAGTTTTATAAATGCTAAAAAAAATGAAATCGTTTTTACAAGTGGAGCTACAGAGTCTAATAATTTTGCTCTGAAAGGTCTAGAAAAATTACTGCAAAGAAAAAATAAAACACATATTATTTCCAGTCAAATCGAACATAAGGCTGTTATTGAGCCGTTAAAATACCTTCAGGAGAGGGGCTTTGAGCTTACTTTATTAAAGCCAAATCTAGATGGCGCTTTAGATTTAGACTTATTACAAGCGAGTCTTAAACCTAATACAGGTTTGATTTCCATAATGCATGCAAATAATGAAATCGGCACTATTAACCCGATTAAACAAATTGGCAAGATTGCAAAAGAAGCTGGGGCTTTGTTCCATTGCGATGCCGCACAAACTTTAGGTAAATTAGAAATTGATGTAGAGGAATTTAATATTGATCTTTTAGCTACTTCCGCACATAAGATATATGGTCCTAAGGGTATCGGAAGTTTATATATACGTAAAGGTCTAAAATTAGAATCTCTTTTATTAGGAGGCTCTCAAGAAAATGATTTCAGGGCAGGATCCCCCGCTTTACCACTTATTATAGGGTTTGTAGAAGCAGTAAGGATAGCTTATGAGGATATGGAGCAAGAAAATCATCATTTAAAGACACTGTCTGATTTTTTTCTTAGTCAATTAACAAATATTTATCCGAGACTTGAATTAAATGGCTGCTCTAAAAATAGATTACCAAATAATCTGAACATAAGCTTTATTGGTATTGAATCAGAGACCTTAATGATGAATCTATGGAATGATTTAGCAGTCTCTAATGGTTCTGCATGTTCTAGTCTCAATTGGTCTTATAGCCACGTTTTACAAGCGATGGACTTATCTATAGATCATTTGAAAAGTGCTGTGAGATTCAGTTTTGGTAGATTAACTAATAAGTCTGATTTAGAAATAGCGTTAAATCTTTTAGATAAAACTTTTAAATTATTGATCTAACATTTCATTAATCATCTTTTTAACAGTTAAACCCCAAGACATTCTTAAGTTAATTAACTCATCTCTTTCTTTATCTGATCGGCATTTATCTTCTAAATTACCCCAAGCAAGAAATAAGAGTTTCAGTACATTATATAAATCTCCTTTTTCTTTCTCAAGAGTTTTAATAAAATGCTCGTATACAGGATGGCTGCGGTTAATCGCCACCTTAATTTTACCAGCCTTAGGTGCTATATCAAACATGACATGGCCAAGCCTTATTTCCTCATTAGTGAAAATATATTTAGTATCAGCCCCTAACCATGACGCTAAAATTTCTTTTTTATCTTTTTCTTCTATATCGCCGTAAATATCATCCACTAAATCTTTACATTCTTTAAATTTTTCACTATCTGTGAGTTTTTGTCCTTCAAGACTACTGAGGCTAAAAGAATCTTCTTCTGAAGTGATTTTTGATGCAGCCTCTACTGCTCTGTCTCCTTCTTTACCTTCATTTTTGGCTTTAATGCCAGCGTTTTGTTTTTTAATTTCAGCTCTCATTCTCCCTAAGACAGAATTTATTTCATCAGCGATTTCACTGATAATCAGCCTTGGATCACCTTCTTCTCTTAGTAACTCTATTAATTCTGCTTCTGATTTACCCTCTTCGGTGGCTAGTTCTTTGGTACTAAGATTTTTAAAAGCAGTAGCAGACTGCTTATTATTAGTTACGCCGAATACTTCATCTAAATCAGGATCAAAGGAAATCTCAATTCCCCACCAGCGTTCTAAAGTATCATATCTAATCTCAAAGCTGCGATTCATTTCTAATTCACGCCCTGCTCTTACTAAAGATATACCTTGGTTTTTAGCACAGTCATTACCAAAGAGAGTGGAGCCGAACTTTCCACCATTTTCTAGAACCCTTTGTCTGACGTAAGAGGCTTTAATTTTTACATTAGTTTTTTTATTTTTATACGATACCTTTATAGAATCCTCCTTAAATAAAATAAAAGGTGCTTCGTTACTAAATTTATAATCAGGGGCTTGTGTATTATTCATTAAATACAAAGGATCATTAGGTTTAACTAAGGTGTTATAAAGAGGGTCTTGATTGCCCTGTAAATAAGCAGCCATACGAATTTGACATTTCTTATCATTTATAAAATATCGGTACATTCTCCCGACTATAAATGCTGTATTTTGAAAAAAAGCTTTATGGCGCTTCCACTTTAAACGCTCAAGTTTGCTCCAAATAACTAAAGTGCCGCTATCTAGAATTTTACTCTCAATTTTTTTAGTCCATTCCTCAGGTAAAGCATTAACTAATTGAGGTGCAGGTACATTCTCGTAGCCCTGCTCAGCGATTTCATCTAAGTCTAAATAAGTGTGGAAGATATTACCATCTTGCCAAGAATATACATCAACTCTGTCGCATTGAGAGATAGAAGCATTTGGTAAGCCCATACCAAATTTCCCCATCCCCTCACTAGCTCCTTTTCGTGTCCCTTGACCAAAAGCTAAAGCCATTGCTAACGTCTCTGCTGACATACCTGACGCATCATCATAAACAGCAATTTTTTCTATCTTACTGCTCTGACGGTCACGAAGCAGGTTATCTTTTTCTAAGCATATTACTTCTACATTAGTCGTGCGATCAAGTCCTTCACCTGCCTGAATACTATTATCAATTAATTCGGCAAGTGCATGTGCAGCATCCTTGTAGCCACTGTCTTTCATGGAGTCAAGTACCATGCGAATGTCGAAAATCTTATAACCTTTTTCTAATGTTTTGTTCATATTAATACTCCTTCTTTAGTATCCCAATCTTTTTCCCAATGTTGATAAGCCTTAGCTAAATTTTTAAAACCAGGTATTGCATCATCAATTACTGTATATATTTCAGAAGACAAGTTGCCACCTACTTTTATTCCTCTAGAGGCTCTTCCAACCATTTGGCTATATAAGGTTAAGGATTTTGTTGGTCTTGTTATAATCGCTACATTGGTTTGAGGATCATCAAAACCAGTTGTTAAGACACCAAAATTGATAATTACTTTAATCAGATTTTCCTTATACTCTTTAATAGTTTTTTGTCTGAGATTATTATTTATTTTTGAGCTAACAATACCTACAGGAATGTTTTTGTATTTTAGTAATGCATAAAGCCCTTGTGCATGAGCGACAGAACAAGCAAATACGATGATTTTTTTATTTTCTAAAACCTTATCTAGAATGATGCTTATAAGATGAAGATTCCGCTGAGTGTCCTTGCTTAATTTTTCTAAAATATAGCTAGGTATTTCATTTTGATTTTCTATATTGGCTAAATCTTCTTTTGTTAAGTAATTCGCACCATTGTTGATGTCATGGTATTGGACTTTAGATAAATATCCCTCTACTTGCAAGTATTCAATAGGGTTTGGATAGTTTTTGATTTCAAGACCGACTTTTTGATAATTAAAAAAAGCAGCTAATTTATCATTCTCACTTTCGTCATAAGTAGATCGTCCTGGAGTGGCTGAAAGACCGATAACCCGTGCGTTTGAGATGATATTAATCAACTCTACGATATCGGAATAAGTGGGAGCTATAACTTTATGTGCTTCATCAAAAATAATTAGAGAACATCTTCTTGCAAAATTAAGTTTATCTTCTTGGCTTTGGTCAAACTTGCTGCGTAGCTTTGCGAGTCCAGCCACAAGAAAGCCACTTTTGATTTCGTTTAAATCTAGGCTATAGGAGCTGTATAATCTAAAAAGGTTTATAGGTGATGAACCTAAGAATGACCATGCTTTAGTAAACTCTTCACAAGCTTGATCGCAAAGTTCTTCTGTGTCGGCTAACCAAATAATCAATTGATTAGATCGATTAGAAAAAGAGTTTCTTAAATAATTACAAATGATATTCATAGCAGTTCGTGTTTTCCCTGCTCCTGTCGGCATATGAAGAAGAACCCTTTTTTCTGTCTTTGAAATTTCTTCTATTCTCTTGATTACCTCTTCTTGATGGGGAAATAAAGAATATGAAGCTTTGATTACTTCTTGTGCTTGAACTTCTTCACCTTTATTCTCCGAGTCTAAAGTATTTTCATTATCGTTATAATCTAATTCAAAAAATTCGTATAAAGTCTGTTTATCAGTATTGTTAGAGAATCGAAATTTGGAAATACTATCCCAGAGATTGATCTGAGGCTCTTGGATAATATTCAGGCTTTGGACTAATTCACCTACTTCTTCTTCATTTAAAGCATCTATAATTATTTTTCTTTTAGGTTTATCATTTATTAAATCTTCAAGAGGATAAATTTCACAAAGAATTTTTACGAGTTCTTTTTTACTAAGAGTGCTGTGCTGAGTATAGATGATTTCAAAAACAGAGGAATCTATCAAAGATTGAATATCAAATAAGCCTAACCGACAAATTACTTTAAAAAATAAAGAGTCTTCTAACATCTGTATGTATATTTTAAACTAAAACTTTCTTTAATAATTTTTATTTAATTTTACATTCCGCATTCTTCGGCTTTTTCGATTTAAGAATGCAGAATGTGAGGTAAGAGATAATCTTTTTATCCTGTAATTCAAAAATTTAAATCTCACCAAGAAACTTATCTAACCGCTAATATTTAACCCATAATAAGGGTATAATCACATTAATAGCCAAT
>JBMOEX010000026.1:0-23938 GCA_049314535.1 Vampirovibriophyceae bacterium | reverse complement strand
GACAGTCTGCCACCGCCAGAAATGACTACTTTAGCCATGGGAGAGGAAGATGATAGCCTGCCGCCACCAGAATTAACTACTTTCGCCATGGGCGAGGAAGAAGACAGTCTGCCGCCATTCTATGACAATAATATTTACAATTATGGCCGCGATAACCAAAGAATTCAGGGCTCTAAACGAAATGATTTCATTGATAGCGTCGGCAATAACAATAATATAAATAGTGGTAGAGGAGATGATTTAATTTACAATGACGGGAACATGAATAGAATCATTACTGGAGCTGGTGCAGACCAAGTCTCCAGTAATGGTAGGAATAATATTATTAGAACAGGGTCTGGTGATGACAGCATTACACTAGGCTCTAATTCGGGTGGCTCTAAGATTCGTGCTGGTCAAGGTGATGACAATATTTTCGTCAATGAACAATCACAAGGATCAATCTCTATCAAGGGTGGCTCAGGTGATGACACCGTGACGATAAGAGGAGATGAGGCTGATTACAAGTTATCAATAGATGCTCGAACTGGCAATAGAAAGTATATTCATAAAACCAATGGCAGTGAAATAAATATTGCAAAGGATGTAGAAAATATAGAGTTTCAAAGGACGCGATCTGAGGCTCAAGAGTAGTACTGGACTATCAAGCGGCAATAAGGTACTCTATCATTGCATCACAGATTTGCCCATTGCAAATTCGATCAAAGCCAGCAAACATTGGGCTAGTATTTATTTCTAGGAATTTAAACTCTTGACTGAGATTACAATACTTAAGATCACAGGCTGAAAAATTTAAACCTAACTTAGAATTAAGCTTATCCAATTTTTCAATTAAAGCCTCATCGTTAGGTACACAACGCATGGAATTAGCCTGATTATTCTCACGATAATCAATCAATTCAGAATTTATTTCAAAACTAAAGAAATGACTTCCTACTTTAAAAACCCTTAATTCAGGATACTGTAAATAGTTCTGACAAATAAGAGGACTTCGTGTAACCCCCTCTCGATAAATGTTTAAGTCAAACTCTTTTAACTCCTTGGTATAGTCACCACCAGAAATAGGCTTATAAATCATCTTTTGCTTTTGAATTAAAGGATTGAGGTCATTTATAGAATTACTAATAAAAGTATCTGGAATAGGGATATTTAATTCTTGAGCGAGGTGCAAGGCATATATCTTCTGAAAAAAAGAATTAGCAAGAAGGTTTCGATTAAAAACTTTCACTTCTTGATTAGCTAAAAGCCAAGCAGAAAAAGCTTGCTTCCAATTTCGTGCAATATCATCATCTTTTGCGTTATTAGTTTCAAGATATTTAAAAACATCAGTACGATTAAACACGGCTGTAGGTTCAAAAAAATCTCCATTTACAAGTAACTGTTTAGCCTTCAGGTCATAATGAAATTTATGAGAGCTATTATCACCAAACAAAATAAGCTTTAAATCAATTTTATTATCAGCAAGTGCTGTCACCAACCTAATTAAATTAAAATCTTTTTCACCACCAATAATAGCAACGCAAACCATGATTAAAACCAACTCCTACTAAGTTACTATTCCCAAATTAAAAATCTTAAATTACATGCGAGAATTAAGCATACAACTTGCTATGCCACTCAGCCCTGCTACAGTTAATTTCCTCACCGATTATGGTCTTGCTTTACACAAGCATGGTTTAGCTGCCCATAATTTAGAGAGCGTGATGACTAATATCGCAAGTGCTTTAAAAGTAAAGATAGATGTCTTTTCGACTCCAACATTACTATTATTATCACTTGAATCAGAAGAAGGTGAAAGATTACAAGTCGCTAAAAGACTAAAACCTGGTGATGTTAATTTAGATCGATTATCTTTGCTTGATGAACTTGGAGATAGCTTAATTGAAAACGGACTAAACGTAGAAGCAGCTCACAGGCGACTCTCTGCGATTAATCGCAAAAAAGCAAACTACCCATCATGGTTAAAAACCCTCTCCTATGGCTTAGTAGCTTTAGCTGTTGCCATCATTTTCTCTGGGAGTCCAATAGAGCTTCTAGCTTCAGGAGTCGGTGGATTAATAGTAGGTTTCATCACTAATTATTTAGCCAAAGCCTTTAACATTGATCGTTCATTAGAGTTCATACTTGCCTTTATCATCTCTTTATTTACTCACATATGCTCTCACTTAGCTGCTTCTTTCCACTTGGCTAGTGAATTAAATAGCAACCTCGTGAATATCTCATCTCTAGTATATCTTGTTCCAGGAGTAAGCCTCACTGTCTCAATGGCAGAACTAGCTACAGAAAATTTAGTTTCAGGAACCGCTCGCCTAATGGGCGCTGTGATGATTTTATTAAAACTAGTTTTTGGTTTAATTATGGGGATTTTCGTAGGTCAACTTTTCTTTACAAACCCAGTAATTGAGCTCAGCTTAAAAGCAGAACACCCATTTAGTATATTAGCTGTAGCCATACTCTTCGCTTCAATAGGCTTCACCTTCCTTCTAGAAGCCCGTTTTCGAGATATTAAGTGGATAATGCTCTCATCTTTTTTTGGTTTTGGTATTTTTAAGATCTGTTCTTTTTACCTTAGCAATCCATTCGCTCCGACCTTCATCGCAGCTTTAATAGTAGGTCTAGCAGGTAGCCTATACGCTCGTTACCTTAAACATCCAGCGATTACGATACTTTTACCAGGAATCACATTATTAGTTCCTGGCAGCATGGGGCTTAAAGGCTTAACATTAGTACTAGAAGATAATACAGTACTTGGTTTAAATCTTTTAATAAGAGTATTCTTTACTGGGATGGCGATAGTAGCAGGTCTGCTTCTGGCTAATATTTTAATTCCACCAAAACGTAGTCTTTAAAAATCATAAATTATCCCCATCATCACAACTCAATTTTCTGTGTTTTCATTGAATCCACTATTTTGAATTTTATTTTCTGTATCTAACAGCTCTTTACTATACAATATTACAGGAGCACACTTGCTCAATAGAACCATGACATCCCTTGATTTAGAGAAGATTACAGAAAGCCTGAAGCTACGCCTTTCAGAATACAGATTCAAGCATACTCTCTCTGTGAGAGAGACAGCCTTGAATTTTGCTAAATCATTGCAAGAGAAAGGTCTTCAAGATTTAGGGGTAGAAAAAGCTGTTTTAAATGATCAATATTTAAAAAAAATAGAAACAGCCGCTTTATTACATGACTATGCTAAAGAACTAGAGAATAATGAACAGCTTCATCTTGCGAAGTTTTATGGATTAGATGTTTATCCTACAGATCTCGAAAGACCAAATCTTTTGCATGCTCGCAATGGAGCAATGCTTGCTGAAGAAGAATTAGATATCCATGACACTGTGATACTGTCTGCGATAAGAGAACATACTTTCGCGGGAGTGAATATGACATTCGCTTCTAAAATAATTTTCTTAGCAGATATGGCAGAGCCTTACAGAGATGACTTAGACAGAGACCCTGATTTAGAACATATTAGAGAGCTTATTTATAAAGAGCATAATTTAGAAGCAGCTTTAATTTTTGGCTTACAGGTGAAAATACAGGATACTCTCAAATCTGGGAAAATGATACACCCTCTTGCTGTTACCGCTTGGAATAGCATTGTCGGTAAATATAAACAATAAAAGCATCTTCATTACCGTAAAATTAGTATGAAAATTTTATATAATCTAGAAGAATTAGAAATAGCGAAGAATGAGTACAAGCAAGGAAGCATCGCTTTTGTTCCAACCATGGGAGCCTTACACGCAGGTCATCTATCATTAATTGATCAAGCTAACTCTGTTGCAGAAAATGTCATAGTAAGTATTTTTGTAAACCCCTTACAGTTTGGTCCAAATGAGGACTTCACTAAATATCCTCGCAATATAGATCAAGACATAGCTTTACTGGAAAATAAAAAAGTAGACTACCTTTTTTATCCTAGTTTCACCAAAGATGAGCTTCTGAAAATCAAACAAGTCTCTGCTGAGCCTAAACTAGCAAATATACTCTGTGGGAAATTCCGAAAAGGCCATTTTGATGGAGTTGTAACCATAGTTAATTATCTTTTTGAACTGATAGAGCCTGACTACGCAGTATTTGGTGAAAAAGATTATCAACAGTTAAAGATTATCGAAGCGATGGTAAATGATCTTTCTTTAAATGTCAAAATCTTAGCAGCAGAGATTCTTAGAGAAGAATCAGGTCTAGCAATGAGTTCAAGAAATGTTTATCTAAATCAAAGCTCTAGATTAAAAGCCGATGAAATTTATAAAAACCTCAGCAGCATGTCAGAAGAAATAAGGACAATGCCCGACAAAGGAATTCAAAGAATTATTAATTCTTACAAGGAAAAGTTTATTAACAGTGGCTTTGAACTTGACTACCTCGAATACCACTGGTCAAGAATACTTATTGCAGCAAGAATAGACGGTGTGAGATTGATTGATAACATGCCAGCATAATCAAGCTTATAAGGGACGTGTAGCGAAACTCCAATTTCTGCGTTTTCGTTTGGCTACACGCCCATAAGCGAGACCTAGCTTTGCCCACAGCAGTCTCTAAAACTTACTTCTTCACAGCAATCGCAAGCCCTGATTGAATACTCAGAATCGTACTATCAAAGATTTCAGAAGCAGCAAGCATTTCATTAAATTTGCGAATCGCTAATATTCGTGGATCATTATTTGCTAGGTCCAGAACCTCTGAATCATAAAGCCCCAAAACATTATCAACAAGAAGCAATCCACCAGACCTTAGTATTTTTTCAGCAAAAGTAAAATAGTGAGGATAACTAGCTTTATCAGCATCAATAAATATAAGATCAAAACTATCTACTGCTTGCTTTTTTAAAAAATCTATAGCATCCCCTTCAAGAACTTCTGTAATAGAACTCAAGCCAGCTTTCTCAAGATTGTCTTTAATAATAGGTATTTGCTTGCTAGATTTCTCTAGACACGTGAGTAGAGCGTGTACCGAAACTCCAATTTCTGCGTTTTCGCCCGCCTGAGATACATTCGCTTTTAAAGCTCGGGCTAACCAAACAGCACTGTAACCAAAATAGGAACCAATCTCTAAGACTCTTTGAGGTTTATGAATTTTAATTAAAAGCTCTATAAGCTTACCTTGATCTGGACCAATATTCATCATAGGTCCAGAAGCCAAACTCTGCTGCTTAATTATATCTTTTAAAATCTCATCTTCTAATTTAAAAGTTTCTGAAATATAATCAGCAACACCGCCTCTAAAATCAGACATTATTTTTTAACTTTCTTCTTCACTTGATTTTCAACTTTCTTCTTCACTTGATTAAGAATCTCTCTCTCTATACTCTTTTGAATTGAGTAAAATAAAGCTATCTCTTCTTCAACAAATCTCTCTGCTTCTAATAGAAAATCTTTGACAGATTTTATTGGGATAGTATTAATTACATCCTTAACACTATCCACAATGCTGTGTGTATGCTCCGCAGAGCTAACTTTATCTTCTTGAATAATCTCCTCTAATTTTCGTTCTTCTTCAATTCCAGCAGTAGTATTCGTTTTCCCTTGCTTTAATTTTAATAACTGAGCCACTAAACTACCCATCTGAGCAATAAAGAGCGGTGAGGATTTATCTAAAACATTTTTATTCATCATTGCTGAGAGCATATTCGTATAATCTCTCTTCGTCATCATGCTAGCGAGTGCAGGTGGGCTAGCTAATAACCATGAAGCAAAATTTTTATTACTTAAAACATTTTTAGACATAGAGTCAAAGTTAGTACGATCTTCTGGAATCAAGGCTTTCGGCAACCTCAACTGCTCTCGATCTGCTCCAGCAGCTGATACTAAATTAATTTCATGAGAAAAATCTTTATAAATTGGCTGATGCGAATATTCATCACGATGAATAGCTTTCTCCGCTGGCTTAATACGAGTACTTTCATCTAATAAAGGCTTATTTAAAAGATTCTTAGTATTCATTGCCTCTAAAACATAATTAAAAAGCTCATCATAGGTAAAAGTTTGATTAGGATATAAAAGTAATATATCCCCTAAAGCCTTAGAAATAGTTGCCGTGGATACTTGCATCCTCGTTCCATATTCTTCTAATCTTCTTGAATAATCATCAACGATATGTAAAAATCTGTCAGTTCTAATTATTCGATTACTATCATTTAAAAAATCATGTGAAGAAATATTAGGCTTCAAGCGAGGATCTCTAATTCTATGAGAGAAGTTTGAGTTATTTATTGAAGATAATGATGATGAAGAATTATCCATGGTCAGGTAGCTTACCTTTCCTCTGCCACTAGCTTAAAATTCTAGCATTTTTAACATTTTTGAAAAAATCTTCTTGTACTAATTGAGTTTTTGCATTTATAATCACAGGATAGTTAGTTTAAGAGCACTAATTAAGGAGATAAATTAGATGAATAGAGCTGAATTGGTTGCGAAGATCGCCGAAGAGACTCAAATGACTCAGAAACAAGTTGATACAATGCTTGCTTCTTTCATTGAAGTCGTAAAAAATAGTGTTAAAGCTGGAGAAAAGGTAACTCTAACTGGCTTTGGTACATTTGAAAAACGCCATAGAAAAGAAAGAGAAGGAAGAAACCCACAGAACGGTCAAAAAATACAGATCCCTGCATGTGACGTTCCAGGATTCTCTCCAGGAAAACAGTTTAAAGAAGCTGTTAATTCTTAGTTCGATTAAAAGCGTTAATACACTTTTAATTTCAATATCTACAAAAATAGCGAGACATACATCTCGCTATTTTTTTTAATGATAGTAACAGCACATGAGATTAAAGTTATTTTCACCAGTTCTCCTAATGATTATTACAATGTTTGAAAAAATAGTATAATCAAAATCTACACCCCAATTATTTATGACAAGTTCAGGCGCAGCAGAAGAATCTTTCCGTAACGGCGGAAAAACCGTTGATATTAATGTTCAGGATGAAATGACTAAAAGTTTCATCTCTTATGCGATGTCAGTTATAGTCTCTAGGGCTATTCCAGACGTGAGAGACGGGTTGAAGCCAGTTCACAGAAGAATACTTTACGCGATGCATGACATGAATATGTATCCAGATAAGCCATTTAAAAAATGTGCCCGTATAGTTGGTGAAGTTTTAGGTAAATATCATCCTCACGGCGATACAGCCGTGTATGACTCTTTAGTAAGAATGGCTCAGCCATTCAGTTCTAGGTACATGTTAATTGATGGTCATGGTAACTTTGGTAGCCTTGATGATGGGCCTGCTGCGATGAGATATACGGAAGCGAAGCTTCAAAAAATCTCAGTAGAAGCTCTCTCTGACATAGAATCAGAAACCGTAAATTTCACAGATAACTTCGATGGCTCATTACAGGAACCAGAAGTACTTCCATCTAAAATACCTAATTTACTTTTAAATGGTGGTACGGGTATCGCAGTTGGTATGGCGACTAATATTCCTCCGCATAACTTAAAAGAAGTAATGGAAGGACTTATAGCTTTAGTAGATAATCCAGAACTAAGCATAGATGAGCTTTTGAAAATCATTAAGGGTCCAGATTTTCCAGCAGGCTGTACTATAGTAGGCCGCCAAGGTATCAGAGAATACTTTGAAACAGGTAGAGGTTCTGTCACTCAAAAAGGAACCTATGTTATTGAAGAAAATGACAAAGGTCGCCAATCTATAGTTATTACCGAGTTACCTTATCTTGTCGGAGCAGAAGCTTTCGTTAGCAAAGTAGCTGAGCTGGTTAAAGCAGAAAGGCTTACTGGTATTGCTGATGCGAATGATGAAACTGGTAGACAAGGTACTAGAATAGTTATTAAATTAAAGAAAGATGCTAACGCAAATGTAATAGCGAATAATCTTCTTAAATTCACTCCATTACAGCAGAATTTTTCTGTAAATATAGTAGCCCTTGTAAAAGGCAAGCCTAGACAGCTTGGCTTATTACCTATACTTAGAGAATTTATAGAATTCAGAGTAGAAGTAATAACCCGCAAAGCTCAATTTGATTTAAATAAAGCGATAGCTAGAGACCATATATTAATGGGCTTACTAAAAGCACTAGCTAATATTGATGCAGTAATTGCCCTTATTAAAGAATCTGAATCCAGTGACTCAGCTAGACAAGGTTTAATCGAGAAATTCGAACTCAGCCTAGAACAGGCTAATGCCATTCTTGAGATGCAGTTAAGACGCTTAACTGGTTTAGAGCATGAGAAGATCGAAAATGAACATGAAGAGCTAACTAGACTGATAGCTGAACTTAAAAACCTTTTATCAAGAAGAGACTTGATTTTAGAAGAAGTTAAAAAGCAGTCTAGAGAACTAATTGAAAAATATGGTGATGAGAGAAGAACAAAAATAACCAGCGAGCAAGGTGAGTTAAACATGGAAGACCTTATTGCAAATGAGCGTATGGTTCTCTTCCTTACTAGACAGGGTTATATAAAACGCATCCCACTAGAAACTTTTGAAAGACAGAGAAGAGCTACTAAAGGTAAAGGTGGTATTAAGACTAGAGATGAAGATGATCTTCAGGACTTCTTCTCGACTTCCATGCATGACACGCTTTTATTCTTTACGAATAAGGGATTAGTTTATAGCGCTAAAGTATTTGACGTAGTCGAAGGAAGCCGCCAGCATAAAGGTCAAGCCTTAGTTAATTTAATAGCTGTTAAGCCAGACGAGTCGATTACAGCTGTTCTTCCTATAAGTATTTTTGATGAAGGGCATTACTTAACCATGCTTACTTCCCAGGGAGTAATTAAGAAGACTGCTCTATCGGAGTTTGAATCTGTAAGAAAATCTGGAATAGTAGCACTGAATTTAGATGATAATGATTCTCTAAATTGGGTTAGAGTAACCGATGGTACTAAGACTTTAGTTTTAGGTACCGCAGATGGCATGGTCATTCGCTATGACGAAGATGAAGTTAGAGGAATGGGACGTGCTGCTAGAGGGGTTAGAGCCATTAGTATGCGTGAAGGTGATTATTTAGTCGGCTTCGACATAGTACCTTCTAATAATGAGAATATAGATCTTCTGATTATTACGAATGATGGCTACGGTAAGCGAGTTAAGATCGGTGAATTTAGAGTACAAGGTAGAGGTGGACTCGGTCTTATCGCTATTAAATTTAAATCACCGAATAGTAAAATGGCTTGCTTAATTAATATCGAAAGTAAACAAGAATTTATGATCGCCACCTCAAATGGTGTCATAGTCAGACAGATGGCGGAGAATATATCTCAGCAAGGACGTATGGCCACTGGAGTTAAGGTTCAGAATATGGATAATAATGATTCTGTAATTTCTGTTAATAAAATTACAAGTATCGAAGAATCAGTCCTTGAGGATAATAACCTTGATCCGCTGTCTAACGACAGCATGCCAGAAGAGATGGACCCGATGGATGATTTTGTAGCAGTTGACGACGAAAATATGTAATTATGGTAAGCATAAGCTTTGATGCTATGGGCGGCGATAATGCCCCAGATGAGATAGTTAAAGGTGCTCTTCTTGCAGTCAGAGAGCTTAATATTAAAGCACTGATAGTCGGTGAAAAAGAAGCCATTACTAAAATTCTAAAAGAGAACGCTGCTGATTTCGAAAAAGATAATTTCGAAATAATCGAATCAGGCTCAGTGATAGAGATGGGTGACAGTAATCCAGCTAAAGCCATTCGTCAGAAGAAAGACAGCAGCTTAGTTATCGCAAATAAATTAGTTAGTGAAGGTAAAGCCTCTGCCGTAATCTCAGCAGGCAATACAGGGGCAGCTACAGCAGCTTCCTTATTTGAATTTAAAAGAATCGATGGATTTGATAGACCTTGTATCTGCACCCTTATCCCGACTAATTCAGGGAAGATGTTATTACTCGATGCTGGTTCTAATGTATCTGCTACAGCAGAGCAGATGCACCAAGTGGCTCGCCTAGGATCGATTTTAGCCACCGCTCTTTTTAACAAACAGTCTCCCAAAATAGGATTACTGAATATCGGTGAAGAGCCAGGCAAGGGAAATGATTTATACAAAGAGGTTTTCGATACATTAAGTGCAGATAAAACTATTAACTTCTTTGGTAATGTCGAAGGGAATTATATTACCAAAGATATCTGTGATGTCGCAGTAGCAGATGGTTTCACTGGAAACATCCACTTAAAAGCTCTTGAAGGTGGGCTTAAGATGATGGCTGATAGCTTTAAATCTGAATTCAATTCATCCCTATTAACTAAGCTTGCTGGATTGATTCTTAAAGCTCAAGGATCTTTCGATAGAATTAAAGATAAATTCGATCCCTCTAGCTATGGCGGGGCGATGCTCGGTGGACTTAATGAAATATCTATCATCTCTCATGGCAGTTCTAATGCTGAAGCCATAAAGAACGCAGCGAAGCATGCAAAGCTGCTTATAGAGGCTGATATTATTAACAAAATCAAAACGTCTTTTAAAGATATTAGGGTCGTGTAGCGGAACTCCAATTTCTGCGGTCTCACGTTATAATTTAGATCTAAATGGCACGAGGCAAACACAAAACCGTTCCCCGTGAACTAAAGAAAAATATTAACTGGTTAGAAAATAAACTCGGCGTTAAAATCGTTTTAGGAATTTCAGAATGCGCTCGCCATAAGTATCCTCCAGGTCATATACGTTTAGTCGAAAAGACGGGAGCTGGTTTTAGAGCTAGGGGTTATTCTGGAAACGGAGTTATAGATTTTTTTATAGTCTGCCGTGATGAGGATATACTTGAGCTTATTGCAGCTAAGTTTGAGGTGAGTTTTTAGTATAAGAGACCGCTGTAATTATCTCAGCAGTGCTGAGAGAACTACAGCCTAATATATCAGCAAATCTTTTCCAATTCTTTAAGCCATTGATCGAAATGAGGGCATTTATTTCTAATAGCATCCAAGCCTATGCTTTCTGTGATGATAACTCCTGTTGTACTTTTCTGAAAAAGTCCTGAAAAGGCTTCTTGCATATGGATAGATGGTCCTTTATCTGTGTTAATTAGTTCAGGATTACCATACTCTTTGACAATTTGTTCATATCTTTTTCTTTGATCACTAGTAGCTTGCTTTAGCTTTTCAAGCGTTTTAGAACTATCAACAAACATGAATGCTTCAAATTCGTGTAATTGTAAATGCGGTAAAAATTTTTCTATATTAACGCCATCACTCTTCAATGAATCAGCTAGAGATGCTTCTAAGAAGCTAACCTTTTTGTATGCGTCGTCTATGATTCTTGATTCTTCATATCTAGGGAAGTTTTTTGGTAAGCGATATAAATCAAACATGGTACTAATCAATTTCCAATTAGGATTAGTATTTCCTAAAAGATTTTTTAATTCCTTTTGAAGTTGCTCATAATTAGCAAGACCTCCTTTGTAATTCTGACCAACAGGGGTTTTCTTTGTATCAATGAGAATGACCGTCAAAAAAATATTTTTTAGTTCAAGATGTGGTTTTAGAATGTTGTCACAAAAACGTTTTTCAGTCAAACCTTCCACTAAGATAATTATTTCCATTTCAAGGATTAGCTCCAAATAGATTTTTTTGCCATAGCTCACCTAGTGAATACTCATCAAGCCAACCCTTGAGATCATGTGAATTGAGCCTGCGAAATACACTTTCCTTGTCTTTTCTGTCTACAACAATAATATCCTCGGGGCTGAATTTATCTATTAGTTGAACAGATTGAGTAGAAATGATAACCTGCCTGTTCCTTGCAGCCTGACGAATCATGCTCGCCAAGATTTCTATAGCGTGTGGGTGTAAACCTAGCTCGGGTTCATCTATTACGATAGTACTAGGTGGACTAGGCTGTAGTAGTAGAGTAGCTAAGCAGATAAAACGTAATGTTCCATCTGATAAATACAAAGCATCACGATAATCATCTGAATATTTCTCTGTCCAAATTAGGGACACTGTATCGCCATTAGGATTAAAATCGAAATCTTTGAAAAAAGGTGCTACTAGCCTAATATGATCTACAATACTGCGGTAATGGTCATTGTGATTAAGTTTTAGTTTATACAAAAATGCAGCTAAATTTTCCGCGAACGGTCTTAAAGACTGGTTATCATTAATGTCACAATCCTTTTTAACTCTTGCATCATCACTAGTGTCGTGAAAGTGAAATAAGCGCCATGATTTTAGGGCATCGTAAACATAAGAAGAAGCACGTTTGTGTCCATAGCTATTGAGTTGTTTTGCGTAATCAGGAAGTCTAGTTTCTGCTGTATTGTTACTATTCAGATGTATAGACTCTTCACCTTGGTCTGCAATATAGATAGATTTTTCAGATTTAAAAAATAATGGTGGTTTATTAGCTCCTAAACGAGGCGCTAGTTCACAAACATATTTATTTTTTCCGAAAATAATTTCAAATGAAATTAGCTCAGTTTCTTTACCGCCACAGAATAAAAAATAATCAGCGCCATACTGAGTGGTGTAGAACTCAAGATCATTATTCGTAATTTTATTTAATAATTTAAAAAAAGAGATAAAATTAGATTTTCCAGAACCATTAGAGCCAACAAGAATATTAATATTACTTAAGTTTAAATCCAGTTCACGAATGGATTTAAAGCCTTTTATCTTTATTTGTGTAACATTTTCTGCCATAAAACCACAAACTACATTCTAGCTGAAGCAGAAGTTTTTTTTGCTAATTATAGTTAAATATGCACGGCTAAAGAAATGTATGGAAGCTATTAAAGCTTAATCAAATCCCCCAAATACAATAGTTTGACTTAGCCTTCAATTGTATATAAGATAAAGGTTATGGCTGAAAAAGTAATTATTAAAAACGCAAAAGCACAAGTAGGAAATAATCCTATAATTCTATTTATAGAAGGTGACGGAACTGGACCAGATATCTGGAAAGCATCTCAGAGAGTATTAGATGCGGCAGTAGAAATAGCTTATCAAGGTAAAAAGAAAATCGAATGGAAAGAGATTCTTGCTGGTGAAAAAGCTTTTAACCAAACTGGTGAGTGGTTACCACAGCAAACCATTGATGATATTAAAGAATATTCACTGGCGATTAAAGGACCTTTAACTACACCTGTTGGTGGCGGAATCAGAAGCCTAAATGTCGCTCTTAGGCAGATTTTCGATCTATACGCCTGTGTTAGACCAGTTCGCTGGTATAAAGGCGTGCCTTCACCGATGAAGAACCCTGAAAAATTAGACATCACTTTATTTAGAGAAAATACTGAGGATGTATATTCTGGTTTCGATTACGAAGCTAATTCCCCAGAGGCTTTAAAAGTTATAGAGCTAATTAATTCTTTTAATCCTAAAAAACAGATTAAGGATTTTTCAGGTATAGGTGTAAAACCTATCTCTAGATCTGGTTCAGAGAGACTGATTCGTGCAGCAGTAGAATACGCTATACACAAAGGACTTAAGAAAGTTCACTTAGTTCATAAAGGTAACATTATGAAATATACTGAAGGTGCTTTCAGAGACTGGGGTTATGAACTAGTAAAAAGAGAATTTGCGAATGAAGTTATTACTGAAGAAGAAATCTGGGATGGCGCAAATGCTGGTGACAAGATAGTTCTAGGAAACCGTATTGCTGACAGCACTTTCCAACAGTTACTACTAAGACCAGATGAATATCAAGTTATTGCGACAATGAACTTAAATGGTGATTACTTATCAGATGCAGCCGCAGCACAAGTAGGTGGTTTAGGTATAGCTCCAGGAGCGAATATCGGAGAGAACCAAGCAGTATTTGAAGCGACTCATGGTACAGCTCCTAAATATGCTGGGCTAGATAAAGTAAATCCAGGATCTGTAATCCTTTCAGGCGTAATGATGTTTGAGTTTATGGGTTGGAATGAAGCAGCTAAGCTTATCGAAAAAAGCTTAGAGAAAGCTATCGCAGATAAAACTGTAACTTATGATTTTGAAAGACTTATGGATGGTGCTACTCTGCTTAAATGTTCAGAGTTCGGTGATGCGATTATTAAAAATATGAGCCAGCTTACAGCTGTGTAATTTTTCATCGCGAAGCCCTTAAAAGTTACAAAATAAAGAAAAATAAAGCCCTTAAAATTACAAAAATGTAACTTTAAGGGCTTTATTTTTAACAGAGCTGCCATTTTCGTGGCATAATTCTTTTATATATTGGCACTGTCGCCGAACAGGAGACTGCTTGCAAACGTACAAGTTCAAGACTAACTACTAATGAAAAGAAACATTGACAAGCAATTAAAACAGTGGCAAAAAAAAGAGAAGCGCAAACCTCTTGTGCTGCTTGGCGCAAGACAAATTGGTAAAACACATAGCCTAAAACAGTTTGGTAGTGATAATTTTAAAAATTATTTCTATATTAATTTTGAGAGGCAAAAAGAATATCAACAACTCTTTGAAAAAGATTTAAAGCCTCAAAGAATAATTAGTGAGCTAGAAATATTATTTAATCAAAAGATAGACATAAGAACAGATTTAATCATATTTGATGAAATTCAAGACTGCCCAAAAGCTATTACCAGCCTTAAATACTTCTGTGAAGAAGTACCTAAGCTAGCTATATGTGCAGCTGGCTCTTTACTAGGAGTAAATCTAGGTCAAAGCTCCTTTCCGGTTGGGAAAATCAACTCTATCAATATGTATCCCTTGAGTTTTTTGGAATTTCTTCAAGCCATTGGGGAGAATTTTTTATTCGAATATCTTACAGAGTGGTCAAATAGAGAAGATTTCTCAGAAGCAATTCACCAAAAAACTTGGGAGCTCTGGAAAATATACTTAATCGTAGGCGGTCTACCAGAGGCGATCTTAGCCTATAAAGAATATAAAAAAAACTTAATTACAGCGTTACATGAAGTTCGTAAATGCCAAGAAACTCTTATCCAAACTCACCTCGCTGATATCGCAAGACACAGTGGTAAAGAGAATTCCATGCATCTCGAAAGATTATGGAATAATATCCCAGCTCAACTAGCTAAAGAGCAAAATGGCTCAGCCCCTAAATTTAAGTTTAAAGGAGTAATCTCAAATCTCAATAGTTATGAAAGAATGTCTGGGACTATAGATTGGTTAGAAGCAGCTGGATTAATTCTAAAAGTTCCGATAGTAAACTGTGGTCAACTGCCATTCAAAGCTTATACTGAAGAGAATCGTTTTAAACTTTTTGTCTATGACGTAGGAATTTTAGGAGCATTAAGTGACCTTAACCCTCAATTAATCCTGAACTATGATTACGGTACCTATAAGGGCTTCTATGCAGAAAACTTTATTGCTCAAGAATTTTCTTGCGCAGAAGGACGCAGAGACAGATTATTTGCTTGGAAAGAAGGCGAATCTGAAGTCGAATTTCTCAAAGAAGTCTCTGGAGAAGTGATTCCGATTGAAGTCAAATCAGGAAATAATACTAGATCACGAAGTATTCAAATTTTTCAAAATAAATATAATTCATCGTATAAAGTTATTTTTTGTGCTAAAAATTTTGGATCAAATGATGAAAAGAAATTAAACCGTTACCCCATTTACATGGCAGCAAGATTTCCAATTGACAAGGTGGGCGTGTAGCGGAACTTCAATTACTAAGTTTTCGTCATCCTCAGATTTGAACTTGCTCGTTCGGCTACCAACCAAATTCACTATAAAAACTCTTAGCATAATCCAATCCCACAGCTGAATGTACAGCTTGAGCCTGATTCATTTTAGTTAAATCATGAATCTGACCATCTCGCTTAATTAACGCTGAATAACCAGTATTACCGACAAGAATTAAATCTTTAGAATTTTCAGCAGCTCTAATAACAGCTACTGCTAGGAAAAGCTTCTTCATATTATCATTTTGGAACCAAGAAAGATCATTTACATTAATAAGGAAATTCGCTCCATCACGAGTTTGTCTGCGAATAATTTCAGGGAACAGTAACTCAAAACAAATAGAACTACCTACTTTAATACCATTAAATTCAAGTAGCTTCTGATGCTCTTTACCCGCAGAAAACCCTGTGCCAATGGTCGAAGTAGCTAATTTACTAATAGTTTCAGGTAAAAGATTAATGAATGGAGTGTACTCACCAAAAGGAACTAACTGAGCCTTATTATAAGTTCTTACCTTCTCTTCTTTAATATCTATAAGCTTTAAGCTATTAAACAGCTCACCATCTATATTAGAATAAGTCCCAAAAATAAAGTATTCATATTCTTTCTGTATTCTTGAAATCAGTTTCATCACCTTAGCACTGTGATTCATATTCGTAACATTCGTAGGGATGCTAGCTTCAGTCCAAATCAACAAATGGCTCTTTTTCTTAATCTGGGACAGCTTTTCTTGAAGTTCTAAGGTCTTATCTAAGTTATCAAGATTCACTCTAGTATCTTTGCGATTCAGATTCGCCTGAACCAAAGTAAAAGATAAGGCTTTAACAGGCTTTCGAGCATCTGCAATAAAATTAATATAAGCCCCGGTAAAAACGAATAAAATAATAATGCCAAGAATAGTCTTAATATGACTATTTACAGATAAGTTTTCTATAAACCCTTTACTCGTCTGGTAAAACATTCTAATCTTGGTGTTATTGAAATCATATACATGAATTAAATTAGCAACAAGTAAGTTAAATGTAACGATAATAATCTCAAGTCCCACTGCTCCAGTGACTCTTACGAGCTTACTTAAATCGACACTTAAATATTGACCATAGGCTAACTGATTTATAGGCACCGCAAAAAGCGATAAAAAACTAGTGCTCGCAAGGATCTTGTATTGAATCAAAGACCAAGTAAAAGCTAATATCAGTATCTCAACGATACTGAGCTCCTCAAGCTTAGTCCTATCCTTAAGTCTGTAAAAAATCCAAATAGACAAGGAAAATATCAATAGAAACACACTGTGATAAAGACTAGGGATTAACCAAGCTAAACTTGCCACGATAATACTAGGAAAACTCTCTATACCAAGCCAATTTAAAGGATGAATACTGAAAAGCCAGGCAAATGATAGTAGATTATAAATAAAGAAGAAAATAAAACTTTCTAAAAATAGTCTTTCTATTCTTTGACAGCTTTTATTTAATAAAATTAATGGTATTAAACCGATCCAAGCCATCACAGGGTAATTAAAACAGGCTAAATTTAAACTCAATAAAAAAGCAGCTATTATTGATACCACTGTCCGATAAAGGGAATTAGTCAAAATTTGGGATAGAAGTATATTTATCGGTCGAATCATTAATGTAAATAAAATCTTGCCATATAATTATAGTATTAGAGATTCAGCTTTGCGAAATCTTTGCTAAAACTTACGATAAGGAAGCCCATATTTATGAAAATACTTGGCATAGATCCTGGCACGGCTCGGCTTGGCTTTGCGATTATCGAATCCTATGATTCTAATAATTTATATAAACTATTACAGTGTGGCATTATTGAAACTAGTAAATTCGATACAGAAGCTCAAAGGCTTACAGAGATTCGCCTAGATCTTTTAGATCTAATAAATACCTTTAAACCAGACGTAGTTGCCATAGAACAGCTTTTCTTTTTTAAAAACCTAAAAACTGTCATTCCTGTAGCACAGGCTCGTGGAGTTGTTTTACAACTAGCTCATGAATCAAAGATGCAAATTTTTGAATATACACCTCTACAGGTTAAACAAATAATTACAGGTAGGGGCCGTGCCGAGAAAAGTGAAGTTGAAAGCTTCGTAATGGCTGATCTACAGCTTACAGAAAAGATTCGCCCTGATGATGCAGTAGACGCTGTAGCAATTGCTTTATGTTTTTTAAGAAGTGATTACCAAAAGTTTGTTAGAATTCCTTAGATAATGGATTCCACCTCTATTTGGTATATTGTTGCAGGTTTACTCATGCTTGCGGAGGCTTTCACCCCCCGCTTGTTTGTTTTTATTTGCCTTGCAGTTTCAAGCCTAGTGATCGGAATCATAGATCAACTCAGTACTATGAACTTCTACGTACTCATATTAATTTTTATAGCGACCACTGCTATCCTTGTTTTTACTCTTAGACCAGCTCTTAAATTTATCGTTAAAATCCCAGAAAATAAAAACTCTGATACGAATCTCATTGGCAAAGAAGCTATGGTCTTTAAGCCAATTACGGAAACTGAACTTGGGACCATAAAAGTTTTTGATTTTGATGCAGTTTTGTTAGCGAAGAGCCTAAAAGGGGAATTTATAGGACAAGGGACTACAGTTAAAATCATCCAAAAAGATGGTGATATTGCTATAGTTGAGTGCCTAGAATGAACTCAAAAATGGGTAATCTAATAGTCTTCACAGGCCCTTCTGGGGTCGGTAAAGGTACTGTCGTAAAAGAACTTTTCCGAAATTTAGATAACCTTATATTTTCAGTTTCTGTAACTACCCGTGAAAAGAGAAGCGGCGAAGAAGAGGGTAAAAATTATTTTTTCAGAACAAACCATGAATTTGATGAATTGATCCAAGCTGATAAATTATTAGAGTGGGCGGAATTCGTTGGTAATAAATACGGCACTCCTAAAGATTTTGTTTTTGAAAAATTAAAAAACGGTACTGATGTTTTCTTAGAAATAGAAGTGCAGGGTGCTTTACAAGTAAAAGAGAAATTCCCTGAAGCACTAATGATATTTCTTTTACCACCGAGCATTGATGAATTAGAGGCAAGACTAAGAAAAAGAGCGACAGAGCCAGAAGAAAAGATTTTACTTAGGCTAGCCAAAGCTAGAGATGAGATGAAGTATATAAATGACTTTGATTTTTCAGTTATTAACGATTCAGCTCAGCGTGCAGGAAAAGAACTTAGGGAAATTATCCTAAGCAGAAGAGTCGAAAAAAAAAATCTTCTTATTAATGATTACGATAGACAGATACCGAACGTGCAGTTTCAAGGCTAACGTAGAAAATGGAGTTCGGTAACGGTCTATGCAGCGGCTAAGTGCTGATCTTCTAAGGACTCTACATAGGCTATCGCCATAGTAGCAGCTAACGATCCATCCGAAGCTGCTGTTACTGCTTGCTTTAAAACAGTATCTCTAACATCACCAGCTACAAAAATACCAGGTAAATTAGTCTCCATCTTAATCGTCGACTTTATTTTACCAGCTTCATCTGTCTCTATTTTAGACTCTAAAAAATCCACATTTGGAATCAGACCTACATAAATAAAAACTCCTTCACAAGGAAAATCATATTCCTCATTAGTCTTGAGATTCTTTACTGTAACGGATTCTACGCCTAGGATACCACCATTAATTTTAGTTACGACACTATCCCAAACTATATCAGTCTTAGGATTAGCTTTAAAACGATTCTGTAAAATCCTCTCAGCACGCAGCTCGTCACGCCTGTGAATTAAAGTAACCTTCTTCGCGAACTTCGTTAAAAAATTCCCCTCTTCTACTGCCGAGGAACCACCACCAACGACGACGACTTCTCTTTCTTTAAAAAAAGCTCCATCACAGACTGCACAGTAAGAGACACCCTTACCCCAGTTTTCTTTTTCCCCAGGTACGCCTAGCTGTTTATGTTCTGAGCCGCTAGCGATAATCAGGGTATGACCTTTAAACTCACCTTTAGCTGTTTTAACTACCTTAGGCGAAGATTCTAAATTTACTGACATGACTGGATCACCAGTGATAACCTCACAGCCAAATCTTTTAGTCTGTGTTTCCATAGCATCAGAGATCTGTGGACCTGTCATATGATCCATACCTGGATAATTTTCAATCTCGTGAGTAACTTGAAGCTGCCCGCCTACTATGCCTTTTTCCAGGATAAGAGTCTTAAGATTCCCTCTAGAAGCATAAAGTCCAGCAGAGAGACCAGCAGGTCCAGCACCGATGATTATAGTGTCGTATATAGTAGTAGGGTTAGAAGACATGATTTAGATTTTAGCAAAGTTTAAATTGCTAATATTTATTTAAACTTACTATGATTTTTGAAGAGACGGTTTTTGGGTTTGATTTAGGTAAAGGAAGCATAGGCTACTGCGCAAGACGTGGTGCTGAAATTCTTGACTTAGGGTCCATGCTCATACCAGCAGAGCATGCTAGCACCCAAGATATAGCTAAACGCCGTAGAACATTTAGAACTAGGCAAGCTCATAAAAAAAGAGAGTTGTGGCTAAATAAAATCTGGTCAGAAGCTGGACTAACACCATTAATAGAGTTTTATGAGGACATAGATAAAAATAAAAGTATACGAGTTAAAGCTGCTGACGATAGACTAAAGACAGAATACACGCCTAAAAATTCTAATACTATTTATAACTCAGCTTTACTTAGAGTAGCCTTAATGAATTATTCAAGTAATCCTGCTCAAGATTTAGCCACTCTAATTCAAGGACAAGCACTTAGCGAATGGCAGATATATAAAGCTCTGCATGCAGCTATTCAGCATAGGGGTTACAAACATAGTGATTATAAAGATCATGAAATAGAAAATACTGAAAATGCAGCAGAAGCTCTAGATGAGGCTAAAGAAAATTACGAAGCAGTTCAAGAATATGAAAAAGCCCTTCAAGAGACGTTTAGTGCTAAAGAACTGCATTATCCATGCTATTTTGAAGCGAAACTACAAGGCTTAATCAGTGACGAATATCCACTAAATCTAAATAAAATAAAGCTCAGAATAGAAGATATCTCACAGGCTGAATCACTTTCAGCTTCAAGAACAGTTAGAAGAAAAGGTAGAGTAGCACCCCGTGAGCTAGTAGCAGCCGAACTTAGAGTTTTATTTGATAATGCTAAAGAAATTATCCCTAATCTAAAAAATACCGAGACTGATTATTTTCTCTATGGTCCAGCTAAAGAAGCTTTCGTTACAGTAAAGAAAAATGCTCCTAAAGAATTTAAAAGGCAGAGGGGTACTGAATGGGAAGCACAGGGCGTTTTAGCACAAAAGACCCCAAGATTTGATAACCGCATGATGGATAAATGCTGCCTAATGCCACTTAGAAATACTTGCAATGCTAAAGATACCGAGAATAGTAAATTTAAGCTTTTAATGCATCTTAAAAACTTTCGTTTCACTGATGTCTATGGAGAACGCAGAGGCTTTACTAGAGAGGAGTTTAAAAAAGTTTATGGAAAATGTTTTAGTCTTATTCAAGAAAAAATTAGCAGTGAAGTAAAATCACTGAAATTAACTAAAGCTGAGCGAGATAAAATCATCAAAACCGTACTAGATGCTACCTTTCATGACCCGAATTTCAATGATGAAATTAAATTTAACACTTCTGGCAGAAGCTCTTTCTGCCGTCCTGCACTTAAAATCATAAATGAGATTTTAGAAAACACTTTAGAGCCTAGTCAGATAGACATTTCCAAGCATGTTCAGAATTCAGATGAAACTAAACCACATTTAGGAGTAACTAAATCAGAAATAGAAAGAGTAACTAGCCGTCTTGGTGAGACTTGGGAAAAAATCAGCATTCAGGATAATCGTTATGAGATAGATTTAGAGGATGATAAGTATAAGGAAATAGCTTTAAAAATAGGCTCAGTTAATAATCCAGTAGTTAGAAATCGCTTACAAGTATTTATTAATTTAGTAGAGGCTCTAGCTAAAAAACACGGCACGCCTGATAAAATCATTTTCGAGTTTATTCGTGGAGAAGGCGGTTACATAGATGGTAATAAAGTAGTTAAAAACTATAACACTGCGATTAAAGACAATGAAAAGAAAAATGATAAAGCTGCTAAAGACCTTTTAGAGAATGGCTTAGAGGTAAATAAAAAGAACATAGATAAGTATAAGCTCTGGGAAAGGCAGGGGATGAGATGCCCTTATACTGGTGAAGCTTTAATAGTAGAGAAATTCAGAGAATACCAAATCGACCATATAGTGCCTTACTCTGATGTCATCACTTCAGACGGACTGTTTAATAAAGTTCTCTGCCTAGGCTCCGCTAATCAAGAGAAAGGAAACCACACCCCTTATGAATGGATCTCTAGTAAAGGTACAGATGAATGGATTAAATTTCAAACTCGTATCAGAGGTATTGGTTTATCGAAACCCACTGGAGGTATTGGTTTACCAAAGCGCACTTTTGAGCTTTTAATAAACACTAAACCATTAGAACTTTTCGAGAGATACACGGGACTTGCTGAAACTGCCCATGTAGCAAGATTAGCTCAAAACGTAACAGCTAAATTATTCGGTTGGGGCTTACAGACGAGGGATGACGAAAGAAAAATTTTCGTAAACAGTGGAGCGATTACAGCGAAATTAAGATCTAAATATAAACTAGAGAGGCTTTTAGTTAATAAAAGCGAGGAAGAATGGAAGAATTTAGCTCCAGAATTAAAAAAGAAGAAGAACCGAGCTAATCATCTGCACCACGCCCTAGATGCTTACTGCATAAGCTGCTCACAGAGCATAAAAGAGAAACCAGATAGCTCTATTAATGATAGCGACACGAGACGATTTAGCTGTGAGGCTTTAGAGAAGAGTAAAGAGAACTTTGAGAAAAGATTTAAAGAGATTTCTGCTTTTAATAAGACTAGAGATGTTTCTCTATTATTGCCTAAGCAAACTATCTACAAACTAGAGAGCCTAAAAAAATCTAATAAAAAGGGAATACTCGTTAAATTTAACTACCTAATTTATCATAAAGATTTCTACAGTTACCTTTCAGAGACAATTACTAAAGATGAGATTAGCAAAAGGCTAGAAAAGCTCTGGGATTTGGCGATTAAAAAAGATCTAAAAGATAAATTAGAAAAAATGGATTTCTCTAAAGAAAATTGGTTAAATACCTTAAAAAGCTACAGGCACCCTCACCGCAAGACTTTAGTGAAGAGAATCCAAATCATAAATAAGGAAACAGAAACTGAGACATACTTAGATGATAATCGCTTATGCCTAGAAGAATTTAAAGATTTTTCACCGACTAACTCTTTGACTAAAAATCAATTTAAAGAAACGGAAAGCTATAAAGGTCAAGTAATATACTTCGATGAAAAAAGAAAAGCTAGAGTGTTCACACTTTATGCTCATAAAAATACTAAACTTGCTTTAGATGAACTAAAAGCTAAAGGCTATAAGCTTTATGAAAATGGCTGTGTCTTTGAGACTGGAGATAGTATACTCGTGGAGTCTGATTTTAAAGTAAGAACTAAAGAGTATAGGGCTGGGGTTTATTTATTGAGTTCAATCAAATCTAGTGGACAAATCTCATTAAATAATCAAACAATCTCAGTTTCGGCCAACACCCTCACCCAGGCACGCTTCATTAAAATCGACCCAGTAAAAAACAAGAAGGAAGCTGCTTTAGTTTAATTAGTCATCCGTTAAAACCCTGTATTAAAAGCACATCTATTAAATTCTTAGCAGAATTTACTCCATGCCTTTAATTAGTGAATTTAATGGAATTAAAATTTACATGTACCTTAACGACCATAGTCCACCACACTTTCATGCTTACCATGCAGGTTTAACAGCTAAATTCAATTTTAAAGGTGAAAATATCAAAAAATCTCTTCCTCCAAAAGTCACAAAATTAATTAAAAAATGGGTAGAATTAAATCACAGTGAACTGTTAACAAACTGGCAGAAAATTTTAAACGAAGAAAAACTTAATAAAATAACGCCCCTTAAATAGCCTCGGAGAAATTTATGAAACATTTAAAAAAGAATAGAAAAAATGAAAGCATTCCTTTGGTCACGAATGCCGAATACCTCGGTGAATATAAAGTCAAATTAGCCTTTAATGATGGTGCTAAGGGTCTAGTTAATCTAGAAAGTTTTATACTAAACGCTAAGCCAAATGGCATGTTTAAGCCACTTCAAGACTTAAAGAATTTCGCTACAGTTAAATATGATAAAGACGCTAGAACCATCACTTGGTTTAATGAAGCCGATCTAGCTCCAGAGTATTTAAGAGAAATACTCCAGCCTTTAGATAATTAAAATTTCATTCAAGAAAGAAAAAACATAGCCGAGTATTAAAGAAAGTGTGCTGAATAGGAGTTCAGCTTGCTTAGCTGCTTCGTGAGGT
>JBMOEX010000025.1:0-24017 GCA_049314535.1 Vampirovibriophyceae bacterium | reverse complement strand
CAGTTACAGAGTACACTTAAGGAATGTAAGAATGAGGAGAATCCAGTAACTAGAGTTCGCGAACAGTCGCATAATTCACTTGGCTGGGAGATATACCCCGAAGGCTTATATAAAATCTTAAGCAGTGAGAAATTTAAAAAACTACTCGGGAATAAACCTATATTTATTACTGAAAACGGCTATTCACACATAGAGACCGGTCCTGAAAATAAAGATCTAGAGGATAAATATCGCATAGATTTTATTAAAGGGCACCTAGAGGCCATTCATAGGGCGATTCAAGAGAATGTAAACATTCAAGGTTATTTCTATTGGAGCTTAATAGATAATTTCGAGTGGGCATTAGGTATGGAGCCAAGATTTGGGCTTATCCATGTAGATCATGAAACTTATAATAGAACTCCAAAAGCGAGTTATCACTATTATTCAGATATCTGCAAAACTAATCAAGTTATTTAAGAGAAATTCATCCTTATAATCTTGATAATTTCAAGTAAAAATTTCCTTACTAAGATTATTATTTTTTCATCAAGAAAGTTTGCTTTACCTGTCTCGGAGAGTCACTTTGATGATATATTAGAAGGACACGAGAATTTTAGCGTTTTTCAAATAACTAAGAGTGGTAAAACCACTACATATGGTTTTTTGAGCTATAAAAGGAACACATGGCGACTACAACTACTACGGAGAACTCAATTAAAGTGAATGAAATTAGTAAAGTCGATGAGACTAGTAAAATCAGTGAGATGGCTAAAAGCAATCAAAGAAGCATGCTAACGCCAAGAGATCATTATAAGCCCTTTGAATATCCTCAGTTTTTTGAATACTTTAAATTACAGCAGCAAGCCCACTGGCTACCGACGGAAGTTCCTATGGCTGATGACTTAGTCGATTTTAAAACTAAACTTACTCCCCAAGAATCTAATTTAATTATCCAAGTACTTAGATTTTTCACTCAAGGAGATATAGAAGTACAGAATAACTATAATAGTCACCTAATCCCAGTCTTCCCTAAACCTGAGATAGCGATGATGCTTACAGCTTTTGCTTCCATGGAAACAGTGCATGTCTGGGCCTACTCTCATTTAAATGACACTCTAGGCTTGCCAGAGGTAGAATACAGTGCCTTCCGTGAATATGAAGCGATGAAGAATAAATATGAATATCTTCAAAACTTTAAAACGGAAAGTAAACACGAAATAGCTAAAAATTTAGCTGTGTTTGGTGGATTTATGGAAGGAATCGCATTATTTGCGAGCTTCGCTATCCTTATGAATTTCCCAAGACGTGGATTGTTAAAGAATGTCGGACAGATCATTACTTGGTCTATTCGTGATGAGTCTCTACATTCAGAAGGTGTCTGTGCTTTATTTAGACAGTTCATTAAAGAAAATCCTGAAATCTGGACTCCTGAATTTAAAGATGAAATTTATAAAGCCTGCGATGAAATGATTCGCTTAGAGAATAACTTCGTTGATACTTGTTTCACTTTAGGATCAGTAGAAGGCTTACAGCCAGAGGATGTTAAGAAGTATTTAAAATACATAGCGAATAAAAGACTTTCAGACCTAGGTCTAGATGGACTTTATGACATTAAAGAAAATCCTCTGCCTTGGATGAACCTTATGGTTAATGGAAAAGAGCATGCTAATTTCTTTGAAACCCGTGCGACTGATTATGCTAAAGGCGTAATCGTTGATGATTGGGAATAACCGCCTACTAATCGGCACTGTTGCCAAACGCAAGTTCAAGGCTTTGGCAACAGTGCTAACAGCTAGACTCTTTTTTCCTAGCTAATACTCCCCCATTACGGCGATTTAGCTTAGGTCCTTCAAACAGCTCACAGCCTGCCTTACTAAAATTATCTTTGGCTATACGCGCGGAGCTATACGTCGAGATATAGGCTTTAGGCTTAGCTTTACTAACTACCGCTGCAATAAATTCCTCTGTCCATAATACTGGACAGGTTTTTGGACTAAAGGGATCAAAAAAAACCGCATCGAAATAGTCATCTTCGAGCTCAGTAACTGCATGACGAGCGTCATCTATTAAAATCCTTATATTGAGATTCTCCGTAATTAAACTCAGTTCACCGATATGCATTCCACCGTCAGAATGAGCTAATAATTTCTTCGCTTGCTCTGCAAGCGGCTTCATAATTGAGTCTTTAATAAATAGATAATCCTCGGGTACTTCTATATTAGGCAGTTCTGTAATAATCGCCGCATCATTTTCTAAACCTATTATCTCTATTCTTTGAGCAGGGTTTATCTCCCATATTTTTTGAATAGCTACACCTGAATTATAAGCAAGACCGAAGCAGACATCTAGAATTCTTATTACTGGGAAACTTGAAATTGCAGGTTCCAGAGAGGTTTCCACGAGAAAAGCACTCGCCAGCTCATCTAATTTACAAGCCAGCACATGCTTATATAAGGCTTCCGTGTATGCCCCTATGCTAGAGTGATATGTCTCATTATATTCAAGATTTTTATAAGTAGAACTGCCATCCAGAGTAGCTTCCCTCACGAAAGAAGAATTAATATCCATCTTAAAGCGGGTTTATAACAGAATCACCTGTTATAAAATAAAGAACTATGTTACTAAAAGCTGTTATCAGAACGACCATTATAGTCAGAGCCGTGGCGAGCATTCTTAATTTTGTGGTATTTAAAATCTTTTCCACGAAAAGTAAACTAATAGAATGTAAAATCCTTGATATACAGAGCAATCCAGCAAGAACATTAAAATAAATCATGTTCGGTTCCTGCATTTCAAGAAGGATTAAAAGAATTAAAGGCAGTGGAACATATTCAGAAAAATTAGCATGCGCTTTTACGGCATAAGCTAAATTCTTACTTTCAGGTCCCTGAACTTTCCCTTTAATGCTCATACGCACTCTAATAACTTGAGAGACTAAGAAAATATACCAAAAGCCAAGGAGAGCGGCGTATACCGTAACAACCATGCTTGCATTTTAACATAAGAGGACTGCTCGCAAACTTCAATTTCTGCGTTTTCGTCCTCCTCAGCCTTGAACTTGTTCGTTTGCAAGCAGCCCCCATAAATTGCTCGCAAACTTCAATTTCTGCACCACGCTCATTCTACTGGCACAGTATCAGTTTTTTTTTGGCTAATTTTAACTTTCAGTACCCTGTTATCACGGCATTCTAATACTTCTAATATAAAACCATTCGCCTCTAGCTGGGCGCCGATTACAGGATCAGTACCTAAAAGACCATAAATTAAACCACCGATAGTATCATAATGTTCAGATTCAAACTCAGAACCCAGTTCCTCATTAATTTCCCTGAGAGTCAGCTTACCATCTACTTTATAAACACCTTTCGTGAGTTCCAGTAAAGGAACCTGTGAATGATCCTCAAACTCATTACTAATTTCACCGAAGACTTCTTCAACTATATCTTCAATAGTAACTAATCCACTAGTACCACCATACTCATCAATAAGAATCGCTATCTGCTTTTTCTTCTGCTGCATCATCGACATTAAATCTATAATGTACATTCCATCAGGTACTTTTAAAACTTCTTTTACAATAGACTCTATAGGGTCATGCACCCCACCTCTTTCATAAGCACGCAGCATCTCTTTAATACTGACATAACCGATGATGTTATCTAATCTTTTCTGAAATACTGGAAATTTAGAAAAAGGATAATTATTAGTAATCTTCATCGCCTCTTCGATACTAATACCAGCTTCAATACAAATCATATCCGTTCTCGGGTGCATTATATCTCTTGCGATAGTATCGTTAAATTGAAACACATTCTGAATCAGCTTCTCTTCCTCTTCTTCAATAATTCCTTCTTCTTGAGAGGTACTAAGAATCAGCTTCAGTTCATCCTCTGAATGAATCGCATCGGTCGAATCCATATCTATTCCTATTAGCTTAAGAATGGAGTTAGAACAGAAATTTAAAAGCATTACTGGTAATTTAAAAATAGTGTAAATAAATTCTAAGAAAAAAGCTAATCTGAGACCAGTCTTCTCTGGATTAATTAAAGCTAGATTTTTAGGGATTAACTCACCGATTATAACGTGGACGAAAGTCACTAAAGCTATCGCACAGGCTAAAGAAATAGCATGAGGATCTATCCCAAAATCTTGGATTTGAGACATATAAGGAAGCAGTATCTCCTCTAATTTAGACTCCGCTAATGCACCAAGCACTAAACTTGCTACCGTAATACCTACTTGGCAGGCAGAGATATAATCATTTATATTTTCTAAAATTTTTTGTAAAATTTTTGCTGCCGCTAATTTTGGCAGATTCTTAGGGTTTCGAGAGTTTACGATGTGGTCTACTTGTGACTTTCTCAGTCTAGCTATCGCAAATTCCGCTGCAACGAATGTACCATTGAGAAGAATAATCCCGAAGATTAAAAGTAAAGACGAATAGTCTTCCATTTTGAGTATAAGTGTAATATACCACGTTTAAAGCTCTGTTAAGTAAATTCACTTTCAAACTCGGTGATTTTACCTAAGAAATAGCTCATTTACTCTATAAAAGCAGACTTTAATTAAGGAATAAAAATCCTATATAAATGTTTAAATACAGAGCAAAGCACGAAAGAAAACTTGTATCAATAGTTTTGATACTTAGTCTTACGTGCTTGCAAAGCTCTGTCTGTTTCGCCGCCAAGCCCAAAGGAAATCCAACGGTGGACCCGAATAAACTTTCTGGCGGTCTTATAAAAACTAATGGTTATTACTTACCGCGAGGTTTGAAAATTCCTGTGGAGCTTAGAACTCCTGTCGATACTCGTATGAGTCAGCAGGGTGATCAAGTCACAGTCCAAGTGATGCAGGATGTGGTTATTAATGATTATGTGATAATTCCGACTAATAGCTTTATGCATGGCTTTATTTCTAAATTAGATAAGCCTGGAAAATTCTATAAAAACCCGACTCTGGAAATTAACTTCGATCGCATAGCGATACCGCAGACTAATTTAAATCGTGAACTCAGCATAAAAGGTCTTATTCGCCAAAAAGAGCTAATGGCCCATAGCGAAAAAGTGAATTTCGGTGACAGTTATAAAAAGCGTGCCGCAATGGCTGCTGGTGTAGGTGGAACTGTTACAGGTAGTGGTGCCTATGCCTTTTTAGCCTTAGCTAATCCCTTTGATACTTTCGGGATAGCTAAAATTCTGGATTTTATTACCTTTGGCAGTGCCGTCGCTGGTGGAGCTGCTCTAGGAGCGGCATTAGTAACACGTGATGATGTAAGAATGGAACCAGGTACTAAACTAGATGTACTCTTAGAAGAATCCACTTATGATAACTTCACTCCAGAACATGCTTTGTCACAGCATAAGCTTGAGGATAAACCTATGAGTTTAAGTGAAGAATACGATAGGCTTTCGACTATGCAGGCCGAGAAGTTATAGATCATGGCACATTGCAGTCTTGCTTTTAGAAGTTCAGCAAAAAAAGCTTTTTTGCTTTAAATATATTAACCGCTAGTTACTTCTTAGCTTTAGCAGCGTCAAGATCTGCTTGAGTAAGAACTTTAGTTCTATCATCAAAAGGCTTAACATCGATTACTTTAACTTTAAATTTTAATTCCTCGCCAGCAAGCGGGTGATTATAGTCGATAGTCACTTTAGAATCAGTAAAACTAACTATTTTTAGTGGAGTAGAAACATTATTACCTTTAGCATCTTTATTTACAGCATAGATAGTAGAACCATTTTTAAGCTCTACACCAGTAAATCTTTTATCTCTATCGATTTCGACAACTTTTTTAGGATCACGTGCGCCATAAGCCTCTTCTGGCTTAAGCACAAAAGACTTACTAGAACCTTTACGCATACCTAGTAATTTATCTTCAAAAGCTTTTAATAACTGTTTGTTACCGATAACAATCTCAAGTGGTTTTTTACCTTTAGTCGTATCAAACTCTTCACCAGACTTCTTAAAAGTACCAGTGTAGTCAAAAGTAACGATGGAACCTAAATCGGCTTTAGGACCAGTACAAGCAAAACTCGTAAACATTACGAACGCTAAGACTAAAAAACTTATTCTTTTTGACATCAGAAATTAAATTGTAGCCAATTTCAACCTGTCAAATCAATATTTTCGTAACCATTTTCAAGTTTTAAGTAATCTTTCATAATGGTACTGACATAATTTTTAGTTTCACTATAAGGTGGGATGCCTTTATATTTCGCCACTGCTTCTGGTCCTGCATTATAAGCCGCAAGTGCCTTCTGAACATTGCCATCGAAACGGCTTAGCATCTGAGCTAAATATTTAATGCCACCCTTAACATTCTGATAGGGGTTCCAACTATTAAAAACACCCATATCGCGTGCAGTCCCTGGCATAAGCTGCATCAGCCCTTCTGCCCCCACCGCACTTTTCGCATTAGGATCGAAACCTGATTCCTGTTTAATAACACTTTTCACTAAATTAGGTGAAAGGTCTACCTTATAGTAAGTCGCAAGCTCAGCGGTCGTCGTATTAATATAATCCTCGAAGCCCTCTGGTAGCTGACTATAAGCATTTGCATTTTTTACAGCTTGCCGAATATTAAGATCACTCTGGCTTACAGCATTAACACTGTTACCTACAAACTGGTGCCCCTCTGTTTTAGAAGTCACTGGCTTACTAGGATCTGTAAATTTATTTAAAACATTAGCGAAGCTAGATCTCTCACCGAACTTCTGATCTAAAATTCTAGTCTTAGCCTCAACCTGAGACTCTAGACCCTTTAAATAGCTGTTCATCTGGGCTATACGCTGTTCTATGAATGATAAAGCCATGACCCCTACTTTATCCCACGTATAAAGCCCAAGCTCTATCGTATTAATGTAGTATATTTAGTCTTGTATGCTACCTTTTGGTCTAGGTCTTCCAGAGTTAATAGTCATCCTTTTCGTGGCTTTAATTATATTTGGACCGAAAAAACTTCCTGAATTAGGTAAGAACCTTGGTAAAGGGCTTAAAAGCTTTAAAAAAGGCATAGAAGAAGCTGGCGAAGAGTTTAAAAAAGCTACTGATTCTGAAACAGAGAATGCCGTGAAGCCTAATGATGATAAGGCTCAGCCATAACTGAAGTCTGACATTAGATTTCGCTGAATGTATTTTCTAATTCGTTAATTTTATTTTGCCTGTGAATGATACATTTAAATTGATTTCCATCACGATCATCTTCAAAATCAAGATAAGGATAATTTTTCAAGGCTCTTAAAATACCAGTTCCAATACCTTGATATGGTAATAAATCAACGGCAAAAGAAGCTAGTACTGGATTTCGCATATTGGAATTACCTGCTTTAATATTTTCTACTGTTAAATTATTAGGCAAATGTCCTGGACTAATGATCTCGACACGATTAGAAAAAATGAAAACCCTTATTGGTGCTGAAATAAAATAATCTCTATGCATCAAAGCATTAGCGATTAGCTCTTCAAGTACTATACGAGGAATTTCAGATTGCCCTAAACTATTAACACTCTGCCCAGCTTGAATATGATGAATATTCATCAAAATAAAATTAACTGATCTGTGTAAAACATCTGTTAATTTACCTCTTATATCTTGACTGTCTAAATAGGAATTCTCACTAGCAGTATCAGTAAGATAGGAACGAGCTTTCAGTATAAAAGCAGGTACACGAAAATCTGGGTTTGTACTAAATAGTAATATCGCAGCAAGATTTAATTGATTATTTCGAGATAAATTCATATTCTCCAGAATTTTATCTATAGAAATCGGTTCATCTTCTAAGCTTCTTCCAAAGCGCTTTTTATAAAATCTAGAAAAATAATCTAAATCTAAGTCAGAAATACCAGAACCATTAACTGGAACTTCGTCAGCATGCACCAAGCCTGCATTCTGAAATAACCTCTGTAATTCTTCTCTACCAGTAGCTTTACGCTTATCTGAGCCATCTTTAACCCAGAAAACACCATTTTTATCTTGATAAGGCTTATTAATCCCCTCTGGGATTTCAATAACTAAAACTAATTTTCCATTGACATCTACCACGGTAGTTTTAGGATTAACAGCTGGAACTACTCCCTGACTTGCTGAACTGGAGATCATTTGATTTAAATTTTTAATCTCTTGATCGTTGAGACCGATAATTAGAGCGGCTTGATCCTTAACTTCCTGAATACCAACAAGTATCTTACCTCCGTAACTATTACTAAAAGCAACCATATCTGCATTGAGCTGATCTATATTAGAGTAATTAGTTTTTAATTGATGAGTAGAATCCTCTCCCCTAGCTGCAATTAAAATTATATCTAAGGATTCCATTTTCGATATATCTCCTTGCGGCGATCAAATGCCTCTTTACCACCTTCCATAATATCTATTATTTGTTTCTGTATTTCAGGCTTATCAATACTTCCACTCATAATGGTTATTTTCTCGTCAAGAAAGGAGCAAACTTGCACTAATTCAGCATCACCGAGTACAGGGATATTAGGATTATGAGTGGCAAGTATAAACTGTACTTTGGGCTTTATCTCACGAACAAGCTTTATAACATCTTCATAGATAGTCTGATTATCTAAATCATCTTCTGGCTGGTCGATCATAATTAAATCATGACCACCACGAGTTAAAATAAATATGATTAAAGCCGATGCACGCTGTCCTAATGAGTGATGTAACAAATTTTTACCATGGTAATTAATTAGATATTCGTTAGGCGTTTGATACGTAAGGATTGAGATTATTTTTTCGTTAAATAATTTACGAAAGTCTTCAGGATTAGATCCAAAATAGATTTTCTCCTGCTCAAAATTCTCATTTAAAGCTTTATATATTTCAATAAAATTTTTAAACCTCTCAGCAATTTTTTCATAAGTAGCGTCTCTTATACCGCTGCCCTTAAAAGTATTCTTTATAAAATCTAAGAAAGCTCCCTTATCTCTTTGAAAAGAACTCTCTATTGATATAGCTTCTGTACCTTTACATAGTTCTTTTAATTTATTATCCGCTAATTTATATTCCTCTTGCCAAAGCTCTTCTAATTCACTAAGTGCAGTTCTAAAGGCTCCCGAGACCCCCTCTTCTTTCTTTACTTCTTTTTCAAGCAAGTCTTTCAAATTCTGAGCTTTCAGTAACCCCTCTGTTAATTTCTTAAACTCCTCTACGGTAATATTTTTTATTTCAGTATTTTTTATTTCTGAAGCTAGGCTCCTCTCCAATTCAGCAAAACTCTCTTTCTGAGCATTTTTTCTTTGAGCCAAACTGTTTGATAAATTCAAAAAACCTTGTTCTAATTCCTCAGATTTTTTAGAAGAGACTCCTAGAGCAATAAGCACGTCTTTGAATTTTTGAAATTTACTAATAAAGTCGCTAGTTAAATCCTCATTATACTTAGACTTGTAATTCAAATACTCATCTAAATCATCGTCATAATCACTCAAAAGCTGATTTAGCTGATCTATAAATCTTCTTATTAGATCTTGACCTCTTTTTAAAAGATCAAGATCTTTATCTAGTTCTAAACTCTCATTCAGCCCGTCTTCTAATTTATATTTTTTATATATCTCTAAGCGATGTTCTATGTTTTTAATAATGTCATTTTGGTCATTAAGAGTATCTTTAGCCTGAGATTTTTTAGAAAGTTTTTCTAAACTAATTTTTATCTCCTCAGATTTGTTGTAAATTTTTAAACGGATATCCTGTAATTCTTTTTCCAAGAACTTTTCGACTAAACTATTCTTGCCATAATAGTTTTCACCTGATCCCGACAAATCTTTCTGTCCAAAATAAATAGGGTTGCGAATTATAGTATCTTTTATGGATATTCCGCTTTGTTTAATACCATTTAGATATATATCAGGTGTTTGATCTTTTATATAATGAATTTCATATTCTTGACCATGACAATTAACAAGAGTTAGTATAAACTTTCCTGCACTGCCCAGTGCTTTATTAATAAGGTTATTTTTATACCCCTCATCTCCCGCTCCAGCAGCTAAACCTAACCCATAACGTAAGACTTCTATTAAAGATGATTTACCACTACCCCTAATACCAATTAAGGTATTTAAAGCTGCTGAAAAATCTATAGATTCGGAAGATAAAGCCCCCGCACCATCAAGAACAGTGATTTTCTTAATATACGAATGCTGAATATCTGGAATAGAATCTTTAACACGATTTTTATAATCTAACAAAGCATATTTAATCGCATCAAAAGTAAAACTGCCTAATTTAAGGTACGTTTTTTTTTCACCTTTACCAATCTGTTCTATACTCTTACAGTCACTCCCCTCTAATTCCGCTGGATACCAGTCACCAAGCCATGTTTGAACTTTAAGTCGGCAAGAACGCTCTGGAACATCGTGAGTGCGGACTTTTTGAAAACCTAAACATCTTCTTCTTAAAGCTGCATAACGCTCTTCTTGAAACGCAGATAATTTCGACCCCCCCATTTCTATCCATAGGCCTTTACCTTGTTCTACATGAGCGAAAATAAAAAAATAATCTAAATTTCTCTTATCTAATTCCTCTATAGTTTGCAGTAGATTTTTATCAGAATTAGCATTTTCTCTTTCATATTCGTCTTTAGTTTTCCCCGTAAACATTGAGCTAATAAAAGGATTAATCAAATCACTGCCTTGCTTTATCCACTGCTCTGGATTGAAAATTATCAAAATATGAATCCCATTAGAACCTTCATTTATAGAAAGCTCTACTCCTGGCAGAAGGCATATTTCTTCTTTCCTCGCAGCTTTACTCAATGCTTTAAATTCATCTAGGTTAAATTTATTATGATTAGTAAGCACTCCTAATCTAATTTCGGCTTGCTTTAATCCTTCGACATAAGCATTTATAAAATCATTATCTTTACCGTTATAAAAAAATTCCCCATCTACACGAGTATGTAAATGGAAATCAGCTCTAAGCCATGTGGAGCCTGCTTTAAATATGTCCCTCTCCGCTTCATTACTTATTGCAGTCATATTAATCTCTCCGCACTATTAACTAAAATACCATACTTAGAGCTGTATTCATCTATTCCGTTGTTGATGCAGATTTAATTTCAATGATATCCAAAAGCCCAGGGGGGGGTATTAAAAATCTAAACCCCAGCAGTCTCAGACTCTTCAGTAACAGTCCAAGTATCACTAGAATAAATAAGTTTCTTAAGAATACCTACACCTCTCTGCGCCTTAGCTTGAGCTTCCTGTTCATAAAGAACCTCATCATAAGTAGGTTTTCTAACAGCTCTTAAAACACCCATCGCAGTAGGAGTGCCTTCTAGGCTAACACCTAACTGGCTGATTAAATAAGAAAGCGTATGATCTTCGTTTTTAGGGTCATGTACTAGGAATTTTTTTCCAGTTACTGACACAGAAGTATCTGTAGCACTAACTTCCTCAACTATTAACCTTGGGTGAGAACCTTCTAAACTCATAACTATACCTTGAGTATCGTTATTAAATAATAGTGGCTTTCCTTCTTCTAAAATGAGATTCTCTTCTGATTTAGTCTCTTTATCTAAATACTTAGCGAAAGCACCGTCATTAAAGATATTACAGTTCTGAAGTATCTCCACAAAAGCAGTACCTTTATGATCAGCAGCAGCTTTTAGAATCTCTTGCATATGCTTAGGATTAGCAGCATTAGTTCTAGCAGCGAAAGTCGCACCAGAAGCGATAGCGAAAGCTACAGGATTTAAAGGATTATCGATAGAGCCATAGACAGAAGTCTTAGTCACTTTCCCCTTCTCGGATGTCGGTGAATACTGACCTTTAGTAAGACCATAAATTCTGTTGTTAAACAGTAGGACTTTAAGATCCATGTTTCTTCTGATCATGTGCACTGTATGATTAGCACCGATACTAAGACCATCTCCATCACCAGTAACTACCCAGACCGATAAATCAGGATTGGCCATTTTAACACCAGAAGCTACTGTAGGAGCGCGTCCATGAATAGTATGAAAACCATAAGTATCCATATAATATGGGAAACGGCTAGAGCAGCCTATACCAGAAACGAAACAGAATTTTTCTTTAGGTATACCTAGAGTAGGAAGCACTGCCTGAACTGAAGATAGAATCGCATAATCTCCACAACCTGGACACCATTTAACATCACCTTCACTAACGAAATCCGCTTTAGTTAACTCTTGAGTCTGAGTCATCTTATTTATCTCCTATAAGCTCTTTAGCTCTACTAACTAGATCTGAAACTGCGAACGGCTTAGTATTAACCTGATTAATACCCTTGATATCTATCAAGAATTTAGCTCTTAATATCATTAAAAGCTGACCTGAATTCAGTTCTGGAACTACTATATGTTTGAATCTACTGAAAATCTCTCCTAGATCATTAGGTAAAGGATTGATATGTCTTAAATGCACTTGCCCAACTTTATAGCCACTTGCAAGAAGCTCATCAGCAGCGGTTCTTATAGCACCGTAAGTACTACCCCAGCCTAAGAAAAGTAGATCCCCAGATTGCTCACCATAAACCTCTAATGGCGGAAGTTTATCAGCGATACCTTTAACCTTCGCCGCTCTGATTTTAACCATCTCTTCATGGACTTCAGCACTAAGATTCACTTTACCTGTAATGTTTTCTTTCTCTAGACCACCTATAGTGTGCTCACAGCCAGGTGTTCCAGGGAGAGCCCACTGCCTTGCTAAATCATCATTACGTCTATAAGGTGCAAACGTTTCCACATCTTCATGAATTCTCGTATGAATCGGTTTAAGAGTCTCTAAGTCTGGTAATTTCCACGGTTCTGAACCGATAGCTATCTGTGTATCACTCAATATCACTACTGGTGTCATATACTCTATAGCTATTCTACAAGCCTCAATAGCAGCTAAGAAGCAGTCAGATGGACTACGAGCAGCCACCACTGGAATAGGGCTTTCACCATTTCTTCCATAGAGGACTTGAAGTAAATCTGTCTGTTCTGTTTTCGTAGGTAAGCCAGTAGAAGGGCCACCACGCTGAATATCAGCGATAACCACAGGAAGCTCTGTTATAACCGCTAAATTCATAAACTCAGACTTAAGAGCGATACCAGGACCAGAAGTCGTAGTAATAGCTAACTGTCCAGCGAAAGCAGCTCCTATAGCAGATCCTATCCCTGCGATTTCATCTTCAGCTTGGAAAGTTTTAACTCCAAAGTTTTTATACATAGAAAGCTCTTGAAGTATCTCTGTAGCTGGCGTTATCGGGTAAGAACCAATAAACAAAGGCTTACCAACAAGCTCACTTGCTGCAACAAAACCTAGGGAAATAGCTTGGTTACCAGTAATGTTACGGTAAACACCAGGTACTATTTTAGCTTTCGGCACTTCATAAGTATTCTGGAATATCTCGGTGGTATTACCATAGTTATAACCAGCTTTTAAAGCTCTTACGTTAGACTCAAATAAATCTGGTTTCTTACCAAACTTACTCTCTAACCACTCTAGAGTAGGGTCTAAAGATCTAGAATAAATCCAGTAAGTAAGACCTAAAGCAAACATATTCTTGCAACGCTCTTTAGCCTTAGCCATCATATCTAAGCCGTCTAAAGCTCCTAGAGTCATCTTCGTAATAGGCACTTTATATATTCTGAATTTATTTAAATATTTAGAAAAAACGTCTTCATCTTCTTTAAAACCAGCTTTCTTTAGATTACTCGCACTGAAAGCATCTTCATTAATAATCAAAATACCGTTCTGTCTTAAATCATTTATATTCGTTTTAAAAGCAGCTGGATTCATCGCTACAAGCACATCTAAGTGATCACCTGCGGTGTGAATATTATTCGAGCTAAAATGAATCTGGAAGCCAGAAACCCCTGCTAGTGTACCTTGTGGGGCTCTAATTTCAGCAGGGAAATTAGGATAGGTACTGGTATCATTTCCGAAAAGAGCACTGGTATTCGTAAACTGAGTACCTGTAAGCTGCATTCCATCACCACTATCTCCGACAAATCTTATAGTAACGGAAGATAGAGTTTCTTTAGGCTTTTCTTGTGTGACCATTTGAAATAATTATATCCCAATAGAAGGCTTATACCCAAGGTTAAAACTTTATAAGAACTTTAAGGAAGTGATGAAAAACGAAGTTTTTCATCACGGACTGTCAGGTAAAGAGGTTAAGGATCCACTCCCCGAGCTAGGCTTCATGCCTCGGTCGGGGTTGAAAAATGCTATTTCAAGCATTTTTCAGTGGATCCTTAAATAATACTCGAGTGTGAATTTAGTTGATTTAAAATCTTCTCGGTCTCAGCATCAGGGTTTTTAACCCAATCTCGAGACCAGACTTTACAAACATTCCACCCTAGAGACTGCATAATCTGCTTTCTAAGACGCTCTCTATCTCTAATACTTTTAGCGGATTTATAGAAGTAACCGTCAAGTTCTATGCCTAAACTGTAGTGTTCAGGGTTTTCTCTGTCCCTGACTGCCAAATCTACCTTATAGGCTGAAGAACCTAGGAATTGATCTACTATAAAGCCTTTCGCCTCAAGCGCCTTCGCGATTATCTTATGTATATCACCACTTTCATTAAGTGAAGTTTTTAAATAAGCTTTAGCTGTACTTAAGAATTGCGTTTCAGCATATTTTAAATACTCTTTAAGCATTCGCACACCTCTAGCGTTAGATCTGCTTAAATCTATATCTGCTGAACTAATTGAGCTAAAGATTTTAATTTTATTTCTCGCACGGGTAATCGCTACATTCAGCCTTCTGTGACCACCTTCACGATTCAAAGGTCCGAAATTATGAGAAAGATTTCCCTTCTTATCGCGAGCATAGCCTACGCTAAAGAAAATAAAGTCTCTTTCATCACCCTGAACATTTTCCAAGTTCTTTATAAATAAATCATTTGCGATAATAGCCTCGCTAATTTCAGCATCTTTCCTAAGAACGTTTAATAACTCTCTCTCTATGGCCATCTGCTGCGCTTCAGAAAAGGCGATAACTCCTAAAGAATAATGCCTATATGGGCCAGAATAGTGATTAACTATGGCTTCAGCGACAGTTCTAGCCTCTTTCTTATTAAATCTAGCTCCTTTCTCGAATTTGCCATCTGGAACTAATTCAAAATGAACCCCAAACTCCTCACTCTGCTTAACTGGAGACGGGAAAGTAATTAACTGGCCATCGTAAATATAATGATTTGAAAATTGAATTAAATCCTCATGTTTACTTCTGTAATGCCAGACTAAATCCTTTTTCGGTAAAAATACTGCACACTCATCAAGCACACTTTCAAAGTTTCTTTTCTCAGTATCATCGTCATCATCTTCTTCATTCGCAAAAGAATTAAAGAAATTAGTCGGTGGCAACTGATTAGTATCCCCAGCTAAAATAAGCTGCTTGCCACGATAGATCGCAGGTATCGCATCCTCAGTACGGATCTGTGAAGCTTCATCAAATATAATCAAATCAAATCTAAAAGTCTTATCAATAAGCTCATTATCTATCTCTCCTTCAGTATTTAAAAGCTGACTTACCGAAAGAGGACTCATCATCCAACAAGGTTTTAAAGTTTGTAAAAGATTAGGAATCTCACGAATTAAGACTCTAACTGGCTTATGCCTTTTCTTTTTATTAATCTCTAGATTAAAAATATCTAAAGCACGCTGGTTAATAGGATTAGCATAATATTCAAGCCAATTTAAAGCTAGTCTCTCACAGAGTTTTCGCCTAACATTCTCTATCTGATCTTTATCTAATTTTATAAACTTCTCAGTAAGCAGTGCCTGAGCAGAGCCACTAAATTTACGAATATTCGGATTCTCTATCTCTATCTTATCTATCCATGACTGATAAAATTTACTTAAGAAAATCTTTTCTAAAATCTCGCTACTGAAGTTATTTACACCTAGATCAGCACTGTAAGCCCCGCTGTATAAAGCTTCGCCATCAGCATTAGAATTTACTATAGCTTCAAAAAGCTGACCTAGACCTAAGTCTATAGCTCTATTTTTTAAATTTCTAAATTCCAGCCAGTCCTCTATCTGCACTATGTTTTTAATGAGATCATCAAAATGCTCATCAAATTCTTTAAAAGAAAGATTCTCTATATCCACATTCGGGACTGGGAAAAGCTTATAATAAAAATCCACATGCCCTTTAAATAATTCAAAAGCTTTCAGAAGCTCATGACCAGCTCTTTGGAAATTTTTAAAAGCTTCCTCATTATCACTCTCAGCTAGGATTTCAGCTAAATTCTTAGGTAACTCATCTAACTCTAATTTTCCGATAATTTTCTTAACCCAGTTAATCGCAGTTAAAGTCTCCTGCCAGTCAGTATTATATTTTTTATAAAAATTCCCTAGGTTATAAGAGAGATCAGTATCCTGCTTCGCCAGCTGATCCTGCTTCTTATCTAATTCAGCAGCCTGTTCTAAATCTCTAATTAAAGAATGTAAACCTTTAACTTGGTCATACAGAGCGAGTTCTTTAATACGCTTCATATCTTTCCAGTAATTTATATTTAAAAACCTAAAAAGATTATCATCACTATAATCAGACCTAAATTTAGCTAAAAGATCGAAATGGTCTAGATTTAAGAATTCACTACTATACTGACTGAGTAGATTTTCTTTTATAGAATAGTATTCTTCATATTTATCTTTAGCTTTAAGAGTCACAGACTCTATTTCTTTAATCTTGGTCTTAGATAACCAGCTCTCCTGCGGGAATGGTGAATCTATAGCTAAGCGTGTCGCTTCAGCTAACCATTTGAGCTCATTTAAAGAATTTATTTTTCTATTGAAATACCTTTCAGCTATAGGGCTAGCTAGTTGAAACAGCTTCTGTGAAAGACTTCTAGCTTCTATAAGATTAGATCTGATCTCATTTTCTAGTTCATAATTAATCTGCTCTATACGAACATTACGCCAGATAAATTTATGATAATTATTTATGATAAAAGACTTTCTACCGAAATCTTCAAAGAAAAATCTAAGATCATAAAGCTCTTTCTCGCCGATTCTTTCGATATTTCTAATAGTAAATTCAAGCTGCGGATAACCTCTTAAATCCCAATTAATTAAACTCAATTTAGAATACAACTGATAAAGAGAGAGATTAACTGGATATCTAACCTTATGAAACTCATTTAGGTTTTGATCTAATTCTTCTTTTAGTCTATCCAATGGTTCTACATATAGCTCAGGGTCAGCTTTTAAAGCTAATTTCTTAACCTCTTCATTAGAGCTAGCGAGTTTTTGCATAATGCTCGCCTTACTCTGCTGTGAACCATGAAGATCTAAACAGAACTGATCTAGGTTAGCAAGTTTAAGCCTTTCATAAACTACATCAAGAGCTGCTTTCTTTTCACTAACGAATAATATTTTCTTACCTTGAGCAAGTGACTCAGAGATTATATTTGCGATAGTCTGTGATTTCCCTGTACCCGGCGGTCCCTGTAAAACAAAACTCTGCCCTTCCCTAGCACTATAAATCGCGGCCTGTTGGCTGCTGTCAGCATCTAGAATCTGAAAAGACTCTAGAGATTTATATTTCTGATCTATATTTTCTGGCTTAACATCTGCATAATTCTGCGTCAGGCTAAATGAGGTAGAACTTAATCCGTGTCCTGAAACTCTCTTAACAATCGGATGCTCTTCTATAAGCTTCTGATTACTCTCTAAATCCTGATACATAGAGAGCTTTGCAAAAGAAAAAAGACTTAAGTAATTCTCGTCGACTAGTTTCCAAGATTTAGTAAGATCTCCATGCACATCTAATATTTTCTGCAACTCACTAAAGAACTCAGTTACAGGAAGACTCTCACTGATAATCTCTTCTAACTTATCTTCTAGAGGACTTAAATCAATAGCAAAATCCCTTTTAAATTTATAAGCAAGTGTAGGATTCACCCTAAGCTCATCTTGTAAAATCTCTAATCGATAAGAACCACTGAGCCCCTTACGTGTCAAACAAGCTGGTACTAACAATACTGGTGATTCAAAGACTAAATCTTCATCAGAGGATTTATCCTGCCAGTGTAAAAAATTTAAAGCGACAAAAAGTATATTCACGCCCTGATCGCTAAGACTGTCTCTAGAACGAGAACGCAGCCTAGATAAAACTAATTCAAGCTCTCTATCATCCTTATCCGTAAGTAAAATATTAGCCGTATCTTCATCTAGTATCGGAGTAATACTGCCCATATCGAAGATGCTCTCATCAAAAGCTATTTCATCTTCAGCCTCTAGCCCAAGTCCATTATCTAAGCTCTCTACCTGAGCTGCCTGCGGTTTAGATTTAAAACCTAAGTCCTTCTGTTCAAGAACAAATTTTCTAAAAACTTCTTCAGCTGATTCTATAAGATTTACAGAGGGGCCTAAATTTTTCTTAAAGTGCAGAAGTTTATTTCTGCGACTAAAATCTATTAGACTATTTTTCCATCTGTCAAAGGAAATTGACATAAGTAGATTATATAGGTCTTATGGCGTGGGTTCAATGGGAGAAATCAAAAGAAAAAGAGGAGCTGTCATTTCTAACAACTCCTCTTTTTAAAAAATAACAAAAATTACTCAGCCTTAGTCGCTGACGCAGCAGCTTCTGCTTCTTTCTCTTTACGCTTTTTCTCAGCCTTACCTATTTTAGTATTCTTCTCTTTAAGCTTAGCTTTCTTTTCTAATTTAGCTGCTTTAGTTTCAGCGATAAACTTAAATGGCCCTTCAGCTAAGTTATGAGTAATTTCTTTAGTCATAAGCTTAGACAGCGTTTCAGACATCTGAGCACCTACTTTAATCCAGTGTTCAAATTTCTCTTTATTAACTACTAACTCTTTAGTATGTGGGTTATAAAAACCTATTCTATCAACGGGCTTACCGTCTCTCTTAACAGTACTGTGCATGACAGATATTCTGTATATTGGGAATTTTTTCTTACCGAATCTTTGAAGCCTAATTTTAAGCATAGGGAACTTATTTTACATTACTGAGGATAATTCTGCAAGGGGAAATTTAAATTAACTATTAATTAAAATTTGTTTCATTAATTAAAACTACACAGTAGCTTTAATTAAATTTTCCGCTTCAGTACTAGGACTCGCAATTACAGAAAACTTCGCTTCTGGAAAATGAAGCTTAATTTCATTTTCAGCTGTCTCAGGAGCATCACTACCGTGAATAGCATTATCACCGATGCTCTTCGCAAAAGCCTTACGGATAGTACCTTCAGCTGCTTGCTCTGGATTAGTCGCTCCCATTAACTCACGAGCTTTCTCTATAACATTTTCACCTTCCCAAACCATGCCAAGAATAGGTCCAGAAGTAAAAGATGAGATAAGCTCACCAAAGAAAGGTCTTTCTTTATGCACAGCATAATGAGCTTCTGCTAATTCTTTAGAAGGAGTATAAGCTTTCATCGCTAAACACTTAGCGTCTAATTTTTCTTCAAGCATTTTAACGATGCCGACTGTATCGTTACGCTTAAAAGATTCTGGTTTAACTGCTAAAAAAGTTTTTTGTGACATAGATACAGAGTATAGCAAAAAATATTTACTAAGGCTTTTGGACAGATCAAGGATATGATCCGCGATTTGTCCAAAATCGTGGTATAACATTAACGTGATCAAAAGAGAAATAGAAGGACATTTAGAAAGAATTTCCTCTCAATATCCCGTAATCACCCTAACTGGACCAAGACAGACGGGGAAGACTTTTCTTGCTAAAAATTATTTTAAAAATAAACCCTACTTTAATTTAGAAGACATCGAGTTACGTGAATTCGCCTTAAATGATCCAAAAGGGTTTCTCAACCAGATGAAAGATGGTGGAATCATAGATGAAATACAGCATGTACCCGCATTAATGTCGTACATTCAAGTCATAGTCGATAAACATAGAGATAAAAAAGCTCAGTTTATTCTCACTGGCTCACAACAATTCGCTTTAATGAAAAGTATTAGCCAGTCTTTAGCAGGTAGAACTAGTGTTATAAACCTTTTACCATGCAGTATTCAAGAAATATATAATTCAAAACGTACTAATGAAATAAAAGACTTTAAAACAGAAATCAATGATAAAAATTTCTTTATTTACTATGGTTTTTACCCTGGTATCTACAAAGATAAAATTAATCCCAGCCATTTTTACGCTGACTATGTAAGGACTTACCTTGAAAGAGACTTAAATCAGTTACAGCAAATTCAAAACATCAGCCTATTTAGAAAATTTCTACGTGCCTGTGCAAGCAGAGTAGGTCAGGTTTTAAATAAAGAAAGCCTTGGTAATGATATCGGCATTGATGCTAGCACCGTAGAGAGATGGCTTTCTGTTCTAGAAACCAGTTACATACTTTTTCGCCTAGAGCCTTATTTCGCTAATATTAATAAACGCCTGATTAAATCACCCAAATTATATTTTTATGACGTCGGCTTAGCCACTTATCTACTGGATATAGAAAATCAATCACAGATTGATACACACCCCCTAAAAGGAAATCTTTTTGAGAATATGATAGTTATGGAGTTTTTAAAAACTAGATTTAATCAAGGAAAAAACAATAATCTGAATTTTTATCGCGACAAAACTAAAGAAGTGGATCTCATAATGCGTGAAGCAGCTCATTTCACAGCAGTGGAGATTAAATATGCAGAAACCATAAAAAGTAATCTCTGGGAATCCTTAGATTATGTTTCTAAACTCTTTCCCAAAGAGTGTAATAAAAAAATCTTAGTTTATGGTGGAGCTGAAGAGCAGAATAGGACAGGGTTAAGAGTGATTCCGTTTAATGAAGTTGGCAATCAAAATCCTAACAGCTAGTGTCAAATTTATATTTTACCTAGCCATCCCTATCTTCTGAGCACGCTGATAAACCTTACCTTCAGTAAGTATTCCAGGAGCTACTATCACTTCGACTTCCTGCATCTCTTTTATAGTATGGGCTCCAAGCGTCGCCATAGAAGTTTTTAAAGCTCCTACTAAATTCTGACTACCATCATCGTATATAGCTGGACCGTGTAAAAGCTCTTTAGTAGTACATTCTGTGCCTACTTGAATTCTAGTACCACGTGGCAGTACTGGACTAGGTGTCGCCATACCCCAGTGAAAACCTCTACCCGGTGCTTCTTTAGTCCTAGCAAAAGGTGAGCCGATCATAACGCCATCAGCACCACAGGCTATCGCCTTACAGATATCACCACCAACAGCCATGCCACCATCAGCAATAACGGGAATATACTTACCAGTCTGTTTAAAATACTCTATCTGAGCAGCTTTACAGTCAGCTATAGAAGTAGCCATTGGCACACCGATACCCAGCACTCCTCTTGACGTACAAGCCGCACCAGGTCCTATTCCTATAAGCAAACCTGAAATCCCTGTATCCATTAGCTTTAGAGCCACATTATAATCAGTACAGTTTCCTAATATGACTGGCACAGATCTTTCGCTACAAAACTTTTTAATATCAAGAATAGTTTCTGGATTCGCTTTCGCTTTAGATTCCAGGGAATGATGTTCTAAACCTACCACCGTTACCTGCACAAATATTATATCTACACCAGCTTCCTCTAAAATAGGAGCATATCTATTAGCATTAAATGGAGCTAAAGCTACGGCAGCTATCGCACCAGAAGCTTTTATTTTTTTAACAGTTGCATAAATTAGCTCATCTTTAATCGGCTCTTGATATACCTTTCGCATTAAAGACACGTATTCCTCTCTAGAACAGGCTGCTATCTGATCTAAAATCTCATTATAATTTTCGTAACGAGTGTATATCCCTTGTAGATTTAAAACAGCCAGAGCATGATTCTCAGAAATCACTCCTGCATTATCGGGGCTGACTACACTATCCATAGCACTTGCGATAATAGGTGTACTTAGATTTAGCCCACCTATTTGCCAGCTAGTATCACAGAGCTCTATGTCTAAAGTATTTCCATTAGGTACTAAAGAAATCTCATCGAAACCATATGTCCTTCTTGCCTTCTTGGCTCTGCCTATGCTGACATAATCATATTCAAATCCCGTCTCTGTAAATATCTCGTTCATATCTATTCCTTATAATTATTTTCCCTATTTCCTTAATTTCCTAATTAATCTAACTAACTTTTTTTTATTAGAACTACTCCCACTCTATAGTCGCTGGTGGCTTACTAGTTATGTCATAGACCACTCTGTTTACACCATCTACCTCATTAATAATGCGATTACTAATCTTCGCTAAAAGTTCATAAGGCATTCTTGCCCAGTCTGCGGTCATAGCATCTTCACTAGTAACAGCTCTTAAAACTATCGGATGCGCATAAGTTCTTTTATCACCCATAACACCGACTGATTTAACAGGTAAAACCGCTGTAAAGATCTGCCAAACAGAATCATAGGCATTAGCTTTAATTAACTCTTCACGCACTATAAAATCTGAGTCAGCGACCATCTTGAGCTTATCTTCAGTAAGTTCACCTAGAACTCTTATCGCTAAACCTGGTCCAGGAAAAGGATGTCTACCTACGATATATTCTGGAACCTGTAAAGCCTTAGCTAACTCTCTAACCTCATCTTTAAAAAGAGTCTTTAAAGGCTCTATAAGAGTGAATTTCAAGTCATCCGGTAAACCACCTACATTATGATGTGACTTAATGCTTGCAGCCACCCTTTTACCAGTCTTACTATCTATACGAACCCCTGAAGATTCTATTAAGTCAGAATAGAGAGTGCCTTGTGCTAAAAAATCTATTTCAGGACACTGTAATTTAGCCACTTCTTCCTGAAAAGTATAAATAAACTCTCTACCGATAATCTTCCTTTTCTGCTCAGGATCAGAAACACCCGCTAAAGCATTCATAAATTTCTCTTTAGCATTTATATACAATATCTGAATGCCAAAATCCTGCTGAAAGCTCTGCATCAGCTCCTCTGGCTCATTTTTACGCATAAAACCATGATCTATAAACATGCAAATTAACTGATCGCCTATAGCTTCTTTTAAAAGAAATGCTAGCGTGGAACTATCGACACCACCTGAAAGAGCAAGTAAGACTTTCTGCTCCGCTACTGTATTTCTAATACTTTCTATCTGATCATTTATAAAAGACTGCATATCCCAGTCTTGAGAGCATTTACAGATATTTAAAATAAAGTTACTAAGAATCTCAGCCCCAAACTCACTATGCGTGACCTCTGGATGAAACTGCACTCCATAAAGCTTTCTAGCAGTATCTTCCAAAGCTGCTATCGCCGTATTAACTGTTCTAGCAGAGATCTTAAAATGGCACTGCTCCGAGACATAGTCACAGTGGCTCATCCAAACAGAGATAGCTACTTCATCGCACGGTTGCGGAACTCCAATTTCTGCAACCGTGCCTTCATAGTGTTGCGGAACTCCAACTTCTGCGTTTTCAGTTTCACGATTAACACCATAGAATAATGAATTTTTATCACCTTGAAAGCCTGCATTAATAAACAATTCAGCCTTACCATATTCTCTAGTATCACTGCGCAGCACTTTAGCACCGAAATGATCTGCTAGAAGCTGCATCCCATAACAGATTCCTAAAATAGGTACTGGTAAATCTAAAATAGCTAAATCGCAAAGCAGAGCTTCTGCATCATAAATACTATTAGGACCACCCGAAAGAATAATCCCTTTTAAAACACCAGCCTCATAATCTTTCTTGATAAGCTCAAATGAATAATCAAAAGGTTTCACTTCACTATAAACTCGCAGCTTCCTTATTCGCTTAGCGATTAGCTCTGTATATTGAGACCCGAAGTCTAGGATAAGGATTTTTTGTTGCATTTATTTTAGATTTAGCTCTACTTCTGCTAAATTTTAAAAATATTGGATAGAAGTATAACTAAAATTAAATAAAAAGTAAAGTCTTTCTAAACTATTTAGTGCAAAGTAATCTTTACGTTAAACCAAAACTTGATTCAAAAATAGAATAGAACTCTTATGCGCTTCTATAGTCCTATCTAAATCTTCATAACTATGAGCAGCACTCATAAAGAAAGCTTCAAAAGCAGATGGTGCTAAATAAATACCACGTTTAAGCATCTCCATATAATACTTTTTAAAAAACTCTACAT
>JBMOEX010000024.1:0-24112 GCA_049314535.1 Vampirovibriophyceae bacterium | reverse complement strand
ATTATTATTGAAACTAACTGCACCCTTTATATAAGATTATTCTTAAGAGATAGTTAAAAGAGGTAAATAATTATGATTAGTTCCTATCTCTTAATGGAACATATAGTCTTTCGTTATAACCAGTATATACTTGCCTAGGTCTACAGATTTTTTTCTTATCAAATTCATTCTGCTCTTTCCAGTGTGCTAACCACCCTGGTAATCTACCTAATGCAAACATTACAGTAAACATATTTACTGGAATTCCAAGTGCACTATAAATAATTCCAGAATAAAAATCTACATTCGGATATAGCTTACGCTCTACGAAGTATGGATCTTTCAAAGCTTCTTCTTCTAGCCCTTTCGCTATCTCAAGCAGGGGATCACTGATACCTAATTTATCTAAAACCCTATCACAGGCTTTTCTTAAAATCTTCGCTCTTGGATCGAAATTCTTATATACTCTGTGCCCAAAGCCCATTAATTTAATCGATGATTTCTTATCTTTCACCTTAGTCAAAAAAGACTTATAATTTTCGCCACTATCATGAATCTGCTGAAGCATCTCTAGCACAGCTTGATTAGCACCACCATGCAGAGGACCCCATAAAGCACTGATACCAGCCGACATACAAGCATATATACTTGCACCACTACTTTGCACCATGCGAACAGTAGATGTACTACAGTTCTGCTCATGATCAGCATGCAGAATTAACAGCTGATTCATTACTTTAACGATTTCATCGTCAATATAGTACTCTTCAGAAGGCACTGCGAACATCATATTCATTATGTTTGCGCAATAAGTAAGCTTATTATTAGGATAAATTAGAGGCTGACCTATAGATTTTTTATATGAAAAAGAAGCTATGGTTCTTAACTTCGATAAAATTCTAATTACATCTAAATTAATCTGTGCTTCAGTAGGAGAGCTACTTGCATCATTATAGTAAGCCGCAAGTGAACAAGTCATAGATGACAGAATCGCCATCGGATGAGCTGTACTAGGATAACCAGCAAAAAAATGAATCATATCTTCATGTAATAAAGAATGCCTAGTTAATCCCTCAGAAAAATCATCCATCTGCTCTTTAGTTGGAAGTTCACCATAAATAAGTAAATAACAAACCTCAACAAACGTCGATCTTTCCGCTAAAGCCTCAATATCAATACCTCTGTAACGCAAAATACCCTTCTCACCATCAATAAAGGTAATATCGCTTTGGCAAGAGCCCGTATTCATATAACCATTATCTAAAGTAATTAAACCCGTGTCGGCCCTTAAATTAGAAATGTCGACAGCCTTCTCTTGCTCGGTACCCTCTACTACAGGCAGTTCCACGACTGTTCCGTTATATTCTAATCTCGCCTTTTCTGTAGAACCTTTGTTATTATTAATTTCCTTAATTTCTAAGTCTGTCGTCATATTTTTAATTTTCCCAAAAAGTTCTTAATATGGCTAGTCTTCAGTTAGTATTATTATCGAAAAATGCTATTTTAAGCATTTTTCAGCGGATTCTTAAAAATACTAAATATCTCCCTACCTTTCCGCACTAAGGTAATACCAGGGATAGAAGAAACTAAAGTCGCTAAAAATACAGTAACCGCAATAGCAAAGCTCTGATCAAAGCTAACCCCAATAATACTCAATAAAAACACATAAGTAGCTTCACGCGCACCAAGTCCTTTTACCGCAGGGATGACATAGCTAGCGAGCGTAGCGAGCGGCACGACTAAAAACCAGTACCAGAAAGGTATCTGCGTCACACCTAAGGCTAATGCTGAAAAAACATTTACCGCCATTAAAAAAACATGCGTAATAAAAGTCCATAAAAGAACTATCCAAACAGAACGCTTATGCACAATAAACTCACTGACTGCGATTTTAATCTTCTGAAATATTGCAAGAGGAATAGGAATTTTAATCCATATCTTGTAACCAAAAAATGCGAAAAAAGGTACTACGGATAAAATAAATAAAGCCTGAATAAGTCTCTCTGGCATAGTATGAGCAAGATTCTGCGAATAAATAAAAATCAAAGAAAGCGGGAAAAAGAAAAACATCATAGTAAAACCGAATAATCTTTCTAGAATTACCGTTAAGCCTGCTGAAAGCCAGTCACCATCCTGCTTATCGGCAGGGTGTTTTAAGGTGCCTAAATAAAAGGCTCTTAAAGCATCTCCGCCTACATTACTGGGGAAAAAATTATTCGCAAACATGCCTTCAAAGTACCAAAGTAAACCAGTCCAATAGGAAATTTTATAATTAAAACCTTTAGTTATAATCCACCAGCGATAAGTATTAGTCACTATAGTAAGCACGCTAAAAAAAGATGCTAAAGCAAAGAACCTTAAATCGAGCTGCAAAATCTTATCTATAAAACTTTTAGGATCGAATTTAAATACCTGCAAAAAAATCACTACTAATAAAACGGATACTAGTAATCTAATAATATTTTTCTTTAAATCCTTAATTTTTTAGCCTCTTTAATATTTTAATGAATTTTATAAAATGGTGTTAATTTCCACCTAAGTAAATAACTGGATTTTTAGGTTTACCCTGCTCTCTAACCTCGAAATGCAGATGAGGACCAGTCGCATAACCAGTAGAACCTTCAAAGCCGACTACTTCACCCTGTCTCACCCTAGCACCTACCGCAACTTTAGTCGAAGATAAATGAGCATAAAGAGTAGAAAAGCCTTTAGCATGGTCAAGAATTACAACTTTACCGTAACCACCGTACCAACCAGAATATATTACAACCCCACCCTCTGAAGCTTTTATAGGCGTACCATAAGGAGCAGCTAAATCAATACCGCTATGCATACTTCTTACACCAAAAATAGGATGCCTTCTAGGACCAAATGGAGAAGTTATAGGTGCTCGAACAGGATAGCTAAATGAGCCAGTAGATTCAGGGTTATCATTTTTACCTGTCGAAAGCTCAGAAATTTTATAAACAAGCTTAATCGATTCTCTTTCTAACTGCCTCTCTGAACTCTCATACATAGCCGTTTCTTGACGAAGCTTAGAAAGTATTTCTTTTTGTTTTTTCTGTTGATAAACAATATCCTCTTCGATGTTCTTTAATTTACTCGTAATCTGCTCAATACGCTTAGTCTCTTCTTCTAATGAGCTTCCATATTTCGCGATATCCTCAGACTGAGATTTAAGAGTATCTAAAAGCTTCTTATCGAAATCTATAACTTTTCTCTGAAAATATAGATAATCCATATAATCAGTAGGACTCTGTGAGCGAATTAAGCTATCAATAAAACGTAACTGGCTTTTCTTATAAATAGCGACTACACGCTCTTTAGCCTTTTCTTCTACTATGGCTTTCTTATCATTTAATTCATCTAAACGGGCTTTAGTTTTTTTCCAAGCCTCCTGATTAGAACTTAAATAACGGCTTTGAACAGCTACCTGCTTTCTTGCATCAGTTAATTTATGATCAATCTGCCTTAAAGTTTTAGAGGCCTCAGCTTCTTTTAATCTTGCCTGTTTTATCTTCTCAGAAAGTGTACTCTTCTGTTCATTAATATCATCTAGAATTTTTTTCTTTTCATTTACGGTTAAAGATTGCTTACCAGTTAGATCAATTAAAGCGAAAAGCGGCAAAATACTTGTAAGCAAAAAGCTCGCAAGCACAGCAAGAATAATAATCTTGGTAAATATATTGCTTCTCTTTTTGGAGTGCACGTCAAATATTATAACTTTTTAGAGCAAGATCATTCAAAATTTTAAGAAACATCTTAGCTTTACGCTTTATTGGGCAAGAACTAATGAGGATGATTTCGCTTTAATTCCCGCCATGACAGCTGGTATCACATCCTTTAGATTTCCCCAACTAATCTCTTTATTTTCCATCCCAGCTTCTCCCCTTTCATTAGATATACGATAAAGAATTCTACCTAAACTGCCAAAAGCAAAGCTTAATGGATCTAAAGCCGCTTTATGATTTTTCCCAATAGTATCAGAAAGTATATTAACCAAAGCTCCCATACTTTGAGCATAACCAGATAAACCAAAGAAAATTCTGCCTGAAAGTATATGACCAGGTTTCATCCCCTCAAAACCTTGGCACATCCCACCTAAGCTTCGCAAAGTAGTACCCACAGCTCTACCGTTAGCCCCAAATAACTTCTCTAAAACTCGAAAAGATATTCCACCAGTAAAAGCTAAGGCCGCACCGAGAACGCCCATCATCGCATGCTCATGCTTAAATACTCTCTCAGCAAAAACCTTAGGGCTTGTAAAAAAATTCTCTTTAATTTTACTTAGACCAAGTTTTATATGAGACTTGTATTCATCCATATTCTGGAAAGACTCTTTGGAGTTCATGATATTTAAAGAATGAGCGAAAACATACCAAGCAAGAGACATCCAGCCCCTATCGTTATAATGATCTTTACTTTTAGACACTGCTAAAGCCAGCCAATCCCCAGCATGCCCAAAGGCATTAATATAATCCTTGCGTGGATAGAGTTTACAAATATTTTTTAAAGAATTTAAAGCCTGAAAAACACGATTACCCTTATCAGCAAAGCCGCTAAAGCCTTTTATAAAACCCTCTGGTAACTTCAATATACGTGATTCAAAAAGAGAAGCACTAAATAGAGAGCCTAAAATACCATTAGAAATAAGGTCTAAAGTATTATTAAAGTGCTTATTTTTAGCGAGACTATCAAAGGCATCCGAGACAGGATCTTGCTTAACAATTGATTGATTAGTAGAACCTCCAGCAACAAAGACCCTCCTTCAACGCTGCTGATGTTAATGCTACCTGAGGGGCGTGTAGCGAAACTCCAATTTCTGCGTTTTCGTCGTCCTCATGATCCTCATGTAAGCTTGATAAATCAAGCTTGTATTTCCGCTTGCTCGCATATGAGACTTGTCTCGCATGCTCGGCATCGCTGGAAATTACTCTCAGTACACTGCGGTCATTCGTCCTCCTCAGCCTTGAACTTGTTCGTTCGGCTACACGCCCCTGAGGTGACTGTTCTGGATCTAAAATAAATGGCGAAATTTCAGTGTTAATCATCTAGAGTTTTAAGGATTTTCTTACTTTAATTATAGCATAAATCGAAATACACATTACTGGCGAGATCATTCATTTTTACCAAAAACCACTTTAACGTGCAGGGGTCTCTGAAATTTCCTCATCAGAAAATAAAAAGAGCCACATTACTGTGGCTCTTAAATCAAATTTATTTTAGAAATTAGTGGATTAACCCATCAAGGAATTAAGAAGTCAAGTAATCTCTTAACTTAATCGCTCTATCTGGATGTCTTAATTTCTTAAGGGCACGGAACTCTAACTGTCTAACGCGCTCTCTAGTGATACCTAAGAGTCTACCAACTTCCTCTAGTGTTCTTTCTTGACCTGAATCGATACCGAATCTTAACTGTACTACAGCTTTCTCTTTCGGCGTTAACGTTTCAAGCACTCTAAGAATGTCATTAGCAAGTAACTGCTCAGTAGCACGAAGTTCTGGATGTACATTATCAGAAGAATCTGCAATAAAATCCTCTAATTTACCATCTTCTTCATTATTGATAGGAGCCTCAAGAGAAACAGGTGTTCTCATCGCAGCTACTATCTCTTTAATTTTCTGAGTAGATACTTCCATTACTTGAGCAAGTTCTTCTTCAGTAGGTCTTCTATCAAAAAGCTGGCCAAGTCTTCTTGCAACTTTTTTAAACTTATTAATAGTTTCTACCATGTGAACAGGAACTCTTATAGTTCTAGATTTATCAGAAAGGGATCTAGTGATACCCTGTCTAACCCACCAAGTAGCATAAGTACTAAACTTATAACCTCTCTCTGGATCAAACTTCTCAGCAGCCCTAATTAAACCAAGATTACCCTCTTGAATTAAATCCAAAAACGGCAAACCTCTATTAATATATTTCTTCGCAATAGAAACTACTAATCTCAAGTTATGACGAACTAGTTTACGCTTAGCTTCGATATCACCCTCTTTAATGCGTCTTGCAAGCTCAATCTCTTGCTTTGCATTAAGAAGAGGCACTCTACCGATCTCTCTTAGATACATTTTCACTGAATCATCGGAAAGAGGGGATGTAGATTCTAGGTTTTCCCCTAAATCATCATCTCCAGAATCTATCGATTTTCTGCTAGCCGCAGAAGAAATGACATCATTCTCTATTGAATCTGTGGAAATATCAGTAAGCCCAATTGGATCATCGAAACCATCAGCATCAATAAGTCCATCGTCAAAGCTCAGTAAATCGCCTTCTTCCATCATCTCAGACGTGTTTCTTTTTTTTCTAGACATTCTCTGTATTTATCTCCTTAGTTGATTTGCGTAATTACTTATTACAAAGGTGAGAGCAAAATATTTTTTACTACTTTGGCCCAGCTTTTTTACGAAGCATGCAAGCCACTATTTATAGAGTCTCTATTTTCGGAGTTTTGTTCCTTTGTTCATAATATTATAACATATACCAATAATTAAGTTAATACATTTTCATCCAAATAGTTTATATTTTATTTAAATATTCTTTCTTAAAACCATCCCAGCTCTCATGCTGATAGTATTATTCTAATGGAAAAAAGATCTGCAGCAAGAGAAATAGCCTTTCTTGCATGCTTCCAGTTACCTAATAATAGTTTAAAGCTAGCGATGACAGATTTCGATGCTCTGTGCTTATCTAGCCTAAGAACACTCAGTGATCACTGTAAAGATAATGTGAAATCGGCAGAATCTTTTTTTCTTCAGGTAGAGAGAAAGATCATGGATTATCAAGTTAACCATGCCGATAATGAACAGTACACTGTGCCACTATCCGTAATGCTGCCTTCTACCCAGGAATTTTTAGATGAAATTAATAAATGCTACGAAGCACTAAATTTGATCGATGAATCAATGCAAATACCAGAATTGTTCTGGCACTATAAAGATGAGCAGACTAAAGCTTTTTGTTTAGAATTAGTGTCTAAATACTTTGAGAAGAAAGCTGAAGCTGAAAAATTAATTCAAGAGGTGTCTCAAAAATGGGATATATCTAGAATTCGTAAAGTTGATAAAGCACTTCTTACTATGTGCATCATTGAAATACAAAACTTCCCTGTGGATAAACAAGTCGCTATTTCTGAGTTTTTAAACCTCGCTAGCAAATATTCCACCGATGAATCGGCAAAATTTATAAACGGAATAATTGCGGACCTTATCCAAAACAAATTGATTTAATAGTGAATCTAACATTTTACTCAGACCTTTCGGAGTTTAAAGAATTTTCATTCCATCTAAAAATTTAGCAAATACTTCTTGTAAATGCTGAATTAATGTTTCCGAACCGGAACAAATAGTTTCACCATCATTCTTAAGCCAAACTGTAGCTTCACTTAAACAGTCACTAGCTTTAAAAACTATTCCACCCTTAAGTCTTTGCTCTTGACTAATAATCTGCTTACCATCTGGAGAAAACCAATGCGTAACTTTATCCCCAGATTCTTTGATGTTAACCATTTTCTCTAGTTGTTGCTTTGCGTTAAAAAGATAAATAACCTCTGAGCCGTCTGGTCTAAATTCATGCATAGCTGGAAGACCTTTACTATCTTTCTCCATGTGGTAAATCTTAGTACCATCTGCTAAATATTCTATTGAAACTAAAATACCTTTAGAATCTTCTGTAATTACTATTTTATTACCTAGAAAAGAATTACCGAAGCCTAACTTCTGCCCTTCCTCATCTTTAATAAAGCACACATTTTCCACTCTCTCCTGAGAAATAAACCTTGATTCTATTGAAGTTTTAATTTCTAAATTCATCACCATAATTCATCATCCTTATCTGACAGATATAAGTTAGATGGAAGAGATTATTTGATAAAAATTAAAGCAGACTTTCAATAAAAACTTTCTCAGAAAGCGTAATATCATCAAGACCTAATATCCATTTCAAGTAAGAATTATGCTCTGAAGCTATAGCTAAGCCCTTATATTTCCCTTGGGTGAAAATTATTTTAGAATCCTCAGTTTTAAACCACTTACCGAGTATGCTTTTTCGAGAGCCTAAAGTCTCTGACTCTAATTTCTCTAATCCACCACTAAAAAGCTCTGAATGCTTTTCCATTTGAGCGATAAAAACTTCCTTCGTCGCACGAATATCATTAATCGCATTATGCATACCCTTAAATTCTTTAGCGAAGTAGAATTTATAGGCGTTAGCAAGGCTGTGCGGGAAAGCTTTTTTGAAAATCAAGTAAGGATCAACGAAAGTAAAATCAGCTTCCTTTAAAATATGACCAGTAGCACGGTGCAGCTCATACTGTAAAAACTGAAAATCAAACACGAAATTATAAGCAACAAAATACTTAGCCTGAGCCAAAGATTTTAAAAGTAATTCTGCATATTCATGAAAATAGCTTGCAGAGCTAACCATCTCATCTGTAATCCCATGACAGTCAATCGCTGACTGAGGTATAGAGCAGCCGGGATTAATTAAGACATCTAACTCCGTCCCATCTGGTAGTATCGCCCCTATCTGACAGATACGATCTGCCTTGGGATCAAGCCCAGTAGTCTCAAAATCAAAATATATAAACTCACGGGAATTGAGCTCACTTGCTGAAAACATAATCGCTATTCTAGCAAGGCTGAAATTCTTTATCTTTTAAAAATTAGTGAATCTCCCTGAGGGGACATTAGAACATTTATAGTATACTGGTATGCTGTACAAATGGACGAATTACTCCTTAAAACAGCTCTAGGTACTCTGCTAGGGACGAGAATAGAGTTTCCTAAAGGGTATAACAAAGCGGCATCTGGGCATGCTTCTGGTGACTTTTTCGAGAAAAAAGTCTACTCTATACTTAGGGAGGCAATGCCCCATAAAGTTTTTAGGCAATACGAACTCCTCAACGACCTATACTCCAAAAATTTGAAAACAATAAAAGAAGCAGATAAATCCTTGCTTTTTAAATCTCCTACCGCACACTTCCTGCTAAGCAGGGGGGATAGTGCCTCTAAAGGCTGGAGCCTAGATAATTTATTCCAAGAAAAACAAAATGACACAGCAGACGTAGTCATAGTGGAAGACTCCACTTTTAATATAATAGACATAAAAACAAGGTCTCTAAGTAAAAAAGGACAACCCCCAAATATTGTGTCCAGCTTTAAAATAGCTCAGATGTGTGGATATCTACTAGATAATGAGGACTTTGGCAGTTTAAATATATTCTACGTAGCCATAGACTGGCTACATGACGGGCAGTGTCAAGTGTGTGAAAATTTTGAAATACTAAACTTATTCAAAATACCCCCAACAAAAGAAAACTTATATATAAATTGGGCTGCTGCATTCCAAATCCAATTTCACGCAACAGAGGTAGAGCAAACTTACAATAAAGATAAAAGGTCTTGGTGTCTAGATTATCTAAATTACTATGTAAGTTCTGCAAAAGCCAGAATAAGTCAGATGGAGAGTAAATTTATAGAACCGTTTGAAAAATATCTTAAATTATATGGTTGAGTATTTGATTAATCTCTAACTGATTGTCTACTCCAAACTCAATAGATTCTTTTACTAATCTTACTATTTGTGCATAAGCTAATAAGATTTCAGAATCCCCCTCAAGGATGCTAGGTATAGGAAGATTAGCTAAAGGCTTCTCTGAGAACTCTACAATATCCCCTTTTATAATGCCGTTATTAGTTAGCCAAACAAAGACTTTATCTGAGTTTAAGTAACCCAAAAGAAAGTATATAAAGTCCTCTCTATCATGTTTAACATTGATGCACGTTACATCTTGAGTAGGTAAGACATTTGGAGGGGCTATGCAGAATCTAAAGCTTTGCTTTGTGGTAACTCTTTCTTTACAAGGAACAAATATCTTCCAGCTACCGTCCGAGAAAGATTTATAGTTTCTCAGAAATACCCAGTCCCAATAAGGTATTTGCTTATTGTAAGAGTACCTTTTTTCCAAAACCTCTTTGTAAGGGGTTAGCAGATTATAAAAATTAGGGTAGCTTTTTATTAGCTCTCTCTCTGTTTGTATTCCGAGCGAATTTAAAAGTATATACTGAGACTCACCCGTAGGCTTGTACTTAGCAATATGTTTAGCTTTAATTACTCGTACCAGTGCTTTTTCTTCCAAAGAAGTCAAAACCCCCATAAGCTTATTATCAATATTGAAAGCACGGTCACACCCACTCACCAAACCATTTCCGATGTTGGCTACGTCTTTTAAGAAATTTCCTTTAGATTTTAAGAGGATTTTAGTTAAAGATTCTTTTACGCTGTCTTGAGATAAAGACCAAGGATCAATGCCCGAGAAATGTCTTATACTATAACTTTTGATAAGTTCTCCGTCACCACGGCTCTCTATAATGTTTATGTCGTGCCTTTCAATCAAACCTTTTTTTAGACACTGAGTTATACTAATCTCCCCCAATTCTCGATGCCTAGTATGTTTTATATATTTGAAGATTATAAAAGAGCCAAAAACTCCTTTAAATATGGGGGTTTCGTTGAATCTGATAATTCTTTCAAAATAGCCATGTTTAAGTAGATAAGCTCGTAACTTTTTTGACTGTGTTGTGCTAAGCCAATATTCTGGGGTAATAAAAATGAGTTCCCCACCTTCCCTCAATAGCTCAACAGCTTTTAATATGAATAAATTAGAATAGTCGCACAGAGAATCGTGAGTAAGTTTTGATTCAAGTAGATTAACCTCATCTTTTAACTGCTCTGGTAAATTCTTCCATCTGATGTAAGGAGGGTTGCCTATTACGCAATCAAAAGGCTCTGATGATTGATACTTTATAAAACTGGTATTATGGGCAACATTTTTTATTACTGGAGGTAACCTACTAAACAGAGCATCATCGTACTCTATAGCAGTAATATCACTGTACCCTCTTTCTAGCAGGGCTTTCACGAACACACCCTCTCCAGCCGAAGGCTCTAAAAATTTTTTACTTGTTTTAGAAATTAAGTTCACCATTAGGTTGCAAATATTTTCTGGGGTGAAAACTTGCCCAAGCTCTTTGGCTTTGCTTCTAGAGGGGCTAACAGGGACAGCTAAAGCCATTTAAACTAAAACCCCTTTCTTAACTACCAAACCAAACATATCTTCAATCTCCCTATTATTCCATCTAAAAGCAAACTCGTTTACGTAAAGTTGTAAATATTTAGTAGAAACGTGATGGTAAATTCCTACTATACCTCTTTTTAACACACTCCAAAAGCTCTCTATTGAATTTGTGTGGGTCTCACCTGCTGCAAATTCTCTAGTACGATCTACTTTCCTCTGCTGAAAACCAGACTTACTTACTCCGTTATATCCTTTAAACTTACCTATACACATTACACCACCCTCTTACACGTTCTCTTTAATAAAAGCTAAAGCTGTTTACCTGAAAGCTTTTGTCCTTGCTCGTTAAGTTCTACTACCTTAGCAACTACTTTATTTAAAGCTCTATTGACTATGCCAATAACTGGAGTTTTATTAGTTCCTCTGCATCTCTTGTTTCCAGATGATGGCATATCATCGTCATCATCTTTATCTTTCTTAGCTTGCTTTCTAGGTTTACCGCCCACATAAGTCTCATCTATTTCTGATATTTCTTGAAACAAAGCTAACTCTTCATTACTCATAGCCTCTCTAATCTTCTTAAGCATTCTCCATGCTGTTTTATAAGTTACTTTAATTTCTCTTTGTAACTGGTATCCTGAGATATCTTTCTTTGAGTTAAGCATTAAATGAATAGCGTAAAACCATTTTCTTAAATCTGTATCTGACTTTTCAAAGATTGTATCTTTGAATACTGAAAAGGAATTATTACAAGAATTACACTGGAATTTCTTAGGGGTATCTTTTCTGTGACTAGCTCTACCTACTGAGCCACAATTAGAGCATGTAGCCTCTCTCTTATCTGCGTATCTAACTTTAATAAAATACTCAATCACTGATAACTCCGTTGGAAATTTCTCGAAAAAACTAAATACGTCCATGTATTTAATACTAGCTAATCATTCAATGTCCGTCAAGGGATGATTCTATTAAAAATTAGTGAATCTCCCTGAGACTATCTCCAGCGTTTAAATAGATCTGAGTCTATCCCCAAAGAATCTAATGTCTTACCAGTAATAAAATCAACCTGATCTTGAATAGAATGAGGTCTATGATAAAAAGCTGGTATCGCAGGTAAAATTACCGCGCCTGCATCGCTCAAAGTGAGCATGTTTCTTAAATGAATAGAACTGAAAGGCGTCTCCCTGACTACTAAAATTAATTTCTTACGTTCTTTGAGCATGACATCAGCTGCACGAGAAATCAGATTATGACTAGTTCCTAGAGCGATATGCGCAAGAGTACCGACACTACAAGGACTCACCACCATCCCTTCTACTTGATAAGAGCCGCTTGCTATGCTCGCTGCGATATTAGATTCATGCCAAAAATTCACCCGTTTTTTCACTGCATCAATATCTAAAGCAGTTGAATTCTTGAAAAGATGTTCTAATACTGCTTGCTTGAGCAGTTGCACATTTAAGCCTTCCCAGTCTTGATCTAATTCAAGCTTAGATACTTTCAGAGCATTATTAGAGAAAACCACATCAACAACATAACCCTGAGGGGACTGCTCGCAATCTTCAACTTCTGCGTTTTCGTCGTCCTCATGATCCTCATGTACCTGTAGTACACTGCGGTCATTCGTCCTCCTCAGCCTTGAATTTGTACGTTTGCGAGCAGTCCCCTGAGATAAGAGATATTCAAGTAAACGTAAACCATAAACAGTACCACTTGCTCCAGTGATTCCAAGAATTATGGATTTATGTTTCTCTGCCATATTCTATATCTTATCTTTTAAACATCCTCTTCTTACTCAAAGTTCCACAAATTACAGAATCTCAGCCTATAAAGAATAAAAAGAATACTCAAATATTTAAAATAAAAAAACCATATTTACACTTTCAACAAAATTTTCCTTCAAACTGTATTTCCTCTGCTAACATCTTTTTTCAACTTAATCTAATATCCTAATGTGGTTATCCCTGTATTTTTCCACTTTCAAGAGAAAAAGATTTAAGCTGAACTTTACAAGCAAAACAAGGAGAAAAAATATGAAAGAAATACTTATATATGGCGCATTAGTTGCAGCAGTTATTTCAGCTTCGGTTCCTGCAATACAGCAGTTAACTACAAGTATGCAGAACGGTAGCACACAAATCAACACTAAGCTAAATACTGAAATGAATTCTATTCTTGGCACAAGCAGCGCTACTGCAAACTAAACTTTTACTACGGATATATTATGGATATTTTTAATGAAAGCAGTAAAGCAAGTACTGTAGAGTATTTTGCTGCTTATTTACGATTGCACAACAAGAAAATCTTGATAATATTACTGAGCATCGTTTTAATCAGCCTTGCTCTTGCTTTAAAAGAGTATTTAAAGATTAAAAATGAACTAAGACTCTATAACAAGCAAGAATTAATCAATGTTTTAGTTAGTAACAGAGATATCCAAATCGGTGAAACCTTACAGAAAGCTGACCTAGAAAGTATTCCATACCCTAAAGAGCTTTTCATAAAAATCAGAGAAGAGAATAAATCAGAAGCCTTGAAAAATTCTCTTCCTGAAAACAATGGAAGCCTCTCTAGCATTATCCCCTGTGAATTTAAATTAAATAAGCAAGAAAACCCTGAGTTGATTTTCGATAACAGTATTATAGGTAAGCACGTTAGAATACCAATCGCAAAAGGCAGTCTAATTCGCCGTGAGCATCTAAATGACAGTGCTAGTGATTTATTAAATAAGCTAATTCCTATTGAGCATATATTACTTGAATACAGTGCAGAAAACCTTGGAGCAAATAAATATCTTCAAGCTGGAGATCTTATCTCCCTCTACAACAGTGACAAGGAAAATAAAATTAAGCAAATAACGAATACGGCAAAAATAATCTTAGTAAATTCTAAACAACAATATCTGGGCACGAATAGAAACTCTAACGATAAACTACAGCTAACTCTTGCCGTTCATAAAAGTCATTACGAGCAAGCTCTGCTCGCAAAAGTAAAAAATCAGCTTGTACTTGCGATTAATAATAGCTCTGAATTTCAGCCAAATCATCAGTTAAAAAAAATCAATGCTTTCACAAAGAATCTTAATCAACAGCTTGATCATGGTTTCCAGAATTTAGTTATCAGCAGTGGACTCAAAGAAAAGGTTTTCAATTAACAATGAAACATGCATTATTAATCTCTGAAGTCGAAGAAGCAGCTTGCTTAATCAATGCTTTAAATGAACTTAGAAATAGATCATATATTATTTCAGAAGCAGTTAATTTTGAAAACGGCTTAAACTTCCTAAGTATTAGAAATAATATTAATAAATTTGATTTAATAATTATAAATGCCTCTGCAAGAAAGCTGGAAGCCTTAGAGTTCTGTAAATATTTAAGTAATTTCAAATTAGAAAAAATTAAAATTCTGGTTTTCTTGCCTGACGCAAGCTTACATGAAGCCAGTAAATTCGGGTTCTTCGGAGCTTTTACTGAAGATGAAAACAGTATAGAAAAATTTATTCTAAACCTAGAAAAAGAAAAGGATACTAAAAACAAAACTAAAAACCTAATCTGCATCAGCAGTTTAACTAATAGTTCAGATAGCAGCTCAGTCTTCCTAAGCCTTGCAAGGCTACTCGGTTCAAAAGATCAGAAAACTCTTCTTTCTGAAACATCTCTTTACCAAACAGTTAGACAGTTACTTAATATTCAAGATTTTAAAACACTGCTTGAAAGCAGTATAGTGCAATATTCTATGTTTGATATAAATTGGTTAAAAACATATCTTGAGCCCACTAAGCTTGGTGAAAACAGCCTGTATCTAAGTCTTTTCAAGAACCCTAGCTTCAAACTCAGTCCAGCTCTAGATCAGATAAAATTAGACAATGCCCTCAATCTTGCTATCGAAAAATTCGATCACTGTTTAATTGATATCGCAAATGACTTCAGCTCAGAGATTAATATTCAGCTCTTAAAAAGAACTAAATATCTTTTTATAGTTTTGGAGAATAGACCTAATATTCATGAAGACTATAAAAGACTAAAAAGCTTTCTGGAAAACGAATATAAACTTCTATGCTTTAGCGTTATCAGTAGCTCAAATGCCCAAATTAAAAAATATCGTGAAGTCACGAAACAAGAATGGCTAGAAAAACTAGAAGAGCAACCCCTCTTGGTGAGTGACTTAGACTTTAATCTTGCTCTGTTTTTAAAAAATCAAAAATCGAAATTCAACTCCGCTGAAGTTCTAGCAAATGAAATGCTACAGAAAATGAATTTAGATTTTGGCACAGAAAAGAGAATAGAGAATAAGTGGTTTTCATTAACGCAGAGGTAAATCGAAAAATGAGCATCTTCACCCTCGATCATAAAATCAATTTTGAACTGGTGTTTAAATTAAGAGAAAAACTCTACACTCTAATAGAGGAATATCTCAAACCTAACAACACTAGTGAGATTTCACTAAACTTAAAAGAAAAACTTAGTAAAGAAAATTTCAGCTTCGCCAGTAAAATTAAAAATGAAACGCCTCTAGAGACTTTATTAAAACAAAAATCCCATAAAGCTCTCGCCCTAAAAGACTTTACCAGCGAGCTTATAAGTAATTTAAAATATAACTTCCTTGACTACACTGAAAAGCTTTCTCAAAAAGATTTAGAATTCTGCAAGGACTTGCTGATTAACGATCTAATTTACTACGGTCCTATAACTCCGATACTCGCTCTAACTTTTAAACACAGCCAAATGAAAGAAATATTTATAGAAGATAGTATTTATAAGTACTTTGAAGAGAGATTCGTCCTTGAAACCATTATCGAAATTCAGATTAATAATTATCAAGAAATTTTTATTGAAACTAAAAAAGGATTTCAAAAAATAGAAATTAACTTTATTTCAGAAGAGCAGCTTAAAACAGTGATAGAAAGGCTAATCCATGAAACGAATAGCATTAATGCAAATAACTATCAGGTAAATTTTAGTAATCCCATATTAGATTTCGACTTAGCTTTTAATAAACTTCGAGGCTCTACTATTTTCCCACCAGCCTCTAAACATCACTGTTTAACTATAAGAATTCACCCCGAACAGGCTTATGATCTGAGTTATCTAGAAGCCGAGGGAATGTTTAATACTCAGATTAAAAACTTTTTTCTTGCCTGCCAAAAAGCTGGTCTAAACATAGCTATAGCTGGAACCATGGGAACAGGTAAAACCACCTTACTAAGCGCACTTACAGATGAGTGGAGTAGTCAAGCTCGCAAAGCTGTTATAGAAGACACTCCAGAAATTCAACCCAACACCGAAAACCTAATATTTCTCAAACTCAGTGATTATAAAAACTCGAATGACAGTATAGATATCTATAAATTAGTTAAAGCCTGTAAAAGACATAGTATTAAATACGTCGCCCTCTCAGAAGCTAGAGATGGCTCAGCATGGGAGATACTACAGCTTGCACAGAATATACTAGGCTGCTTAATGACATTTCACTTCACCGTGAAATACAGTGATAATGAAGTATCTAAAGCCTTAGAGAATTTAGTCTATCTCTGTAAACTCAACCCAAATACGCCGAGCGACATCGAAGTAAAGCAGCTCAGCACCAAGATCTTAGACATATTAATTCTTATTCAACAGGATAGTACAAATAAAAAACGGGTCATTAAAAGCATTAGCCATATTCAAGGCTATGACCCTATCAATGGCGGTCACTTTAAATACCTAGAACTCTTTAAATATAATGGTTATGAATTTAGCTGCGTAAATAAATCTAGCGAATTAGAAAACTATTTTTCAGCAAAAGGAGTAGATTTTAAATTCTAAAATGTTTAGCAGCTTACTAATTTTAATAGGCATTTGCACAGCATTTATATGCGTATTATATTTTCACAATCGCTCTGAGACTAATTTACACCGTCACAGAGGGATAGCTTCCACAGACATTTTCAGTTTGATTGGCAATAGCTCTAGACAAGAGCAAAAGAAACGAATCCGAGAACTAAATCACTTTAGATGTGGGAATTTCTTCTTCACCAAAAAAGAACTTTTTCATCTGTATTTAATTCTCACTATACTAATCAGCGTCAGCAGCTATTTTCTTTTCGCGAAAGCCATAACAAATGGCTTTTATGCTTTCATATTAACGCTGATCATCAGTATTTCACTGAGCTACAGGCTTTTAAATTTTTTCAACAAGCAGTTTCGCAGCGAGCTCAGTAGCGAAATACAAAGCATAACGTTTTCCATACAGACTCAATTAGCAAAAGGAGCCACTCTAGATCAAGCTTGTAAAGAGGTTTTAGAAAATAATAATCAAGGAATTTTAGCTGCTGATATTAAATTCTTTTTAGATCACCACGCCAGCAATATTAGCGAAAAATTACCTGAATTTTATATAGGACTAAGTCACAGGTATAGAACTGCTTACCTTGCACTGCCAGCTCAAATATTAAGCCTAGAGTTAAATTATTCTCAAAATCAAGCAACTGCTTTTGAAGCAGCATATGACTATTTTAGTCTTTGTGATAAAAATCGAGAGAAGCTCAAAAACACCACTGGGATTATCTTTCTAACTATGGACTGCATGCTAATTATCTATCTCATCATCATTTTTGGCATACTGCCAAGCTTAAATCTTGGCCCTGATTCTTGGTGGCAAAGCTCAGAGAGAACAGTAGAAATGTTTTACTGCTCAGCTTTATTTTGGTCAGCTTATCTAATCTCTACTATTCTTATCAGTAAAAAAGAAGAGGAATTACTGTGAGCCTCTTCATCCTATATTTTTTACTCAGCCTAGTAGCCATGATACTTAGCCTCTTTAGCTTAAAAATTCTACTCACGACTGAAAGTGACAGAAGCTCTTCTAAATACAGCCCTCTCATTTACAGCCAAGATCATAGAGAAGAAAATTTTTTTATAAATAATTTAAAAGCACCCTACATTCACTTAGGTTCCTTTATTAAAAAGACTTTAAAATTAAATAGCCTTGATAAACTTTTTACTTCAGCTATACAACTAGGTATTAAAGAAGAAGTTTTCAAAATCTGGCTCGCTAAGATTTTTATTTTCATTATCTTACTTGAAATTTCATATTTATTTTCAGAACCATTTTCAAGAATTATATTCTTAGGCTTACTCATACACAGCTTTCTTGATATACCTTTAAAGATTTATTTGCGTAAAGAATCTATTCGTCGCAGCTTCCCGCACCTGCTTAGCTGCATCAAGATACTCTGCATTAAAAATAATCAGCCCTTAAAAACCGCATTAAGAAGCATCGCTCAGGGTTTACCACAGGATTTCAGCGCAAGCAGAAATTTACTTATAAGATTTATTGATGAATTCGAGGAATTTGGTATGCAAAAAGCTATAGAGAACTTCACTTGGGATAATGATTTCAGCCAAGACTTTAAAAATATTTTAATAGGCATTAATCTTTCTAGCTCAAAAAATGAATTACTAAAATTTGCTGAAAAAATTGAAAAAAAATACCATTCAGCTGATGAAACTAAACGAAATAATTTAATTGAGAATATACAGCTCTATCTCCTAGCACCAGTTATGCTAATGCTCTTAATTAGTTCTTATCCTCTGTTTCTTGCGATTAAATTCTCTCTTCAAGGAGCCTTTTTATAATGAAAATCATTTACCTAATCATAGTCTACATTTCACTTGGCTTGAATAGCTTAACAGCTAGCCCAGTAAGCTTTTTATCAGAAATTAAAAACACCTCACTGCATAAATCCATGTATCTTGGCGATATAGATTTTATAAAATTTGAGCAGCCTGTAACTCTAATACATTACCTAAACAAGGAAAAGGAAGCTGAATTAATCGATATAAGCCCACTTGCCGCTAGTGATAATGGTTACAAAGAGTTTATGATTAAAGCCTTAAACATAGGTGTAAGTACTGTTAGCTTTAAATGCCGTAATGAGATTATAAAAATAGAGATAAAAGTTAACCCTAACTTTGAAGCATTGGAGTTACAGTTAAATGAGCTTTTCGGCATGCCGAATTCATCTCCAGAAGAAAGGATTAAAGTATTAAGCTCCCTTCCCATACAGTCATTCAGCATAAATAATGACCAAGCTAAAGCTAATATATTTTTAAAAGGCACTGTTAGTAATGCTAAAAACGCACTTCTTGCTTTATCCTACGCAGCGAAAGCCGTTAATGATGATGGTATTAAAATCTTTTCTAACCCTGGAGGAAATTTCAGGAATACCGAAGACAGCTCTAAAAGTGCCACTGCCAGTAACTCAGACAGCTCTAATCAAAGTTTCATTAATTACTATGAAAACCTAAACAGTCTCAAGAAAATAGAGAATATTCATCGCGACTTAGTCCTAGCTTCTAAATCTGAAAAAGTAATCTCTTTTATTAAAGTAAAGGAAGCCACGAGGTTTAAAGTTAAAGTTAGATTTCTTGAAATGGATTCTAGATATGTAGACCAGTTTATGAACAGCATCTTAATTACTGGCACTGGCAGTGATGTTCGTGGTGCAGTCGGTTCACCCGTTTTAAGCCCAGCTAATATTAGATCTGCCAGTAACTTTTTTAATAACCAAAGTAGTTCTAATTTTGATATCTCTGGTTTAATAAATTTAGGCTCACAAGTTATGGGAGGTAATCTTGCAAGTGGAGCTTTAAAACTCTTTGATGGAACGGTTTTAAATTTACTAATTAATAATCTTCTAGAAAAAGGCGTTCTAAAACTCGTCAATGAATTTTCATTAGTGACTCACTCTGGTGAAGAAGTCAGTCTAGGAAAAGGTAGTAGATTTCCTATTCCTCGAATAAATAATAATGTCAGCGGAAACACACTCGGCATAGAATATATACCGATAGGCTTCCACGGTGAACTTCGAGTTTCTGAATTGGATAATAATTTAATCGACGTACAACTCGCTAGCAGATTAACTTCAGCAGAAGCTAGCAATAATAATCTAAATGGCTTTGCGATACCTGTTTTTAATGAACAGTTCACGAATAATGGAACTGTACTTCAAGATGGACAAGAAATTATTATAAACAGCTTTCTCACTGAATCAGAGAGCTTTAGTAAAGCTAAATCACCCCTAGCGAGAATAATTCCTTTTTTAGGTGAATCACATCGTAAACAGAATAATAAGAACATTTTATTTATTGCGCTTAAAGCCGAGAAGGAGGATTTCAATCTAGATCAGAATGTAGATGATACTTTCAAGCATCTATTTAAAAATAACTAAACGGAAAGGATATGAACAACGAAAGGATATAAACGATGATAGAAAAAGTAATCTCAAGCTCTTTAATTTTCCTAAGTCTTTTTAGCTTTATTTTTGTGATAGAAAAACTATTTATTTCAAATACGGATATTAGTATAAAAAGCATAAAATCTCATAAAGAAAATTCCGAAAAAATAAATAATGAAAATCAGCTTTTAATAAAAAACCCTTAAAACTCAATCCCAGACATGCATATCTCACTCCTAAACATCAGCTTCCTTGCCACTAGCAGCTTTATTCTCTTGCAGTATTTAATAATCCCTCTCTTAAATACGAATTACTGCTTGCAGCAGGAAAGGCTAATCATCGAAAAAACTGAAAATATAATCTACAGTAAGCGAGGCGATCTCAACTCAATTACAAGTGAGATAAAAAATTTAAATGGCTATAAAAACTTAAATTTAAAAGATACTGGATTAAACTTTACAGAGATAGACCTAGAAGTCACTTATAAAGACCTTCTTAAGCAGGAGAAAATCTTAAAGCATCATGCTCAGCTAGATTTAGACCGATATTAATTTAAAAACCAGGTAATTCATAAAACTCACAGACACTCAAATTAAATAAAAAATAGTAAAAAATCATGATTAACACAAAGATTGAAACAGAAGCTACCAAAACAGCCATAGTAGTAGAAGACCAATGTACAACTTGGGACTATATCAACGGTATTCTAGAAAAGGATTTTAAAATAAAAGCATTCTGCAATTCAAGCAAGCTTGCTGAATCTGCATTCATGGAATATAAACCTGATTTAGTTTGGCTTGACTGCTACTTAGGCGAACTCTGCGAATCGAATCTAGGTCTTAAAAACAGCGGCTTACTACTTGCTGAATGGATGAAAAAACATAATCCTGAAACTAAAATCATTCTATTTACAGCTTCTTACGAGAGTTCTATCATCTACAAAGCAGAAAAATTAGGTCTAGAAGCAGTTTTCCTAGGTGGTAAATTCTCTACCGATAAAAGTATTATTCTAGATATACTTCAGCGAGTCCAGCAAGGCGAGAAAGGTATTTATATAGATTCCGCTCAGTCAGAGCAGAGTGCATTAAAAAAAATCGGGAAGATGACTTTTTATGAATTCTGCACAATCACTTCTTTGCTTATCGGAAAAAGTACTGCTACCGTAGCAGAAGAAATGAATAGCACTCGAAAGCGGATTAATAATACCCTCTATCGAGTAAAAGAGAAATATAATCTCAGTGATGAACTTAGTCGAGAAGAGATATTAGAAGAGCTTAAAGAAATAATCCAAGACAGCTTTTCACAGCTCAAGCACCATAATATTTCTGAAGTTCATTCGATGTTTAAAATTACAGATGAATTATTAAATCCTCTTATGGAGCAGCTAAAACATGGTAATTTAAAGGGATTCAGTATTAATTCTGTGTTAGAAAATAGTAAAAAAGATTGATTAAAAAAAATATTAAGACCCTTATTAATACACTAGAAAAAAGATACGGGGCTGTAGAATGCTACCTAAGCCACGCTAACGCCTTCGAACTTTTATGTGCTGTCATACTTTCAGCTCAGTGTACCGATGATAGAGTAAATCTCACGACCCCAGCCTTATTTACCCGCTATCCTTCAGCCGAGAAGCTTGCTCTTGTGAAGCTCCCTGATTTAGAAGCTGTGATTAAATCCTGTGGTTTTTATAAAAATAAAGCTAAAAACTTAAAAGCCATGGCAGAAAGACTAGTGAGCCATCACGCAGGTGAAGTACCCGATACGATGGAAGAGCTAACAGCTCTAGCTGGTGTAGGTAGAAAAACAGCGAATGTCGTTCTAGGAGAGTGGTTTAAAAAACCAGCTGGGGTTGTCGTAGACACTCACGTAAGCCGCATCACACAGCTATTGGGTCTTACTAAAGAAAAAACTCCAGAGAAGATAGAACAAGATTTAAATAAACTGATACCTAAAAAATATTGGGATATATTTAGCCTATGGCTTATTGCTCATGGCAGAGAGACTTGTATAGCCCGCAGACCTCAGTGTGGGAGATGTATTCTTAAAGATATCTGTGAATATCAGGAAAATCATTAAATATCTTCTGGCTTTAAGAAAAGCCTCCTAAGCTCTCCCTAGTGACTCATCCCAGAAATTCTTATGAATTTGATCTAGAAAACTATTTCCAGTTCTTGATTTATTCTTGATTCGAGCAATATCTAAAAAGTCTCCACTATCTACGTTTAAGTAAGTCGCTTCCGTAGGCTTTTCTTCACCAGCTCTCATTAATACATCCTCTAGATTAGCTTCCTTAGCCTTTAAAACATCTAAATAAATTTCTAAACCATAAATATCCGAATAGTAAAGCTCAGCTTCCCCCATACCATTTTCTTTAAATTTTTCATTAATAGCATTGGTTTTAAAACCTTTTTCTTCAAGCATATTCCTAGAACCCAAATAAGGCACTTCATAATTAATTAAAATTGGAATAATCTGTTTCTTTTTTAAAAAGTCTAAAGCCTTATCATTAGTGTTTTTTATTTTATTAACAGCACCATAAACTTGAGCCGCATTTTTTATAAAATCATTTAATTCTTTATCTAGAGCTTTAATATCTAAGGTCTGAGCAAGCCTGTTATAGCGCCTAGCCTTAATTTCTATTATGTAGAATTTATCATCTGAATCTATATACCAATCCCCTAAAGGCTTGGAATCAACCTTAATCGCATCAGGAGCATCAGCATCATGAACAGCCCCATTATAAATTTCTTTAAGTAAAATGCCCACATATCTTTTAAACGCTTCTCCAAAAGCTCCCCTAAAAGCAGCTTCGGCTCCTTTTTTAGCACCATTCTTTATACCATTTTCCTTATCTTTTCTTGAATAATAATCAATAAAAAACCAAAATAATCCTTCTGTAACTTTCAAAGAAAAAAGATTGTAATTTGGAATTATATAAATAGAGTCTCGCTTGAGATATTTTTTCTGTGTCTTAATTACGGGATAAATACTTAAAGGATTAAATCTGAGGCGGCTTAAGCCTTTATAATTTTCATTCATCTTTTTATCTAAATCTTTAAAATACTGATAATCACAGCTAAGTAGATCTAAGTATTTCTGTAATTTATCTTCCCTATAAGTTTCTGGATTAATTTTCTTTAGGTCATCGGAAAATCCCATATTGGATCTTATTAATTCCTTATGAGGATCTAAGGACATAAGTAAATAACTAGAAATAAAATACTCTTTAATAGTTAGACCAGTCTCCTTTTTAAAAAGCTCTACTGGACTAGCTTCACAAACCTTAGCAAGCTTCCCCTCAGCTATTTCCTTGCAATCATAGCTCTCTAAAAGCTTCTCATAAATAAGTATCGCTCTTGAAAAAGTCCACCTCCTATCTAACTGCCACCTTGTCTGTTCATAATATAAACGAATAAACATAATTCGAAGCTGCTGAGATTCATCTAAACTATCAAAATCATCAGGAAACTCCGCTAATTTATTAGAGTAGTCTGAAGCTAATTTAAATATTCTTTGAGCTTCCTGAGATATCTGCTTCGCTTTATATTCATTAGAAGCTGATATTAAAATCATATTCGTAAAATAAGCTAAAATAGCCTGACTGATTTGATATTTATCGTCTATATAAGCAAAGCGATTAATATTTCTTTCATCCCCATCGTAGCTTATATAGCAAGACATACGACTAAAACAGCTCAAAGCATCATAGAGATTATATTTACTAAAGATATCTATAAAATCCTGCTCTAGCACTATAGAATCTCCCTTCATTAAGAATCAGCTCCTATAAACTCTAAATAGTTATCACGATTGACTTGCAGAAAACTTGCTTGAGGATATA
>JBMOEX010000023.1:0-24513 GCA_049314535.1 Vampirovibriophyceae bacterium | reverse complement strand
TTTCTCTAGAATCTTAGAGTAACCAAGAGACTCTTGCGTATCTGTAACACTATTACCAATAATTTCAGCAGGTACGGATGTAAAAACAATCTTGGCAAAGTTTTTTATTACACCCTCAAAAACCTTATAAAGAAAGCCTCGTGATTGTTCTTTCCCTTGATGTTGACTGTTTCCTTTTCGCGAACTATTAGCCTGCCCTTTGCGAGCAAAACTGAAGATATTGTTTTCTGCTGATGGTTCTGCTTCTTTTAAGTTTTGATTAAAAGCCTGACCGGCGTTAAAAATCGATCCAGTTGATTCTGGATTTGTTACGGTATTCGGATTTACTCCTTGGTCTAGAAAGCTCTTGTTTGTACCTATAGAAGTACTAACCAATCAGAGCCCTCCCTCGGAATGTTGGCGCTGACTTGTCTCTATGAGGACAGAAAGGCCCAGTTATGCAATTTAGCTTGAAAGAAGTCATGTGAGGAGCTTAGTCAAGTATTACGTAATATATTATAAACAAGTGTAAGAGAATTTACTGGAAAATGTAATACGGAATATAAATAAATATTCATCAAAGTAATATCAAATGAAAAAACTCTAATATCAGGTGATTTAGTTTTACATAAGAGGCTAAAGGTAATAAGATGAAATTAATGCCTGCTAAAAAAGCTCTTTATCCAGGAAGTTTTGATCCTTTTACTTTAGGGCATCTAGACGTGCTTGTAAGAGCAGTAGAGATTTTTGACTGTGTTGAAATCGCTATAGCTAGTAATTCTAGGAAGAAATCCATCTTGAATGCAAAGGAGAGAGAATCTTTAGTTAAAACAGCCACGGCTAATCTGCCGAATGTTAAGGTATCGATAGTCGAAGGTTTGGTTATAGATTACGCGAGGGCAAATGATTATAGAATACTGCTTAGGGGGATTCGTGCTGCTAATGACTTTGAGCAGGAACTAGAGATGTCACAGATCAATAGATCGCTATCTTTAAAAGGATATAAGGACTCTATTGAGACTATTTTTTTGATGACTAGCCCTGAATATTCTTTTATAAGGGCAAGCAGGGTGTGGGAATTGCTAGAATTGGGGGGAGATGTAAGCACTCTCGTTCCAGATTGTGTGAGTAAATATTTGGAGGGAAGAAATATTGGATATTTTCAGCAAACTAGATGAAATCGGCGAATATATAGAGCAGGCTAAGAACATACCGATGATTAATCAGAAAATGATTGATCCCGAGTATTTGATGAGAGCCTTTGAAGATCTGTATGCGACTATCCCAGAAGAAATAAAAGAGGCTAGGCAGCTTATAGAGAAGAAAGATAAAGAAATTACTGAGGCTAGAAAGCAGGCTGATGATCTTCTTACTAGGACTAAGCAAGAGTGTGAAACTATGCTTATCAGAGCTAAAGATCAAGCAGAGAAGCTTTTAGATGAAAGTCAGATAAAAAGATCAGCTGAACATGAGGCTAAAAGTTTATTTAATGAATGTAGTGAACACGCGAAAAGATTAACTAAAGACGCTGAATCAGATGCTGAAGCTATTAGAATGCAAGCCATAGAAAAGGCTCAGAGATTTGAAGAGCAGGCTTTACTTAAAGCTAGAAGAATTAAAGAAGATGCTGATAATTATGCACAGCAGATTCTTAGTTATATAGAAAGTGATGTAGTTAGAAAAATAGACGAGCTGAATGCTAAGGGCAAGAGTTTTTTTTCAGATTTAAAAGAGAAAGATTTACATCTGTCATAAGAATGGCGAAAACGCAGAAATTGGAGTTCGGCAACACATCCAAAAAATTTAATCATTATCCTAGAAAATAGGCAGGATAATTTGCTAATATAATAGTCTGCCTGCGGAAGTGGCTCAGTGGTAGAGCAATTCCTTGCCAAGGAATAGGTCGCGAGTTCGAATCTCGTCTTCCGCTCCATCTGTAATTAGGACTGATAATGAACAAAAATCTAGAATTGATACCTGAAGAAATGATATTTGAGGATCTCGCTGTTGAGTTTGATTCTTTACTTGATAAGAATTCTTACAAGTTTGACTTTAAAGCGGGCGACATTATTAGAGGTTTTGTCTCTAGATTTGATAAAGATGGCGCACTTGTTGATGTGGGTTATAAGAGTGAAGGTTTTCTTCCTAATAAAGAAGTAGCTAATAAAGAAGAAGAGTTAAATCCTAAAGATGTACTTGAATTAGCTAAAGAATATGATTTCTATGTAATCAGAGAAGAGAACGATAAAGGTCCTCTTTTACTTTCTTATAAGAGAGTAGCTCAAGCTAGAGGCTGGGCTAAGCTTGAAGAGATTAAAAATAAAGACGAGATCGTTGAAGGTGAAGTTATTGCTGTTGTTAAAGGCGGCATTATCATTGAGATCTATGGTGTTAGAGGTTTCGTTCCAGCAAGCCAGTTACGTGCTGCTTCTGAAATTGAGAACGAGAAAGGCGCTCTATTGAAGATGAAAATCATTGAGCTTAATAAAAACAGCCGTAAGCTTATCTGTTCTCGTAAAGTGGTTATAGAAGCAGAGAAAGCTAATCTAAGAGAAAAAGCTCTTGTTGAGCTTGAAGTAGGACAGGTTATTTCTGGTACTGTTGTAAGAGTAGCTGAGTTCGGTGCTTTTATTGACATCGGTGGTATCGATGGTTTACTTCCAGTTTCTGAAATTTCATGGCAGAGAATTAATCACCCTAAAGAAAGACTTTCAGTCGGTGATAACATTTCTGTTAAAGTTCTTAAAATCGATGAAGCTGGTAAGATCAGTCTTTCATTAAAGCGTTTAGAGCAAGATCCGTGGACTGAGATCGAAGATAAATTCGTTGAAGGTCAGATCGTTTCTGGTGCTGTAGTTAAGATCACAGCTTTCGGTGCTTTCGTAGAAGTTTATCCAGGAGTAGAAGGTTTACTTCCATCAAATGAAATTACTGATGATGAAGATGCTAGCCCAGATAAGTATTTAGAAGTTGGTCAGCAAGTAGAAGTTATTCTTAAAAAACTTTCTCCTTATGAAAGAAGAATACTTCTTTCTATGAGAGATATAGCTTCGGCTAATTAATTTCCTTGTAGTAAAGCATACTTGAATTTCTGAAAATACCTATTAAAAATGTAGTGCTTTTTCGCATAGCTCCAAACCTTGGAATGCCTATTGCAAAGGCTTTTTTATGTATATACTGTCAAAGTCGGGAGCCTTTCTTCATCTATTCTTGCATACGCTCTAATGTCTGCTTGTGGATTAGATTTATATCTTTGGGTGCAAAGTCGAATGATTTAACTAATGTAGAATTTAGAAGGAGTTTAGTTAAATTTTCTGCTTCTGAACCTTTTGTATCTAGGTCTTTCTGTTGATTCAAATAAGACTGCACAATTTTACAAAGCAGATGTTTTAAACCACTATTCCCTAAACACATATCCCTATCGGATCTTTTAATTACTATATCTTTACGTTCTTTAGCTAATATCTCTTCTATTGACATGTTAACTAAACTTGCATCAAAGTTTTGCTTTCCTCCCGTCTTGATGACTTCGAAGTTGCTTCTGGGCAGAACGGTATTATTAATTTCTTCAAGGGTGACTGTAGCCAAAAAATTATCAATACTCGCAATACTCCCAGTTGTGTTTTCAGTATTTACTATCTTTTCGCTTACGGAGATTGCTACAACTTTGTTTCTATTCGCTTCTCTCTGTTCTGAGCCCGTAAGATGATCTGCTATTCTAGCTGTACCGTTAGCTATTTGCGCTAGATATTGTACGATTAGAGGAGTAGACCTTTCAGCAAGCTCAGTTAACTTATTAACATCCATCATGCATATTATTTTAACTGCAACGCTCGGCAAATGTCAATACACTTAAGATAGATTCAATAATCTCTGAAAACCTCACCACGCCTTAAACCGAGAAACATTCAGTAAAATCCCTGCAATAACACAAGAACTAATTAAACTACTGCCACCATAACTAACGAAAGGCAGTGTGACACCCGTAATGGGCGGTAAGCCTGTCGCTACGCCGATATTGGTGATGATCTGTACAGCCATGAGCCCGATTCACAAGCTTTATTTTAAGTGCTTTTATTATTATTTTTTGGGGTTAAGAAGACGATTCCTTTTATTTACGACCACCCAAGCTAATGTTGTGAGGCTTTCTGCTGATTTAGCTAAGTTAGAAGCCATCAAGTATTGACTTAATTCTTGTAAGTTTGTTGTTCTGTCATGTGCGTGATAAAAAGCTAGGATTCTCTCAAATAGGTTTTCTAAACCCTTTTGCCCTAAATGCTGATCTTGTTTACGACCCCTAATCACTTCTATTTCTAGACGTTTTTTATCTAATATCTTAGCTATGGGCAGAGTGGGTAAATCTGCATCCAAAAAGACAGTAGTCGGACTACTCGTGCTAGTAGGAGAGTTAATTTCCTGAAGGGTGACTGTATCTAAAAAATGCTGAAGAATCGGACTTATTTGTTCTGGTGTGGATAATTCTCTGATTGCTGCTTTAAGCTCTTTACCTTCTACGGATCTGGCGTCTAAATGTCTAGCAGTTAAGCCTTGAGTACTTAGTACTAGGGGAGATAAGCTCTTCACTGGTGGCAAAAATATATTCTTAATAGCACCCATCGTACATATTATTTTAACTACAACGCTCGGCAGATGTCAATACATTTAAGATAGATTCAATAATCTCTGAAAACCTCACCACTCCTTAAATCGAGAAACATTCAGTAAAATCCCTGCAATAACACAGGAACTAATTAAACTACTGCCACCATAACTAACGAAAGGCAGTGTGACACCCGTAATTGGCAGTAAGCCTGTCACTACGCCGATATTGGTGATGATCTGTACAGCCATGAGCCCGATTAACCCAATCCCCATCATGCGCGCGAAATTATCTGGCATGGAATGACAAATCTGCAAGGCTCTTAAAATCCACAAGAAGAAAAGTAATAAAACCGCGGTGGAGCCAAGGAAGCCCATTTCTTCACAGATGATAGAGAAGATAAAATCGGCGTGGGAAACGGGGAGAGCACCGAGTTTTTGTAGTGAACCACCTAAACCCTGTCCCCAGAGCTGTCCTGCGCCGATGGCATACTGTGACTGGATTAGGTTATAACCTGAGCCAAGTGGGTCAGAGTGAGGATCTAACCAGTATTTTATTCTGGCGAGTTGGTAAGGTGTATTTAAAATATGAATAATAACGGCACTTGCTCCAGCACCTACTCCTAGACCTATAAACCATAGATTTACGTTAGCTGCCAGTATTACAAACAATATACCAGTGGCGATAATTAAACAGCTGCCCAAATCGGGCTGTTTTAAAGTTAGTAACATCATAAGTATAGACATGATGCTTGCTAGCCAAAAACCACGCTTCTCAAAAAAAGCTTTAGTGAAAAGTAGTACTGATGATATTTTGGCAAATTCAGAGACCTGAAGATTTATAAAGCCAAAGATATTTAGCCAGCGGCGTGCTCCCCCGACAACAACTCCATATCTAGCGTTAATGATCAGTAGTACTAACACTACGATGGCAATCGGCAGGGTGTATTTTTGCCACCATTTAAAATGTGAAAAGCTTACAGTGAGCATCAGAGGAATACCAAAGGACACATAAAGTGCTTGTTTCCAGATAAAAGTCCAAGCAGACTCAGTGTAGTGATAGGACTCACTCCAAGAAGCACTCGAAACGAAAATGAAGCCTAGCAGAACAATGGCTATACTTAAAGTCATTAAAGGCTGATCAACTTTAGAAATATTCTTCACTTTAACAATGATAATTCATTTTTTGAAGAACAAGGTCTTTAAAGACATTTCCTCTTTCCTCAAAGTTTTTAAACATATCAAAGCTAGAACTAGCAGGGCACAATATTACTGGAATTTCTTGTGGAGAGGCGAGAGCAGCGTTAATGGCTTTTTCTAAATCTTTAACTTTAACGAAATTCTGATAATTCTGGTTTTTTAGTGCGTCAGCGATTTTATCGCTGAGTTCTCCTATGATAAATACGGCTTCAGCTCTCTCTTTAAGCACTTTAATAAATTCATCTAGGTCTAAACCCTTATCTTTACCACCGACTATTGCTAGACATTTGTTAAAAGCTGTGAGCGACTTGATTGCAGATTCAGGGTTGGTGGCCTTGCTGTCATTGTAAAAATCCTTGCCATTAATTTTGGCGACGAATTCCAGTCTATGTTCTACGGGCTTAAAAGACTGAAGCTTTGCTATAAATTCAGCATTTGCTACATCTGTAAAATCTGAACAGGCGAGCAAGGAAGATAGAACATTTGAATAGTTATGAGTGCCTTTGAGCTGTATGGAATCAATATGGCAGATTTTTTTAATTCCCCCTTTTAATCTTAAATGAAAAAAATCATCGTGCAAAAATGCGACGTCAAATTCATTTAATTCAGGTTTTTCATTTAAATTAACAGTAGAGGAAAAGAATTTAATTCTAGAGAGAACCTCGCGAGTAGCAGTTTCTGCGTCTTCATCACTAGACTCCTCTGCACAAGCTTGGTTAAGAATATTTTTCTCAGCATTAAATTCATGAGCTAATCCTAGTAAATAAGGATCATCATAATTAAAAATAAGGCTATTTTCATAGTCACTAGATAGATTAAAGAGTTTCTTTTTACTGGTTTTATATTCATCCATGCTGCGGTGCCAGTCTAGGTGATCTTCTGTGAGGTTTAAATAAATGGCAGCCTGTGCTGGGAATCTTTCGAGGATAGACTGTTTAGAATAGAATAGCTGAAAGGAACTTACTTCCAGAACTGCGACATTAGCTCTGCTATAGCTCCAGAAATCTAAGAAAGGTGTACCATTATTTCCAACAGCTTTAGTCCCCAGTAAATGAGCAGTTAGCTCACTAGTAGTGGTTTTCCCGTTGGTGCCAGTGACAGCAATGTATCTGACAGCGTTTACAGTAGTCTCTAAATCCTGTAACTTAGTAATAAATAGATCTAAGTCTGTTAGATACTTAATTTTATCTTCCTCTACTAATTTACAGATATACTGAATGATTTCAGTGTCGGGCTGAAAACCTGGACTAATAGCGACTATGTCTATATCGTCAAGGAGGCTCATTTCTTGAGTGCCGAAGTGAAATTTAACCCCTTCTTGAGTTAGAAAGTCAATCTGTGACATCAATTCTTGAAAACTATTCCTCTCTTTCTGCTCTATCACAGTAATATCATAAAGTTCGTCATCTAATGCATGCCTAATTAAAGAGAATGCTGTTTTTCCTAAGCCGAGTATTGCTATTTTATCCATGAAATTTTTTACCAGTAAAAGAAGAGACCCATATGGTTACCGAGGTAGTTCCATGTAATTTTATCAAAAATTTCTTTAAGAAGCGGAATTCCTCTGCCACCTTCGCTTTCAGTACTAACTTCATCGATACTCATATGTTTATGTCTTTGCCAATTAAACCCTTTCCCTGGGTCTATCATAACGATTTTTAGTGAGCCATCTTTAATCTCATAACCGACTTGAACATGAGCTTCGCCAGAGTTTCTGACACCATATTGGGCTACATTTGCGAAGGCTTCAGTAAGACCGAGTCTTAAGATGAGGCTGCTTTGCTCTGAGAGTCCATGCGTCTTGCAGTCATCGATTAAGGCTTTTATATAATTATCACAGTTTTGATAATTGGTCATGTCGACTGCTTCTAATTTAAATTCTTTTTGTTCTATGCAGAGTAAAAGTCTGTCATCCGTGACTTCGCTGTCTCCGACTCTTTTGTTTAATTGTTGATTTAATCCTTCAGTGATTTGCTTAACGCTTTTATCAGTCATAGATTGCAGGGAGTTTAGCATCCAGTCTTCATTGTTATTACTTGGGCTGATAAGAGTCTGTTCCATAAAGCCATCTGTGAAAAGTATAAGCTTATCTTTTGGTGATAGTTGAATAGTCTGCCTTTGGTAATAAGCTTCTAGGTCTCTAGGATCTATTAAACCCAGTGGTACACCAGTAGGCTCATCGGCTGAAAGCATAGTGGCTTTGCCATCTTTTATGACATAAGGCTTGAGGTGTCCAGCATTAGTGTAAGCGAGTTCACCAGTATTTAGGTTAAAAACTCCGTACCAAGCGGTCGCATAAAAATCAGAATTATTACTTTGGGCAAGTAGTGAGTCACATAAAAAAGATATAACTTTTTCAGGAGCCCAGGCTAGTGAAGAGTTTTCGATAATCGCATTAAACTGTCCTAGAATATAACCAGTAAGCAGGGCAGCAGCTGGACCTTTACCTGATACATCGCCGATTAAAACTCCGACTACATCTGGTGAAAGCTCTGAAACCCAGTAGAAATCACCAGATACATTACTGTGTGGTTTATAAAGTACTGAAATATTCATAGAGGTATTTAAAATATCGCCACCGATAAGTGAGCTTTGCACCCTTGCTGCTTGTTTTAATTCACGTGAAAGCCTGCCCTGATAAGCATTTAACTGCTCGTAAATTTCTGACTGCGTCATCGCCACTATAACCTGACTAGCAGCTGATTCTACGAATGTCACTTCATCTTCAGTCCATGTTCGAGGAAATAGAGACTGAAAGACTATCCAACCTCTTAATTCACCTTGAGCGAAAAGTGGTGTAGCCAGTGCAGATCTTGCTCCAGAATTTATGAGTTCTTGTTTCTCTTCATCATTTAATTTTTGTAAATTTTCGGTTGAAATCAGGTTTTCGATGATTATCGTCGCGTAGATATCTTTAGTATTTAACTTATCGAGAATTAGATGCTTGCATTGCCCTGCAATATTCGGAACACCAGTCGCACAGAATTCTTCTGAAATATGATCATTCATGAAAAGTAAACAGCGAGAGACTTTTACGGCAAAGCCCAATTCATTAACCGTTCGAGAAAGTATATCCTTGAGGTTTAAGCTTGAGCGAATTTGGCTAGTCAGGCTATTTAAGAGTTCTGCTTGTTTCGTCCTTTCATGCGATTTTTTAAATAAGCGTGCTCTTTCTATCGCTGTCATTAATGGATAGGAAATAGCTTGTAATAACTGAATATCATTATCTTGCCAGTCATTATGCCTTGAGCAGTCTTGTAAATAAATCAAGCCTAAGACTTCGTTCCTGAGCAGTAAGGGTACTGAAAGAAAAGAGAAAACATCGTCCAGGAAATGATTAGAGTATTCACGATTTATTTCTTCAAATTGTAAAGGTCTTTTGCATCTAAGTATTCGGAAGAAAAATTCATCTCGTTTCAGTAAGTTATATTCTAAGTTACGTCCGTGCTCGTCTTCACAGAACTCTACGACTTGAAATTTATTACCTTGTAAAAAAACTATCCCGCAGCGACTCACTTTAAAGAATTTAGCCATTTGCTTAGTTAGATATTTAAGTATATGAGTGATGTTAAGTGAGCTGTTGACTTTTTCTACCCACTGATTTAAAAGTCTTTCTCTTTCAGCAAGAGCATGGGCAGATTGTCTTTCCTGCATTAAAGCGAAGGTAGTGTTTTGTAAATATAGAGATAACCTTTCAGTCTCAGCTAAAGTCTTTTCCATGATTGCAGTTTTTTCTGCATTCAATAAACGCTCTTCCTCAAGCTGTTTCGTGAGGCTTTCTAGCTGTGTTTGTAATTCTTCAAGAGACCGATGCACAATTTCATTTTCTGCATTTTCTTTATCAGTCTCTTCTATATTATCGGTGTCAGTGGTTTTAGAATTATTTTTCACTTTAGCTAGTCTGCGAACTAATACTCGTTAATTGGTGTAACCTTGCGATTTTTAAAAGGTTTTGAACGTGATCTACCACATTCTGAAATTCAAGGTCCGCTCCAATGATTTTACACTCTTTCCAGAGTCTTACAAAAGAACCCATTCCCGCACTATCAATAAAATCTAATCTTTTACAGTCTATGGTCACTTTATTCTGTTCTTTTAAATATGGCAGAATAGTGTCCTTAAATTTTTCAGCTTCACTATAAAGCAATTGCCCGCCCACCTCAATTTCAAGATGTTTTTCTTCATTCCGGACAATTTCTAATTCAAGCATAATATCGTACATTTTTGTTGGTGTTAAGCTAAAAGCTATGGTACTAGATCAATATACCCAGAATATAATAATCAGGAACTCAAAAGAACTAGTCAAAAACGCTAAAATCAACTCAAAAAATGGTTATATAGCTGCTACATCAGCTTTATCTGAAATAAATACAGCAGATAACCTAGCCAAAAAACAGATAATTTCACCAGGTTTTATAAATTTACACTCGCATCTTGCATATACACATTTAGATTTAAAGCCTAAAAATCTCTTTGCTTGGTTAAAAGATTTAATGCATAAAGTTCAAAATGAATCTTTTGATCCAGTGACGGCAAGCCTTGCTGGAGCAAGGCTGGCACTTAGTACAGGTACGACATTTTTAATAGATAACACTTCACATTTAGACGCAAGCGTAAAAGCTTTTCAGAAAACTGGTTTAAGAGGAATTATTGGGCTTGAGCTCTTCGGTTCTGATCCACAGCAAGCTAAAACTATTTTAAATAAAGCGGTAGAAGAATTAAGGCTGATGACACAGAGCCATAAAATTCAGTTCGCTTTTTCACCACATTCTTTATACAGTGTTTCTACTGAATTACTCGAAGAGATAAAAGTATTTCTATCTAAAGATTCTTCTGGTGTGCTGCCTCTTTTATTAATGCACTTCGCAGAAGATGAGTTAGAGGAGAAGTATTTTAGAGGTGTAGATTTTGAGCGTAATCATGTTGACGAAAACGCAGAAATTGGAGTTTGGCAACAGTGCCGTGATGATCAGGAGCTTGCGCTGATGTACGATTTCTGGGAGTCCCTTGGAGTCTTAGATTTAAAGAAAAGATATAGGAAGCAGGCTGAGTCATCTTGGGATTATTTTAAGAAATATGTACTCAGTGAAGGAAATGGAGTGAGGTATCAGCCTCTTAAATATTTATTAACTCACGCTATAAATCTCTCAGAGAATGAGATTCAAGAACTTGTTAATCACCCTGAGATTTCTTTAGTCAGCTGCCCGCGTAGTAATCAGTTTTTAAAGCATAATATGGCACAAGTCGCTCTTTGGGAGCAGTCTCGTGGTGTGAATTACGGTCTGGGGACTGACAGTAAAGCTTCTAATTATGATTTAGATTTAAGATCAGAGTTAAAGCTGTTTGTTGAGAATGCTGGAAGCGCAGGAATTGGAGTTCAGCGGCAGCGTCATGAAGATACTGTCGCCGAACGTGCAAGTTCAAGGCTGAGGAGGACGAATGACCGCAGTGTACTCAAGGTACATGAGGATCATGAGGACGACGAAAACGCAGAAATTGGAGTTCAGCGGCAGTATGAATTATTAACTAGTGCCGCTGCTAAGGCTATAGGCATGGATGATAAGATCGGCAGCCTAGAAGAAGCTAAGTATGCTGATTACGTAGTTTTTGAGGTGATGGATGATAATCTAGATCTAGATTCAGTAGATCCTTATGCTTTAATTTTAGATGGAGAGAAGACAAGAGTTAAAGAGGTTTATGTGGGGGGCGATTTAGTCCATAGATCTTGACTTGGTTCTATAAGCTTAGCTTCGATTCATAAGTTAAAACCCTACTTAACCCCTTGTAATAATTGCAATAACTCTTCATAACTAGTGTAGTCTTCGGTTTTCTGTTTAAGTATATTATTGATTTTATCTATCGCCGCCACAGCTTTATCTATAGCTGGGTTATTACCTCGCTGATAAGCTCCGATGTTAATAAGGTCTTTAGCATCTTCATAGCTTGCCATGTAGCTGCGAAGAAGGCTGGCTGCTTCTTTATGTTCAGGGGTGACAATGCTGCCCATAACCCTGCTCACTGACTGGAGTACATCTATCGCGGGGAAGTGATTTTTATGAGCCAGTTTTCGAGAGAGCACTATGTGACCATCGAGAACACCTCTAGCAAGGTCACTGATGGGTTCATTCATATCATCACCCTCTACAAGAACTGTATAGAGTGCTGTAATGCTGCCCTTCTCGCCAGTGCCACTTCTTTCTAGTAATCTTGGAATTAATGAAAATACACTAGGTGTGTAACCTCTAGTCGCAGGTGGTTCGCCTACTGCTAGCCCTATTTCTCTTTGAGCCAAAGCTACACGTGTAACACTGTCTAGCATTAGTAAAACATTTTTCCCTTCTACATCTCTAAAATATTCTGCTATAGAATGAGCGAATAGAGCTGCTTTGACTCTAATTAAGCTAGGCTGGTCTCCTGTAGCCACTACCACTACTGATTTTTTTAAACCTTCCTCTCCTAAGCTTTCTTCGATAAATTCTCTTACTTCTCTGCCTCGCTCACCAATAAGGGCAATGACGTTAATATCGGCATCTGCGTTTTTCGCGATCATGCCCATCAGAGTACTTTTACCTACGCCTGAACCAGCGAAGATTCCCATGCGCTGCCCTTTCCCGCAGGATAAGAAACCATCTAAGGCTCTGACTCCAAAGAACATCTGTTCCTCTATGCGGCTCTTCTTCAGAGGATTTAAAGTTTTAGTTGGCCATTGCGTTGCGGTGTGTTCAGCTCTAAGCTTAATTCCCTCGTCGAGTGGCTCACCAAAAGCATCTAGAATTCTGCCTTTGAGTCGAGGTCCTACTTTGATAAAAACTTGTTTTCCTGTAGGTAATACTTCTGCCCCCATTTTAAGTTCTTGAACTTCGCCGAGTGGCATTAACAGTGTGTAATTGTCTCTGAAACCTACTACTTCAGTTTTTAGGTAGTTATTTCTTGATTTAATTAAGCATAATTCGCCGAGCTCCACTATTAGACCATCTGCTTCGATAGTTAAGCCTATAATTTTAGAAACCTTTCCTAGAGTGCGGACTTGAGAGCAGTCTTTTAAATCATCTTTTAATTCGGGAAAATTTAGCTTCATATGATTATCTTTTTCTCTGATTAAGGTTTTTTAGCTTAAATATCCTCTGTATCTGTTTTAATTTTCACTTCTTCTGCTCTGAAAATACGCTTCTGTCTTAAATTCTCCGACAGAGCATCCATTTGGGCTGCTAATCTAAAATCCAACCTTTCTTTTTTACTTTCAACGATTAAATCACCATCTTTAAGAGTCGAGTCTGCAACAATAACTAAATTTTCTAGATCAGAGAATTCATTAAGAATAGCTTTTTTCACTTTGTTTAAATGTAGAGCAGTGTCTGGAGGAAGGAATAGGCTGACATCTTGTTTGTAGCTTAATTCTGAGATCGCGGTTTTTACCATGCTGAGCATAGACTCTTTATCAAGAGAGAGTTCTTTACCAATAATTTTCTTAGCTAAAATGAAAATGAAGTCTAGCACACTGTTTTCTTCATCTTCTAAGGCCTCGCGTTTTTCTTGTTCAAGAGAGCTTAAGATATTTGCACTGTTTGAGAGAATAGTGCGGAATTTTTCCTGTATGGCACTTGCAGCATCTTGCTCACCTTTTTCAAAGCCCTCTTGATAAGCGGTATCTCGTATAAACTGCTCTTCTTCTCTTGCACGAGTGATGATGGCGTTAGCTTCAGCTTCAGCTTTTTCGGTGGCTTGCTGTAAATATTTCCTGGCTTTAATCTCGGCTTCAGTGATTCTTTCCCTTAGAATCTGCTCTTTAGTTGGCAGATCTTTAATTTCATCATCACTTACACCACCGATAACGACTGGTTTGGACTGAGACTCTAGCTTATTAGAAAAAACTTTTTTTCTTTTATCGTTTAAATTCAATTAATTTAGTTTCCTACTTCATTTATGTAACTTTCCAAACTTTTCGCTACGGCTTTAGGATTCTCTTCGATGGTTTTTTGCAGTTCATCTTTCATTTTACTAATCGTTTTATTACCATCTAAGCTAATCTTCTTACTATAAGCGAGTTCAGCTTCTTCGATCTTATCATCAATATCACTCAAAATAGCTACCTCATCTTCATCTAGTAATTTATCTAACTCTTCTGTGTTATCAGAGTTAATACTGCGTTTCATTAGTGACAGCATGACGACTGTCATTATTCCACCAATAACAAGGGTTACAATCAAGAATGAGAATTTTTTGATTGCGGCTTTGCGTTTTAGGTCTTGTTCAGTTTTCTCTCTTTCTATTGACTCAAGATCTATATATCTTGATGTAGAGAATTTAATACCAGTGATGATGACTTGATCACCCCTCTCTGTATCTATACCAGATGCTACAGTGACAGTCTGTCTTAGTACAGCTCTTTCCTGTGGTGATAAATCCTTATTAACTACTACGGCGACAGAAATTTTTCTAATAACACCAGTTGCTTTTTTAACTTTTTCCACCATGCGGCTGACTTCATAATTAATGGTTTTATCTTCTTTAACGTAATCTTTTCTAGGTCCTATGTCTTGAATGCCTTCTACGTCTACTCCTGTAAATGATGGGACATTATTTTTAGTTCCTGGAATGCCACGCACTATTTCGTTAGAATTCTTTTCATATTTTTCTGTGATTAGTTTCTCACTTCTGACGACGGGGTCATGTTTAGTACCAGCTTCGTCTGTAGGAGCATAAGTCTCAATATTCATCTCTTTTTCATCGAAATTTAATTCAGCTTTAACATTAACTAGTACATTACCTTCACCTAAAATAGGATTTAAAAGCCCTTGAAGATCTTTCTCTAGGCGTTTTTCAAAGTCTCTCTGTCTTTGCTCATTCATTTCTAGCTTATTTGCAAAAAGAGCTTGTTCAGTAGTAAAGCTGACTAAAGATTTTCCAGTGTGGTCTGTAATCTGCACTTTGTCTGGTTGTAAGCCTTGTATAGAGCTTGCGACTAAATGTTGAATACCTTTAACTTGATCTTGGGTAAGGTCTTTACCGTACATCGTCGTTATAACTACAGAAGCACTCGCTGGTTCTTCCTTATTTGCAAAAACACTTTTTTTAGGTATAACTAAGTGTACTCTTGCTACTTTTACCGTCTCTAATGAAGAAATAGTTCTAGCTAATTCACCTTCAAGTGCGCGATGATATTTTAATTTTTCACCGAAGTCAGTTACCGTAATGTCTTTTTTATCAAAAAGCTCAAAACCTACTCCCGTTCCCTTAGGCATTCCTTTGCCAGCAATGTCTAAGCGTAGTTTAGGTACAGAGGTTCCAGCCACAAGTATGGTATCGCCGTCGCCTTCTATTTTGAATTTAATGTTTTCTTTTTTTAGATAAGAGCTTATGGCAGCAGCATCAGAGGTGTCTAATCCTGAGAAAAGTACTGTGTACTTAGGTTTGAAAATAAAATAAGCAGCTATGCCTGTTGCTATCACAAGAAGAGAGATGCTAATAATAAGGACTAAATTAGGTCCCTTCTTTTTTGGTCCAGATGCAGCATCATCTATTCCATCTTCAATTAGATCACCTTGTCTTTCTTCTACTTCAGCCATTTATTTCCAATCACCCTTTTGTTTAAAATTGTTTTTTATTAATTACACTTGAATGCTGCTCAGCTCTCTATAGCCTTCTAGTAATCTGTTTCTGACTTGAATCGCGAGATTTGTGGCCATGCCAGATTTTTCCATAGTAAGCATTACTGAGCTTGCGTCTACATTGTTGCCAGATATATAATCTTCCATGGCATTTGCAGATTTGGTAGATAGATCTTTCAGTGTTGATATTGATTTTTCTAAAGTCTCTTGGAAAGTCTCTACTGAACCACTTTTCAGCTTATCATAGTAGGCAGCATTTGCCTGTAATAGAGGTGTTTCCACGGAAGTGTTAAAAAGTTTTAAGTTAGTTATTGCGTCCATAATTTATTTCCTCTGAGTTTTAAATCTCTAATCCTGCACTAAACATCTCTTTGAAGGTTTGAATGCTAGTTATATTTGCTTGGTAAGCTGATTTAGAACTAATTAAATCTGTCATTTCTTCTTCTATAGAGATATTCGGATAGTAGACATAACCTTTATTATCGGCATCAGGATGGCTAGGATCATAGACTGTATTCAAGGCTTCCACATCATTTATAATGCTATCTGCGGCAACCCCTTGTACTATGCCTGTTTGCTCATCCATAATGGTTTTAAAAGATACTAATTTTCTTAAATATGGCTGAACAGTACCGTCTGCGGCATGAGTAGTATTCATATTTGCGATATTACCTGCGATAACATCCATTCTCAGCCTTTCAGCTCTGAGTGCACTACCGGCGATATCCATTAAGTCATAGCTTTGCATAATTTATCTTATCCTTTGATTATATTGGTTAAGCCATCGAAAAATTTTCTACCCATAGTGGCTACAGCACGGTATTTCATCGCTGTTTTTCCTAGTGTCAACATCTCTCTTTCAAGATCTACGGTATTGTTTGTAGTTATAAAATCTCGATTAGGTTCTGTAACTTCCACTTTGGCTTCGTAGATACTATTTGCTGTAATATGAAAATGACCCTCATCAGTTTGAGTCAGTTCAGGTTCAGTGTTATAACGTAATTTATTCTGTATTTTTCTTAGATCATTTTCGAAGCTAACTTCTTTAGCTAAATAATTAGGAGTACCAGCGTTAGCGATATTTCCTGCTGTTGCATTGTATCTCTCCATCAGTGCATTAATGCCGACTTCGATACTAGCTATGGATGAGTGTTTAGCGAATGCGTCTAACATAATTAAAGAAGCCATGAGAAAACTTAGTTTCTCGCATGGCGGCTAGAATCATATATTCACGTGGTCTAGTTAATTCTGCATAGTTCAGCTAGATGATTTTCTCGCAAAGGCTACCGCATTATGTGCATGAAGACTCTCTAAATGCTGTACTTTAATACTAAAATCTGAGAGGTATTCTAGGCTCTCACAGAAAAATTTTAATCTTCTCGCAGCATCCTCACTAAACATAAAGTTTCTACCATTAAGTCTCGCGAATTCTTGTTCATCTTCTCTTTTTACAGCTGCTTGTACTGGCGTAGAGATAGCCTTTTCTAGACCATCTATCATCTCATCTAGATTGAGGGACTCGCTTGAACTTTTACGTTTGCGAGCAGTCTCATTAAGCTTAGACTCTCCAGTGTGCATAAAATCTATATCAGCATAGCTTCTTTGACTATGAGGAGTAGCCACTTGGCTTTCTTCTTTGCCTAACCAGTTATATATATCTGTAACACTAGGAGCTTTATCCCCAAATGTTTTTAAAAACTCTTCTTGTATAAGCTGTCTTGACAGTGCTGCCGAGCAAGGGCAGGTACTAGAATAGGTTATTCGAATGCTGGTCGTGAAAGATATTTCATCTGCATGGTTTATTTCAGCTTTTAAAACCACGGGATAAGATCTCCAAGCATCGTTATCACTTACAAGTGCAGGTCTGCGTAACATGTATTCAAACTGGATTTCAACAAAAGCATTTAAACTCATATCTGTATGAGACTCTTTTAATTTCTTAACTAAATCACCAAGAGATTCATAGCTTAAAGCCTCTTCATCAAAAGTCTTATGCGCTTGCAATAAGAGTCTAGACATATGTATACCTTTTTTATGAGGAGCGTCTAGGCTGACATAAAGGTTAGCGAAAGCTGGAATCTGAGTGATTTCTCCGTCATTAGATTGAAGCTTAAGAGCAAGTTCAACTTTCTCCATCCCGACTTTTTCTAAAGTACCAGTAATTTGTGCTTTCGTTTCGATCGCAATATCTGGAAATATAGGTAGTTTGGTTTTTTCTTTAGTCAAAAGTTCCACTTTCATATATATACTTATTTATTTGATTCTAGCATTATGGGCGTGTCGCGGAACTCCAATTTCTGCGTTTTCGTCGTCCTTATGATCCTCATGTACCTGCAGTACACTGCGGTCATTCGTCCTCCTCAGCCTTGAACTTATTCGTTCGGCTACACGCTCATTATGCCATTTTCTGTAATTATTCCACTAATTAATGAATTTGGCGTAACGTCGAATCCAGGGTTAAGAAACTTGACCTCAGTGACGGAATTTAGATCTTTAATAAAAGTGCAGGCTTTACCATTTATATGGCTAACTTCCTCTGTGCTCCGATATTCTATCTCGATTTCATGGCCAGTCTTTAAATTTAAATCTATAGTGCTTTCTGGGGCTAGGACATAGAAAGGTATTTGGTGATGTTTTGCAAGAATGGCTACTTGGTAAGTACCTATTTTATTAGCGACATCACCATTTGCAGTAATGCGATCACTACCTACTACCACTAAATCTATCATCCCTTTATTCATCATAAAACCTGCCATAGTATCGCAGATCATGGTGACTGGAATGCCTTCCTGTGCTAATTCCCAAGCGGTGAGACGAGAACCCTGCTGGCGAGGGCGAGTCTCGTCAGAATAAACCATATTAAGTAAGCCTTCGCGATGTAAACTTCTGATTAAGCCTAAGGCAGTGCCATAACCACCTGTAGCTAAGGCACCAGCATTACAGTGCGTGAGAACATTTAATTTACCTGTTTGTTCACCAATAGTATCACCTTGCGTTTTAATTTTTTCAGCGAAGTCTTTTTTTACTAAAGCTAAGGCATGCTCAGACATTGCTTTACAGCGATTATAATCATCAGTTTGAATCCAGAGAGCTTTGTTTAAAAGTATTTGGTGAAGCTCTTGTAAGTAAGTATTTTGCTCAAGTGATGCCGGTAGTGCTTTATTTTCCACATTGCTGTCATTTTCTTGAATAGTGGCTGTCATTTCTCTTAATGCCCATGCTAGATTTACCGCAGTTGGGCGTGTCGAAAGTAGTCTATTTGAGGCTTGGTTAAGAAAATTGATTAATCTATCGTCTAAAGACTGGTTCAGAGCAGCATTTTCTATATTTTCATTGTTTTCATGATCTTTTTCTAAACTGTGATGATGAGTGTTATTCTCTATAAATTCCTGCAAAGCAAGTACCATGCCATATGCAGCAGCGATACCAATTAATGGTGCTCCTCGTAAAAGCATTTTTTCGATGGCATTTGCCATCGCCTCATAGGTCTTTATTTCTACCCACTTTAATTCATAAGGAAGAAGGGTTTGGTCGATGATAGATACAGACCTGTTTTCGTGATTCCAGTAAATGGGGATAGTTTCCTTCGCTACAGCTTGCATTTAGCTTATTTTAGCTTAATGTATAATAACTTTTATCCATGCATAAGTCATTAAAGCTAAATGGTACTGTTGCCGAACTCCAATCTCTGCGTTTTCGTCGTTATTGGTCTCCTGTGTTGAGTTATATACTTTGCTTGTTTATAGCTTTCATCTTAAATAATTTTTCGATGCCTCTTCATGCCGAAACCTTAAAAACCTATGATATAAATTTTCATAATGTCACAGTGAAAGGCATTGAGCCGCAGGAACTGAATCTTAAATGGAAATTCTTTTTATTAGATAATGATCAGATTCTTTTTAACAAGCCTACAGATAAGCATAGAAATGATCAGTTTTGTAGTTATACTTTTGAGATAGATGAGACGGGTAAAGTGATAGAATCCTCTATAAAATTAGTCGAACATCGTAAGAATTACGCCTATAATTTAAAGGCTTTTGAGTTTTTGAAGGATTTTGATTTTGAGCTTAAGGCAGTGAAGCCTGAGAAAATTAAAAAACAGAAAAATACAGGAACTAATCCTAGAGCTGATTTTATCTATTTAGCGTATTAAGCCCTTAGTAAGATTCCGTCTCTGGAGCTGCTGCATAACAGCATTTTTAATTTTGATTAATTTTTTTTATAGCTTTATAATGCTGTAATTCTTCAAATGTATAGTGGTCTTTAATTTTAATCGCAGTATGCACAAAGTGATCGCCCTGTATTTTAGTTTTAGTATTCATAAGCCCGCGTCCTCTTAGGCGAAGTATCTTCCCGTGATTAGTCTGAGGTGGAATTACTATCTCTACTTTAGAACCTAGTGTTAGAACTTCTTTCTCTGCACCTAGGACAGCCTCATATGGCTCTAATTCTAGAGTGCTGTGTACATCATCGCCATCCATTTTAAAAAGAGGATGTTCTTTGATTTTTACCTTTAGGTATAAATCGCCGCTCTCACCACCATTTTTGCCGATTTTGCCTTCACCAGCGACTTTTATTTTATTGCCTTCACGAACACCAGGTGGAATAAGAACTTCTAGCCTTCTCTGTCCTTGACCAGTACTGGTTATTTCAAGCTTACGAGTGCTGCCATTATAGGCGTCTTCTAGATCTAACTCAATATTCATCTCATAGTCAGCACCTTTGAGACCTTTAGCTTTTTCTTTATTCTCCCCAAAAAACATTTGGAAAAAATCACTGAAGGATTCATTCGGAGCGTTAGATTTAGTGTTTGAGCTTTTCTCTTTATTTTGAGGATTAGTGCTAGCGTTTTTGTATTTTACGTCATTGTATTGTTTTTGTTGATAGCTCTGTTGGTTAGCCGCTTGCTGAGCGTTGTTTGCATTAGAAGCATTATTGTCATTAGTCTTGGTATTAGTTTGTGAATTAGCGTTAGCTTGATTATTTGTTGTATTAGAATTGTTAGTATTTGCATTTGTGTAGGAATAGCTCGAAGACTTACTTTGATAGGTATTGTTTTTAGAGGAAAAATTAGTCTGACTATTATGCATTGAGTCATACTTATCTTTTTTAGCTTTGTCTTTTAAAACTTCATAAGCTTCTTGTATTTCTTTAAATTTTTCTTCAGAGCCGCCATCGCTATCAGGATGATGTTTTTTAGCTAACTGTTTATAGGATTTCTTAATCTCTTCGTCACTAGCTCCGAAACTTATGTTTAAAGTTTTATAGTAATCTTTAAATTCCATATCAAGATTGATCATTGATCTTTTCTTTGTTCGTAGACGCTACTTAATATTATGCCCGTTGCGACAGAAACATTTAAACTATTAAACGCACAGGGGATATGAACTATAAAATCACAAGCTTTTTTAAGGATTGGACCAAGACCTTTTCCTTCATTACCCAGTAGAATTACCGACCTTTTATCAAATTTTACTTTCCGAATTTCCTCACTATTCTCTGATTTAACGTCAGTGCCATAAACCCAATACTGATTTTCTTTAAGCTTTTTTAGCGTATTACTAATATTTCCTACTCTAATAACTTTAGTATTAAATATCGCACCAGCACTAGCCCTAATAACTGAGTCAGTTATAGTCGTAGTGTTGCGATTACTAACTATTAAGCCATCAGCAGAAAAAGCATGAACTGAGCGGAGCATAGCTCCTAAATTTTGTGGATCTTCTATATTTACTGCAAAAATATAAGTCCTATCGCCTCCCTGCTCTAATAAAAACTTTTCATCATAAAGAGTTATGGGTGAAACTTCTGCGATTACAGATTTTCCTTTATATTCGTCAGATATTTTATCTAATTCTTTTCTTTCGACTTTATTTACAGGGATTTTATGCTTTCTGGCTAATTCTTCGATTTCTTGAGTTAGAGCATTTAAGCTTTTAGCTAACCATATTTTAGAAATAGAACCACCAGATTTGATGTATTCTAAAATGAGCTTAGCGCCATAGATTCGATTGTTTTTATCCATTATTGATACTCGCTGAATGTCGCATTGGGCTTAGTTTTCGGCTCTGGTAAATTTCTTTTAGTCTCAGGTTTTTTAGCTTTTTCTGATTCGTTAATTTTTTTAAGCATCTGAATCTTTTCATCTTCTTCTGACATTTTACGATCATTAATATTCGTAAAATTTTCATCCTCTGCCTCATCAGATCTAGATTTAATATCACTAGTGTCTGGAACTGGTGCATAGCGCTTAGGTTCTGTGCCTGGTGTAAACCTCATCTCCACTGGGTTAGGAGTGTATTCAGTCGCCAGAAGCCCAGTAAGAGGATCTATCTTCGCTGATACATAATTATTATTAAATTTAAAATCAACAGCTGCTCTTGGATTATTTTCATAATACTTAAGCATAAATTCACGCCATATCCAAGCTGGAGTGCTACCACCAGTCGCATAACTAGAAAGCACTTCTCTATTTCTTTCGTTACCAGCCCAAACGACGGTAACTGTATCTGGAGTGAATCCGGTGAACCATATATCTCTGCTGCCATCTGCTGTACCAGTTTTACCAGCAACGACTCGTCCTTCGATTTTAGCTAAAGCACCAGTTCCGTAATTAACTACATCTTTTAAAATTTCGACTAGTAACGATACGTGTCTCTGTGGCAGGGCATCTACGGCTACAGGGTCATTTTTTTCTATTAAGTTGCCTTTATTATCTAAGATTTTTCTAATAAGTATTGGTTCTACTCTAACTCCACCACGAGCAAAGGTAGAATAAGCAGTCGCTACTTCTAGTGGAGTAAATGCTCCAGATCCTAATGCTAGTGATAAGTTTGGCTGCATATCAGATTTAATACCTGCTTTATGTGCAGTGTCTATAACGTTGTTAAGACCAGCTTGCATAGCGACTTTAATAGCTGGAATATTACGTGAAAAAATTAAGGCTGCTCTTGCCGTGGTAGGTCCATGAAATTCTAAGTCGAAATTCTGTGGTGACCACACCATGCTTTCTGTGGAAGCATCATCGAAGACTATAGGTTCATCTTTGATGATAGTGTTCTGATCTATAACGCCATTCATAAAGGCTGTTAAGTACACAAAGGGCTTAAAAGCACTACCAATGGTATGTACGTTAGTCGCTCTATTATATTGGTTCTGCCAAAAATTACCGACTCCTCCGACTAAAGCTCTTACCTGAGCGGTTTCCACGTCAATAGTAACTAAAGCCGCTTGATTAATCCCAGAGGCAGCATTCTTGATACCAGTTTCCATAATTTCAGCAGCAGCCATCTCTGCTTTAGGATCAAGTCCAGTATAGACTTTCAGCCCCATAGTTTTTAACTGATTCCTGGTAAACCTCTTATTAAGCTCTTGTTCTACGTAGCTAAAGTAATAGGGGTATTGAGCTAAGTTTCCCTGTGATTTTCTAAACTGCATTTTATGAATATCTGCTTTCGCGTATTCTTCTTTCGTGATATAGCCAAGCTCTAACATTCTGTCTAAAACATACTGCTGGCGCACTTGTGCTTCTTTTAAATTTTTAGAAAGATGGCTAGGAGCGGTTAATAGCCCAGCTAAATATGTCGATTCTAATAAATCTAATTTACTTGCATGTTTACTAAAGTATCTTTGAGCTGCTCTTTCTATACCATAAGCTAAGTTACCGAAATAAACTTGGTTTAGATATATTTCAAGTATTCTTTCTTTAGAGTATTTACTCTCTACTTCAAGAGCTATAAGAAGCTCTATAACTTTTCTTCTTAAAGTTCTCTGGTATCTTTCATCTTCGCGGATAAAGAGATTTTTTACCATCTGCTGCGTAAGAGTGCTACCGCCCTGAACTACCCTGCCCGCTTTAATATTCGTGATTACAGCTCTAAGTAAACTAGTTAAACTAAATCCAGAGTGTTTAAAAAACTGGCTATCTTCAGCTGCTAGAATGGATTTTTTCGCTAAATCTGAGACTTGGTCTAACTGTATAACCTGCCTGTCCTCCTCTCCTTGAAGAACTCCAGCTAATTTATCTTTATAGTCGTAGACTTCTATGCTACCTATAGGCTGGTAATTCTCTAAAATATCCAAGGATGGAGCACCTAATATCCTATTTAATATAGGTACTGATAGACGGAATAAAAACGGTAAAGCTAAAAGCCCGATTAGTATGGCTATTACTACTTTGTTTTTAAGAATTCTTAAAATCTTTCGTTGCATCAATCAATAGTATAAATTATCTATCAGCTTGAACTCACCTTCATTAAGTGATAATTCGTATAAATTTAATTTTACGATGCGAAAACGCAGTAAATCTACTACTTCATAGCCTAAAACTTTACAGGATTGACGGATTTGTCTTTTATAACCCTGCTTTAGAATGATTTTAAATGAAGTTTCTGATTCTTGATTCACTAGGCATGGTAGAGTTCTTGCTTTAACACCATTTTTTTTAATTATAATTTCAACTCCAGCACTTAAATCTTTTAAAAACTTCTTGGTGATTGGTTTATCTACTGTAACTAAATATTCTTTCTCATGCTCGAATTTAGGATGACTGAGTTTATGCGTGATATCACCATCATTAGTAAGAATTAGTAAGCCTCGTGAGTTCTTATCTAGTCTGCCGATGGGGTAGAGGCGTAATTTTTTCAATTCTTGAAATTTAGGATTTTTTTCTAAAAAATGAATTAAATTTCCTTTTATCTCTTCATTGCAAGTGCATTCTACGCCAGCTGGTTTATTTAAAGCTAGATAAATTAATCTCTGTGAGCTTTCTGGATTATAGATATATTCTTTGTCTGCGTAATTAACCCTGTCACCACTCTCTAGGCAGCAGCCTAGGTTTACAGTAACAGTGTTTACGGATACTAGTCCTTGACTGATTTTTAGGTCAGCTTGTCTGCGGGAGCAGAGTCCTTGATCGGCTAGGAATTTATTTAGGCGCATGGAGCTTTATCTAAATCAACTAAAAACGATGGTTCTAGTGTCATGTTAATAATTATAAATCCCCCACAACATTATTAAGCCTAATAGGGGGATAGAATTTTTATGTTTAACTTTAGACAAAAGATCTTTTCTTGCTAAAATAAGCCCTCTATGCCAGAAGATCTTCAAACAGCTATAGATTCCGAGA
>JBMOEX010000022.1:0-25004 GCA_049314535.1 Vampirovibriophyceae bacterium | reverse complement strand
TCTCTGGATTAGCTCTAAACCAAGTCATCTGCCTCTTCGCATATCTTCTAGTTCTTAACTGTATTTCACTTGCAGCTTCATCTAAACTTATAAGCCCTGAAAGATAATCAGCGACCTCTCTATACCCAATAGTGCTATCTATAGTCTTCACTCTGCCATATTTATTCATTAAAGCCTTGACTTCATCAACCAAACCATACTCCATCATACGTAAAACCCTTTCATTGATTAAGTTATAAATATCTTCTCGCCTCTTAAAATCTAAACCTATATAAAGAGAATCATAGCGAGGTTCTGGGCTTTTAGTTCTGAGCTCACTTAAAGGCTTTCCCGTACTCATAACTAACTCTAAAGCTCTAATCACCCGCACTTTATTCTGAATATCTATTAAACTTGAAGCCTCTGAATCATTTTCCCTAAGCATCAGTAACAGCTCATCTAAAGATTTTTGATTCAACTCATCTCTTAAAGCTTGATTAATATTAACTGCGGGCATTTCTAAATTTTCTAAAGCAGCTTTTATATACAGACCAGTGCCGCCCACTACTATAATTTTCTTTTCTGGATCTAGCTTCCATATATTTTCCACCACGTTATCAAAATCCTTTTGATAATCGCCAGCCGAATAAGCTTCTGTAATCGATTTAAGATTCACCAAATGATGCTTTACTCTCTCTAGTTCATTTAAAGAGGGCTTAGCGGTGCCGATATCCATTTCCTTGAAAATTAGACGACTATCAGCATTAATAATCTCTGTCTTAAATTTTTCTGCAAGCTCTATAGCTATATCAGTTTTCCCGGTACAGGTAGGTCCAACAATTGTAATTAGCTTTTTTGGGCTAGTATCAATATAATTTAGAATTGAGTCTGTAATTAATGCCATTAAAACAAAACCTCCCTAGCCTTTTTTTCAAAGTATTGATTATACTGCTTGGTTCATTAATTTTCACATCACTTGTGGGCGTCAGATCTTGGTACAAGCCGCTACTGTCAATAAAAGAAGTAAGCCCTGTAAGTGTAATCTTGGAAAAAGGTGCAAGAGTTCTTGATGAAGTTGCGACCAATCAACTTAAAGAAGAAACTAAGACTAGATCCATTTATAACCTTAATAATCAAGAGGTCTTAACAGTCGATGATACAGCAACACAGAAGAGCTTAGAAGAATTAAAAATTTATGTAAAAGTCATACAAGCAACCTTGAGCGGCCAGAAATCTTATGAAATGCCGATTATAAGCAGAATAGGTATTCATATGCAGATGACTTTAATACAATTAAACGATCATAAGTTCAAAGAAATTCAAGCAGTTCTTGATGGCAATACCTCTGCTGGCGAATTCATCAATTCAGATTATGAAAAAATAGTTCTTGCGATTAGTAATCTTAGTAGTTTTGAAAAAAATTACTTTTTAAAAGAGATAGAACGCTTCCGCCTTGAATTTAAAAATGAAAAAAAAGTAATTAAGAATCTTGGTACTAATTTTTTTCTTGACCTACAAAAGCTCACAGATAAAAAAGAATTCCTGTATAGGCTTTTTATCGTACAGAAAAAACTTTTAAATATCGGTATAGTAAACGGTCTCCCAAAATCTAAAATCACTAAAAATATAGAGATCCTCTTCCCGAGCTTAAGAGGCTTAGAGCTTGACTTAACTAAAAAAATTATTCTTAATACCACTAGCCCTAATATAAAAATAGACTGGAAAAAAGTAGAAGACCTAGAAAACCAAGCCCTCGCTTCCGTTTCAGACATTTACATAAAATTACCGATAGGAACAGTTTTAGCTGAAAAAGGTAAAAAAATCTCAGAGAAAAACTATTACTATATGAAAAATTTAAACCTGCTCAGACCAGAAGCTGACTGGAGTTTAGAAATAAAATACCTTGGCATCGTCTATATAGCCGTATTCTTAATGAGCCTATATATTTTCTTAATAGAGAAGCGGAAATACAGTGTACAAAGGCTCGCCATGATCTTCACAGTAGTACTCGGCTCTCAGGCAGTGATATCTGCTATTTCTTTATGGGGGATAAATAAACTAGCTATAGTTCCCATTTCTCTAGTACCGATATTATTAACCGTATTCTATCTACCCAAGCTTGCTTTATTCAGCTCATTATTAATGAACTTTTTCCTAATGTACAGCTTTGATTTAAATTTCTGGCAAGTTTTACCTCTTTTAGCTGGTTCTATTTACGCAATATATTTAACAAAACACTCTCACCAAAGAGAAGATTTAGCAAATGCTGGTACCAAAATAGCTCTCTGTCAGGGTTTAGTATTTTTATTTTCAGTTTTAATAGCTGTAAAAAACTTCAGTGTCAGCACAGTCCTTGTCATTACAGCATTGTATGCTTTAAGTGGAATACTCTCTGGCCTAATAGCACTAGCAGTCTTACCATATTTAGAATTTACCTTCAGACTACTCACACCATTTCGCTTATCTGAACTATCTAATCCAAATCAGTCATTACTCAAAAAACTTAAAGAAGAAGCACCTGGTACTTATGAACATTCGCTAAATGTCTCTCGCTACGCTGAAGAAGCATCTAACGCCATAGGAGCTAATACAGAACTGATTAGAGTCGGTCTTTTATATCATGATATAGGGAAAACCTATAATCCAGATTATTTCATAGAGAATAATCTAGGGAAACCTAATCCCCATACGACTTTAGATGACCCTAAAAAATCAGCTGAAATAATAATCGCTCATGTACCAGAAGGCGTTAAATTAGCGAAAAAACATAAATTACCAGAAGCCATTATAGATTTCATTCCGATGCATCAAGGAACTACTGTAACTAATTATTTCTACGTGAAAGCTTTAGAGAAATACGGAAAATCTAATATTAATATTATGGATTTTAAATATCCAGGTCCTATTCCTAATTCTAGGGAAGCTGGTATTGCGATGATCGCAGACTCTGCTGAAGCAGCCTTAAAAAGTGAAAAAGAACTTAACAGTGAAAATGATGTTAGAGAAAAAATCGCGAAGATCATCAGTGCTAGAGTTAATGAAGGTGAACTTCGAAATTCTAATTTAAAACCAGAGGAATTAGAATTAATAAAAGACTCTTTCGTAAAAGTTTGGAAAAGTAGAAATCATGACAGAATTAAATACCCTGAGCAAAGCAAGCCCCCTATTGATTGAGCAGTTTGAACTTGGCCCCATGGCTAATTACATATATTTCATCGGCGATAAGGAAACTAAAGAAATAGTCGTAGTCGATCCAGCTTGGGATGTGAATTTCATCAGGGATAAAGCTCAAGAAGCTGGCTTGACTATTAAAGGAGCCTTAATCACTCATGGTCACCCTGATCATACTAACGGTATTAGTAAACTTTTAGAAACTCATGATATACCAGTCTATGTCTCTAAAGAAGAAGCTAGCTTTTATAAACCAATTGGTGAAAACATTATAGAAGTCGATGCGACTTTTAATTTAGACATAGGAAATGTTCATATAGATTTTTTACATACACCTGGTCATACACCAGGTTCTCAGTGCTTTCTCGTCAATGGTAATTTAGTAGCTGGCGATACACTGTTTTTAGATGGCTGTGGCAGATGTGATCTACCTGGCGGAGATGTCGAAACGATGTTCGATACTATTCATCATAAACTAATGAAATTACCAGACCACACCATGATATTTCCTGGTCATAACTACCATCATTTGCACTGTGATGAATTATGTAACCAGAAAAAGACTAATCCCTATATGCAGATGGATAACCTGCACGCCTTTATTAACAGAAGGCTCCCGAGATAAAAGAATTTCAATAATCGCCTAATATTATCAAGGCTTGCCACGTGATAAAATGGCACCCATGCAAACTATGGAACCCAAAATTCTCAGCCACTTTGAACAACTCGAAGCTGAAAGCATACATATCATTAGAGAAGTAGTCGCAGAGTTTAAAAACCCTGTAATGCTTTATTCAGTGGGTAAGGATTCCTCAGTCATGCTGCACCTAGCCCGTAAAGCTTTTTATCCAGCAGCTATTCCCTTTCCTTTAATGCACATAGACACTGGTTATAAATTTAAAGAGATGTATGAATTTAGAGATTCTTTTGCTAAAGAATTAGGTGCTAGGTTAATTATTAACCGTAATGAAGATGCTATCGCAAATAATATGAACCCTTTTAAATACGGGACTACCACTTGCTGCGGTGCACTAAAGACTGGTGGTCTTTTAGACGGCTTAAATAAACATGGCTTTGATGCTGCTTTTGGGGGAGCTCGTAGAGATGAAGAAAAATCTAGAGCGAAAGAGAGGGTCTACTCCTTTAGAGATGGTTTCGGACAGTGGGACCCAAAGAATCAACGTCCTGAGTTATGGAATATTTATAATGCCAGAATCAGTCCTGGAGAAAGTATTAGAGTCTTTCCTTTATCTAACTGGACTGAGCTTGATATATGGGAATATATTAAACTTGAAAGCATTCCAATAGTGCCTATTTACTACGCTCAGGAAAGAGAAGTAGTTATTCGTAATGGCATTATTATACCTGTAGATTATAGCCAAGAATATTTAAAACCCCGTGCTGGAGAAGAAGTTAAAGTTTTAAAATGCAGATTCCGCTCGCTCGGCTGTATGCCTTGCACTGGAGCCATAGAATCATCTGCAATTGATATAGATGGAATCATCAACGAAGCGAAGGTAGCAAAAAAATCTGAACGTGAAAATCGTGTCATAGACTTAGGTTCAGACAGCTCAATGGAAGATAAAAAGAAAGAAGGATATTTTTAAAGACACCCTTTTCCCCTGTGATATAATTTTTTCATGCTAAGCCAAAAGAATTTTAGATATAACCTAATCAGAGAGTCACTTGAGACTAGATCGTTCTTGAAAATAATCTCTGGTATAAATAATTTTGACAAAGAAAAAGTTTTAAAAGTAGCTCATGCTGTAAAAGCTAGTAATGCTACAGCGATAGATATTTCCGCAAGAGAGGATATTATCATCGCAGTTAGAGAGCTTCTAAAAGATACTGTTCTTGTGGTTTCATCAGTTAAAGTTGAAGAACTAAAAAGAGCTCAAGAACTTGGAGCTGACATACTTGAGCTTGGTAATTTCGAGGCTCTTTATGAAGAAGGAATTTACTTATCAGCAGATGAAGTTCTTTCACTTGCTAAAGAACTTACAGAAATTAAAACAGAAGGAACCATGCTTTCCATAACTGTTCCAGGTCATTTAAACATTAATGAACAAGTTAAATTAGCTAAAGATTTAGAAAATCTAGGAGTAGAAATCATTCAGACTGAAGGATCTTTACCAACAGGTGCTAACACGTCTAATACGCTTGGCGTTCTTCAGAAAGTTATGCTAACGCTTTCTAACACTATCGAGCTTAGTAAAAACCTCAAGAAGACCTTTATACTTACAGCTTCTGGCATAAGCCCTGATACAGCTGCTCTTGCCATTACAGCTGGCGCACACGGTATCGGAGTGGGTAAATATATTAATAGACTTGATTCAGAATTAGAGATGTTAGCTTCTATTAAACGTCTTCAAGAATCACTATCTATAACTCAGATAGAAAAAACTCTTCAAGAACAAGAACTAATCTTGAATTGATAAACCTAGCTCAGAAAGGCACTGTTGCCAAACGAACAAGTTCAAGGCTGAGGACTAGGTACCTCAAGCGAATTGACACCTATATATTTAGTGAATTCGTTTTGCCATTCTTAAGTGCTGGAGGCATTATAGCGGGGGTTTGGCTCGGCATAGATCGATTTAAACAAATATTCAAACTGCTAGCTAGTGGTGATTACCCTTGGTACACTGGTTTTTTCATATTAGTTTTGGATATTCCAAAAATCGCCTTAAATATTTTACCTATCTGTATTTTACTTGCCTGCTTTCTTAGCTTCCAAAAACTCTCAATTCAAGCTGAGTTCACCGCGATGAAAGCAGCTGGAGCGAATTATCTACGAATTCTAAAGCCTGTTATGATTTTTGGTCTAATCGGCGTACTGAGCTGTTTTATTATCGCTGAGATTTTAATCCCTATAACTGCGCCACTCAACGATAACATTTTCAAATCTGCAAAAAAGAAAGAGAGCAAGGAAGTTAAAAGCTTCACCTACACTAAGCACTACCCAAGCAAAGAAGTTCAACAAATATTTTATGCTAAATCAATCAAAGAAGATTTACTTACGAACTTAGTCATAGTTGATTTTAATGATAAGGGTTTCATTAATATACACCTTGCTAAGAATGCTGAATGGGATTCAGAAAAACATGGCTGGAATTTAGAAAAAGGGAATTCTAGTTTTATTGATCGTGCAGCGATGGATGATAATGAAGGTTTCAATCACATGGTCTCAAATTTTAAAACCAAGTTTATAGAAAGTCAGACTAATCCTCTTGATTTAATCCATATTTATAAAAAAATACAAACTCTAAATATTCTTGAGATATGGGAATTAATAAAACTACACGAGAAAAATAATATTGAAACCAGTAGCCTAAATTCCTTAAAAACCAATTTCCAGCAGCGTTTTGCATATCCTTTTACCGCTCTGATACTTGCTTTTATCGGTGCCCTCTTAGGATTTAGCTCTAGAAGAGAGTCACGTAACTGGAACTATATAACTCTTGGACTGATAGTATTTTCTTTTTTTATGTTCCAAGCTATTTTTACATCTTTTGGGGATTCGGGCAGAATGCCCGCTATAGTTGCGATGTGGTTTCCAAATTTTCTATTATCACTAGTCGCCATCCTGATTTCCTATTTTAAAACTACTAGATAAATCAATTGCTATCATAGATAATCTAATGTCATCGCCAATCAATGAAATTAAAGAGAAAGCTGACATAGTAGAACTTATAGCGGATCACATCCCAGTAAAAAGAGCCGGGGCTAGCTATGTCGCCAAATGCCCTTTTCATAATGACACTAAACCCTCAATGCATATCAGCTCGCAGAAAGGCATATATAAGTGCTTTGCCTGTGGCGCTGGAGGAGATGTTTTCAAGTTCTGGTCTGAATATCATAATAAGGATTTTTCTGAAACTCTAAAAGACTTAGCCTTAAAATATGGAGTAACTTTAAATCAGCATCCAGAGAATATCGGTAAACAAAAATTACAGAATGAATATTTAGAAATTTACTCAGTAACAGCCGATTATTATCATGAAAAACTTTTAGGTGCTGAATCTGCTGAGCTGTGTAGGAATTATCTCAGTGAAAGGCAGATAGACTTAAATACGATTAAGAATTTTAAAATCGGTTATTCACCCACATCTAAAGACGATTGGGGATTTTTAGTTAAGCACTTAACTGGGAAATTAAAGATCAGCGAAGAGGAGATTTTCAAATCAGGGCTTGCCATTCATCACGAAAAATCAGGGAAATATTATGATCGCTTCAGAGATAGGCTGATGATCCCGATTACTAATGAGAAGGATGAGGTTATCGGCTTTGGAGCAAGGATTTTAGAGGATAAAGCAGATGCTCCTAAATATATTAATTCTCCAGAAACAGATATATATCATAAAGGTGATGAACTATTTGGGCTTTCACTTGCAAAGAAAGCTATTAAGGAAAAGGATTTCGTCATTTTAGTTGAAGGCTACTTCGATCAAATAGCCTTATATAAAGACGGTTTTAAAAATACAGTTGCCAATCAGGGAACGGCACTTACACCTAAACAAGCTAAGCTTTTACTAAAATATTCTTCTAGTAAAAGTATTTATCTCTGCTTAGATAGTGATAAGGCTGGTGAATTAGCTAAGGAAAGGGCTTTTAAAGTTATCATGCAAATCGCTGCTGAACTGAATCCTGAAATCAAAGTGATAGATTTACAAACAGCTAAAGACCCTGATGATTTTATAAAACTCTTTGGTAGCCCTAATCTTGAGCTTGAAATTAAAAATGCTAAATCATTTATCGACTATAAAACAGATAAATTAATATCTGAATTTAAAAAAGAAGAATTTGGCCCCAGAGAAAAAGCTAACTTTATTTCTAAAATGTCTCGCTTCCTGTATTTTATTAATAATAAAATCGAACTAAACGCTTACATACAGAAACTAGCTGCAAGACTAGATCTCAGCAGTAGTATTCTTGAAGAACAGATCAGGAAAGAGTTTAAAAACCTTGCGAGGGAATTTGCAGTAACAGGAACTAATAGCAGTAACAATTCAACTCCTTTTATTAATCACAGCAAACCTACAGAAGCGAATACTCAGCAATCTTTCACAACGCAAAATCAAAACCATAAAAAACATTCTTCAATTAACTTAGATCCACTAAGCAGATTTGATATAGAGCTTTTAGCAATTATGCTTGATGACAGAAGACTTCTAGAAGAATTTATGGCAAATGAATACAGCCTAAATAAAGAAGAACACCAGATTATACTCTCAGCTTTAGTAGATGTTAGCTTCGAGAATCCTGATGACGACACGAATAGTAAATTTAAAAAACTTAAAAATCATGAATCACTTGAAGATCTTAAATACTCTAGTGACCTAGCTGAAATAGCGATGGAATTAGAATCTGATAAAAAGCAGTACCTAACTCGCTTTAATGAAATAATTTCAGTTTTAAGAAAACAAAAATCAGAAATTCTCAAACGTAAGTTAGATAAAGAATTACAGGAAGCAGAGAAAAATAAAGATGAAGAGAGTACTCGAAGATTACTGAGAGAAATTCAGCAGCTTTTAAAAGAATACTCTTAGAGACCTCTGCACAACTCCATTTTCTGCGTTTTCGTCGTCCTCATGATCCTCATGTATCATTAATACACTGCGGTCATTCGTCCTCCTCAGCCTTGAAACTGCACGTTGTGCAGAGGTCTCTCTTTAATAAAACCTAAGCAGCAACTGCGATAATAGCAGCTTTAGCCTTCTCTACTAATTTAGCAAAGGCGATTTTATCGTTAACAGCGATATCTGCAAGCATTTTTCTGTTGATAATGATATTAGCCTTAGCCAAACCATTAATAAACTGACTATAAGAAATACCTAGCTCTCTTGCAGCAGCATTAATCCTTTGAATCCAAAGTCCTCTAAAATCTCTTTTTTTAAGCTTTCTGCCGATGTAAGCCTTTTTAAGACCTTTCATCATAGACTGCATAGCAGCAACGAAGATCTTACTTCTGCTACCAGCATAACCTTTGGTAAGTTTTAATACCTTCTTATGTTTTTTTCTATTTACATTACCTCTTGTGACTCTCATGACTTACCTCTTGAAAAATAAAATTCCTAAATTCTTTTACCTAAAACTATCTCGCGTACTTAGTATATGGGAACATAGACATAATTCTCTCCATTTGAGACTCATGCACTTCGCCCTCTGGCTTTCTTAAACGTCTTTTATGCTTAGCAGACATACCTGTATTCAAATGGCTGATACCACCTTTCTTAAAAGTTAGCTTACCTGTGCCAGTTAACTTGAATCTTTTCTTTGCCGATTTATTAGTCTTACGCTTTGACATACTGAGAGTAAAATCTTAACAAGTTTTATATATAAAAGTCAGATAATTTATATTAAAACAATATTTAGGTCGTAGATATAATTTATCATGCTCATATTAATTCTGTACTATATAGATGCCTCAACCAACAATCATATTTAAACATTACTCTGATCTGGATTCCACCATGAATGAAGCCAAAAGGCTTATCAAAGAAAGTTCTGAATATAAATCAGGCTCGATAATCTGTATAAGTGCAGACTTTCAATCACAAGGACGCGGGCAGCATGGTAAAAGCTGGGCATCACCATGCGGGGCTGGTCTTTATCTATCTTTAGTCAGCGATCTTAAAATTCCAGCAGAGAACTCCTCTATATTAGCAACCGAAATCTGTATTAGATCATTAGAAGAAGGTTTAAAGCGAGTTTCGCAGCAGTCTTTAAAAGAAAGCACTGAAAAAGCAGTTATGGAGACATCTCCAGAATTTAAACTAAAACCCCTCAATGATATCTACGTTAATAACTGCAAGTTAGCTGGAATACTTCTAGAAAGATTTTTTTTTAAAGATACTGAATATCATACAGTCGGCATAGGTATTAATCTTTACAAAAGTAGTTATCAGTTAAAAGAAAGTTCTCTTGAAATACCGAAGGCAATGCCGATCAGCCTAGAAGAGATTACTAGCATTAACACTAGTCAAAACTTAGCAAAATCCTTATTAAATGACTTATCTATGAATTTTGCAAAATACTTTTATTTACCCACACAAGAATATTAATGTTTCATTTATAAAAAATACAAGAATTATTTTTGAAAGCATTTTATAATTTAAACTCGATCTGAGACGGGACATGGCTCAGCTTGGTAGAGCGCTTCGCTTGGGACGAAGAGGTCGCAGGTTCAAATCCTGCTGTCCCGACCATTTTTATACGATTTATATTAAGGGATCTGATCATAAAGTCACGACCTTCTCCACATATCAAGTAAATACAAGTCCTTGCGAGAAAAAGTTTCCTTACAGAGCAGTTTTAGAATAACCTATTATATTACGCGCCATGCCCTTAAATATCAGTTCATGCACTGGCACTAAAGAATACCAGTAAATTATGCCAAATAAACCATGTGGTCTAAAGGTAGCCTTCTGTTCTAAAATACCTCCATACTCATGGGACTGCTCGCAAACTCCGATTTCTACGTTTTCACCCGCCTCAACTTTAGCAGTCACTTTAAACTCCAACCAAGCCTCACCAGGGATTTTCATTTCAGCAAAGAGTATTAAATGCCCTTCTTCTTTATTTGCGTAAAGTACCCGCCAAAAATCTAAAGAATCCCCAACTTTAAGATCTAGATCTTCTCTGCGCCCACGTCTTAAGCCTACACCACCAACGAATTTATCTAAATAGCCGCGTATCTGCCAAACCCAATTCATGTAATACCAGCCCCGATTACCGCCAATCTGCCAGACATTAGCTTTAACCTCTTCAGCATTACGCGTAAATTCCATTTTACGTAAATCAAACAGAATTCCAAACTCTGGTACGGCTTGTTTATTTGCAAGATGAAAATTTATATTAGTAGATTTCAGATTCCAAGCATCTTTCCAGCTGGATGGGATTTCATCCTGAGAAACTTTATAGAGAGTTCTGAGAATAGAATCCTCATAGTTAAAGAGTTCCAATGGCACTATTTTTTCGATACCTTTATGTTTACAAACAACCTCATTGCGTAAGCTACTTACAAGAGCTTTAGCTAAAGAATAGTTAGTCGATGTTACTAGATAAAGCCAATAAGATGAAAGGCGCGGCGTCATTACTGGCACAGTGATAATCCAGCGTTTCAGTTTACGCACTTTAGCATAGCCTAAGAGCATCTCTTTATACGAAAGTATTTCACCGCCACCTATGTCAAAGACTTTATTATAAGCTTCTGGTTTTAGAATAACGCCAGTAAGATACTGAATAACGTTCTTAATAGCGATAGGCTCACATTTAACACTCAGCCATTTAGGAGCGAGCATTACAGGTAGTTTTTCAGTAAGATCTCTGATGATTTCAAACGAGGCACTGCCTGAACCGATGATTATCGCAGCTCTGAGTACCGTTAAATTAAATTTACCACTGCGTAAAGTAGCTTCTACATTAAGCCTTGAGTTTAAATGCGGAGAAAGATTTTCATCATTAACGATGCCACCTAAATAAATCACCTGCTCTAAATCTGTATCTTTAGTGCTTTCTATAAAATTCTTCACAGACAGAGCTTCCATTTCAGTAAAGTCCTTTTCTTGACTATTACTCATGGAGTGAATTAAATAATAAGCGATAGAGATATCTCGGGGAATGTTTTTCAGAGAATCTAAATTTAAAAAATCACCCTGAATAACTTCAATATTCTCTTCCCTTAAATTATTTTCCTGAGCTATATAGTCATCTGGAATATATGAACTGGGATCAAAATTCAAAAGCCGCTTGGTATCAAAGCGAGAAATATCTCTAACTACACAAACGACCTTATAGCCCTGAGCCAAAAGAGACATTACCAGTCTTTGACCGATATAGCCGTTAGCTCCAGTTACTAAGACTTTTTTCATTATAAAGACCACTATAACAGACTCTTGCGCTTTCACTATCATGTTAAAATGGGCGGAATGATATCACCTCAGGATAAAATTTCTATCGCAAATTTTCTTGATCAAGTTTCTAAATTCCTCAGTGAAGCAGAGAAGCTTGATACAGACGGGAGATTAGATATTGAAACAGCTTATGGCGGCTCTTTAATTATTGAGCAAGGTTCAGAGCCTAATATCTTATTCGGTCTCTACACTGGAGAAGAAACTGATGGAATGGATATCGAGTTTTCGATTATCAGAAACTCTGCTGTTGATTATGAAATAGAATTAGATTACCCAGAGCTTAATAGTGAAGAGAGAAGTGGGATTACTAGCTTATTACAAACTATTCTCAGCGAGGTGTCTGATCTGGAGATTAATCCTTTGGATAGTGTTGTTGAGGATGCTTGATGGCGTAATTTAGAAACTACTATTGATAGAAAAATCTGAATAAATGTTAAAATCATATATATGATCAAAAAAATACCTACTTGGGTAATAGTTCTCGCTAGTATAGTTCTAGTACTATTCTTTATAGGAGCATCTTTCACTGGCACCTACAATAATATGGTTACCCTTAGAGAAAATGTAAATGGTAAGTGGGCACAGGTGCAAAACGTCTACCAAAGAAGATCTGATCTAATCCCGAATTTAGTAGCTACAGTAAAAGCTTATGCTGCACATGAAAAAGAAACTTTAACTGCGGTTATAGAAGCTCGCTCCCAAGCAAGCCAAGTGAAACTTGAAGCTAATGATCTAACTCCAGAAAATTTAGCTAAATTTCAAAATGCTCAAAAGCAGCTCAGTGGTAGCCTTTCAAGGTTAATGCTGGTTATAGAAAAATATCCAGACTTAAAAGCTAATGAAAATTTTCTTGCTTTGCAGAGTCAGTTAGAAGGAACTGAAAACCGCATAGCGAACGAAAGACGCATGTTTAATGATGCGACTAAGGAGTATAATACTTTTATTAAACTGATGCCACAGGCTTTAATAGCTGGAATAACTGGTTTTAAAGATAAGGCATATTTTGAGGCTGATAAAGAAGCTGAAAAAGCACCGAAGGTAAACTTTGAGTAAGGTTAAAGATTTCCTCACTAAAGAAGAACAAGAAAAGCTCGCTCGTATGATCAGTGAAGCAGAAGCTTTTACTAATGCTGAACTTAGAATACATTTAGAGGCGCACTGTAAGATAGATGCTGTCAAGAGAGCTGTAGAGGTTTTTAAGAAATTAAAAATGCATAAAACTAAACAGCGCAATGGTGTTTTGTTTTATATAGCAGTTAAAGATTCTAAATTAGCTATTTGGGGGGATAAAGGCATTCATAATCATCTCGGGCAGAGCTTTTGGGATAGTGAGGTGAAAATTATGCAAGAGCATTTTAAACAAGGAGATTATTTTCTTGGTATTAAGCTTGCACTGATAGAAGTAACTGCTAAGTTAAAGGAGCTTCATCCATATAGCTCAGATGATATTAATGAATTAAGTAATGAAATTTCAGTAGGTGAGGGGCTTTGAAAGGTATTTTTTCTCGTGGAAATGTAGTAAGTGGCTTTTTACCGTGGCTTTTAATCATATTCGTACTCTTTACGGCATCTGTTTTTACTAATCCAGCACATAGTGCTGAAACAGTACTACTAGAGACTGATTCACAGCGTGCAGGCAAAAACGTAGAAAATGGAGCTGTGGGTCAGTCTCTACCAGCAAGACCTAAGCCAGAGAAGCTGATAAATAATCTCTCTAAAGAGTTCCCTAATTTCCTTAAGGCAGAAGAAGCTTCTGCTCTAGAAGAGAAACTCAGAAAATTTAATTTAGAAAGTTCTAATCAGATCTGTATACTAATCATCGACTCTCTTTCCGGCTTAGATGAAAATGATTTTTCTACCCAGCTCTTTAATAAATGGGGCATAGGGCAAGGAGATAAGGATAATGGCTTGTTAATATTAATCAAACCTAGTCAAAAAGAGGGTGGTAGAAAAGTTTACATAAATGTAGGTTATGGACTAGAAGCTTCTGTTACAGACCTTGCAGCGAAGCAGGTTATAGAAAAAATTATAATTCCTAATTTTAAAGCTGGAAATATTTATCAGGCTTTAGATGAAGCGACTACAGTGCTGATGAAACAAGCTCTGGGAGAGTTTAATGATAAGTTAACTACTAAAACAAATAAATCGCCTTTAATATTTTTAGTATTTTTAATACCATTCTTTTTTATATTATTTAGTGAGCTGTTCCTTTCTAAAACAGGAGAACAGATAGATATCTCTAAACGAGGCTCTCAGCGAGTCAGCCCTTTTAGTTATTTACCTTTCTTTATCCCTGGACCATTCTCTAATCATAATTCCTTTGGCTCGAATCACTCATCTGGATCTGGCTTTGGCTTTGGTGGGTTTAGTAGTTTCGGTGGCTTCGGGGGAGGGTCTTCTGGGGGTGGCGGAGCAGGTGGGTCTTGGTGAGAAGGCTCTGTTGCTGAACTTCAATTTCTGCGTTTTCGCCTTTCTAGCTCACCACCAAATCATCAACTTCAAAATCAGCACCATCAATATTTAAAGTATCCCCAACTTCAGCGCCTAATCTCTTTAATTCTTCAAAAAGCCCAATACCTTGGGCAACTCTGTATAAATATCTCAAAGATTCCATCTCGCGAATATTAGTAACTCGCATCTGCCTTTCTAATCTGCCGCAGTGTACTACCCAGGTCACTCCCACACGAGTGCTCACTCTTTCAATAGTAAAGTCACTATCTTCATGGTCTGTCGCAGACTCGTCCTCATGAACTAAAACTGGTGGTTGAATAAAAATGATCTTATCGATTTGATCAGAGATGTAATTAACTAAATCCGTTAAACCTTCACCAGTAACCGCAGAAATGTAAAAAACTTCTAAAATGCGTTTATCAGCAGTCTTTATCGCTGAGAATTTTTCTTTAATATGCTTGAGTTCGTCATCAGGATAGCCTTCGATTTTATTTATAACTAAAACCTGCTTCTTATCAGCTAATAATTCACTAAAATTAGCTAATTCATGATTTATGCGCCTGAAATTCTGCACTGGATCTTGGTAGGTTAATTCTTGGTCAGAATCTATATTCGAAGCAGTAAAGCCCCAAACATCGACTAAATGCACTAAAAGCTTAGTACGCTCTATATGCCTTAAAAAATTATGTCCTAAACCCTTCCCTTCACTGGCTCCTTCAATAAGCCCAGGTATATCAGCTACTAAAAAGCCGTCGCCATTAGGTTTTCTGACTACGCCTAAATTAGGTTCTAGTGTAGTAAAGGCGTAATCTGCGATTTTAGGCTTCGCTGCACTAATACGACTTATTAGAGTAGATTTACCAGCATTAGGAAACCCTACTAAGCCTACATCAGCGATCATCTTAAGTTCTAGCTCTACTTCCCTTTCTATGGCAGCTTCACCAGGTTCACAGTAATAGGGAGCGTTATTGCGATTAGATTTAAAGCGAGCGTTTCCGCGTCCACCTCTGCCGCCTTCAGCTAAAAGCACAGTCTGACCATCTTCTATAAGATCGGCGATTACCTTACCATCAGCAGTGTCTCTAACTACAGTACCAGGAGGCACTTTTATATAAAGATCTTCGCCAGATTTTCCAGTGCATAGAGACCTAGCACCATTAGTGCCTTCTTCAGCTTTAAATATAGAGAGATGCTTAAAATCCAGTAGGGTATTCATCGCTTTATCGACTATCAGATAGACGCTGCCACCTCTACCGCCGTCACCACCATCAGGACCGCCATAGGCTACATATTTTTCTCGCCGCCAAGTAGAGATGCCGTTACCACCCTTACCACTAGCGAGTTTGATGACTACTGTATCAACGAACATTTTCTACTAATTTCTTTATTTTATTTAATTCGGGCTGTAAAAGCGAAGCAGGGGTGTCCAATAGAAAGCTTATGCTTGCTGAATATTCAGTCCATAGTTCTTTAATATTCTGTCTATTTAAGGCTAAGATCTCTTTAGACATCTCGACATTACCTTTAGCGAGGCGAGTCATGCCTTTAAAACCCGGTCCTATAATCTTTTCTGCGGCAGGATAGGATTTTACTAAATCAGCCAAACCGAAACTTAAAAGCATAGGCAGATGGCTAACTACAGCTACCAGGCGATCATGCGTTTCTACATCAAGCTGTACTATCTCAGCAGCTTTAAGAACATTTGTAATAATAAATTCTAATAATTTAGTTCTTTCACTTTTTTCTTCTAATATCCAAGTCGACCCTTCAAATAAAGTCGGGAAGCTAGCAGCGTATCCTTCGTGTTCGGTACCCGCCATTGGGTGACCAGCTATAAAATTATTTAAGCCAAGTAATTTAGCTTTTTCACTTATCTTCTTCTTAGTACTAGCCACATCTGTAATAAGAGCATTAGCGAAAGGCTTTTTATCATCAGTGCTAGGCTTCGCGATAATCTTAGCAATCTCATCTAAATCCTCAATGATCTTAGATTGCTCTGAACATAGAAAAATGACGTCGCAATCAGCTAGATCATGTATGCTATATTCCCTTTTTTGGCTTTTACTAACGGTTTTCACTTCAGATAAACCAAGCTCAGCCTGTTTTTCAAGCAAGCATTTCTCTATAGAGCCGCCTATGAGACCAAGACCAACAATACCAATTTTTTTACCGTTAAGCACAATTGATATTATCTCATAAAGACTGTGGCGGAAATATTGGGATTGTTGGTAGTTTCTTCTTAAAATAAATATTTAAGTGTTAAAAAGTATTGACAGGAATGTGCGGCGTTGATTAAGATAATGTTCACTATGAAGCCCCGTGATGTTTCTCTACGCTTAAAGCATATTTCAATTCTAAGAGACAGTGGAATCCATGCTAGTTCTACCGCTCGGGCTGGTTTTCCTGTATCGGGTTCAATAGAACTTACGCCGACAGCTAATATCGCAAGTCTAATCTTAGACAGGGTTTCTGAGGAAGTATATGAATCTACCAGTAAGTTTCTAGATCAATTGTTTAAATCTGGTGTGGACCCACAAGCTAGTTCTAGTCATCAAAACGACATTAATGAAGTCAGAAAGAGATATCCATTAGTAGATAAAGTGGCTCAAGTTTTATGGGCAAAATTCAGAGAAAATAAGAGCATAATAGATGGTTTACCAAAAGCTTTTCAGCCGACACTGGAAGACATAAGAAGATCTGAAGGCTCAGCTTTAGCTTTAGCTTTAGCGCCCGAGATACTGTGAGCATTTCATACTTAATCTTAAACGTATTATGTTAAGATAAGTTTCAAGGTTTTTTTATGGAATCTGCCGCCGACTACCACCGCCTCGACTTTCTTCAACATTTAAAAAGTGCTAAGAAATTAGTTTTCTCTAGTAATAAATTTATTGGTCACCCTCGTGAAGCTGATTCGAGGGTGAGTTCTTCTGTAATATCTGAATCTGACACATTAATTATAGACAAGCCTATAAGGCAGAAGACTGTAGCAGATTCTCAAGTTTTAACAGGTTCGGAGTCTGTAGTAGCAGCCCCGAAAGCTTCAATAGACGCGAATTCTGTAGTAGGCTCCAATGCTTCAAGAGAATCAGCAGAATCACCAATATCCCAAATCCACAAATCAACAAAGATACCAGGCTATGGGAAAACTCTAGAACCACGGCCGCATCAAGAACAGGCACTTCATGCCATTTTTGATACTTATAAGGAATTAGCTGAAGCAGGAAAAGATATGAGAGCTAGGGTGACTTTACCCTGTGGTACAGGTAAATCTCTACTTGGTTATTGGACACATAAAAAAGTTCTGGAAGATAAAGGGAAAGAACATGATACAAGTCCAGCACCCTCTCTAGTCCTAGTTCCTTCATTAGATCTTGTAATGCAGATTAAAAATGATTGGTTAAAGCAAGATCCATCGATTAAATATTTATGTGTATGTTCTGATCCAGAGGTGGATAGTCAAAAGTCTGAGAAAGGACGCAGAAAAAATAAGCCTAATCAAACTACTAAACCTGAGAAAATTGCCAAATTTCTGCAAGAGTATCCTAATGGAGTTATCTTTTCTACTTATCAAAGTTTCGATAAAATTAAAGCGGCTCAAGATTTAACCCCTCATTCTAAATTTGCTCTGACTATTTTTGATGAAGCTCACGAAACTGCTGGTCCAGTAGGGAAACAAAGCAGTCTAGCTTTATATAATTCTAATCTTAAAACAGAACGAAGAGTGTTTTTCACCGCTACACCTAGAGTCAGTACAAGGACTGTGGATTCGGCAGATCCTGTTAAAACGTTTGTAAGTATGGATGATGAAGAAATATACGGACCAGAGGCTTTTAAAATGTCCTACAGGGAAGCTGTCGACGCTGGTATTATCGTTCCATGTACGATTATTGGAGTTTCTGTTAAGGATGACCCTAAGATTAGTCAAAAAATTCAAGATTTTTTATCAGAACATCCAGGCTCCTTTGATCCTCAGCTTCATTTTTTTGTACAAGCATTAAAAAGAGCTAGTGCTGATTATCCAGAAATAACACATACTATGATATTTACCGGGTTCTGTAATACTGCTGATGCTTTTCAGCGTATACATGAATTACTATATCCTGAAGACTTTAGTACATATCTAAATGCTGTATTACCAGCTAAAACAAGAAGGGGGGCTTTAGATATTGCGGAGAAAGAATCTACGGCTTGTGTTACGTTCGCGAGGTCTGGAAGGACGGGTATTAATTTCCCAAGGTTTAATACAATCCTGCTTACTAATACAGGGTTGTCTGAACATCAATTTGTCCAAGCATTAGGTCGCATAGTAAGGAAAGATCCAAACAATCCTAACAAGAAATGTGCTTATATCATAGTACCAATAATTCCTGGCTATAATATGGAACCAATTTTAGATATAGTTCGCCGGATGTCTGAACATGACAATGAGTTTGAATCAAAGATTCAAAAATATGTCAGGGGAGAGGTCTCTTCTGAAGTTTTGAAAGAACATATTCAAATAATATCGAGTTTAGAAACACCCTTGATCGAGACTGAAGATCTCTACACTACAGTTCTTAATAATACTGTGCCTACAAAGGAGCTTCAGGGACTCCGCACTTTTGAAGATATTCAAAACTTAGTTCAAAAGCATTTTGGATCCCAGAATCCAGGGACAGACAAGTTTGTGCGAGAGGCCCATAGGAGAACTGGATTTGGTCGAGATGCCATTGGGACATTATTAACTAGGGTAGAGCCTAAGTTGGAAGCGATAAAGCTTACTGATGGAGATGTATTGGGATTAATCTATGGTGAAATCAGTGTAGATCATCTAATCATACGAAAAGCAATGCCTAGCCCTAGGAGCTTAGAAGAGTTGAGGAGCTTAGTTATAGATGGATGTAGGTCTCCAGAGGGGCTGGAGATATATTCTGGATTTGGCAGACAAAAACCTTCAGCGAAGGACTTCCACGACGGTGCATATGTAAAAACTGGTCACAGCATAAAAACATTAATTGAATTAGTTCAAGGCTTCGAGCCAAAGCTAAAAGGACTAAATATTGAGCCAAGCGATCTGTTAAAGCTAATCTACAAGGAGCTTTCTTTTGAAGACTTCTGCACGCAATATTTAAATAAGGGAGTAGTGTTAGATCCAGGGGATTTTAAAGCTTTCCAAGAAATATTCAAGGAAGGATATATTGATCCAGTCACTAGAGAGAAGATTTGTCCTGGATTTGGTACAGGGAGACCAACTCTTCATCAATATACTAGGGATTCTAAGAAAAATATTTTAATGACCCCAGCTGAAATTGAGAAATTGATCAAAAAACTTATCCCAGCACTAGATCCAATTAAGCTCGATAAATTTGATTGTATTGACTTACTTTATGGTGAGCGCAGTCCAGATGATATTATAAACTCATTAAAAGAGCTTAGTAGACTCTCTAAGCCTCAGGATTTTCAAGATTTACAAGATTTAATTAAGAGGCGATATGGAGATAAGCTTCCTGAAGCTACAATTTTCGAAGAAACTTGTGAAAATATAATAGGATTGACTATTGACGAATGTCAGGGCATAGTAAGATCGCACTTTGAATTGGAGCCAGAAAGTAGACTTACCGTTAAGAAGATGCTTGAGACCATTTATTTAGGTATTCTTGTTAAGAGCTCAATAGTACCTAAAGTAGTAGAGCCTAAACATCGTATCGATTCTTCTTCAATTAACGATATTCATGACCTGCAAGCACTGATTATGTATGGTTCTGGTGACTTTCGAGGTTTTGGACAAGAACAACCTCACGGTACGTTTTTTATAAATAACGTAAAGGATAAGCTGGGTTCATCTAAGGAGGTAGTTGTTCCCTTAATAAGGAGGATATTGAGTTCCATGATAAAAGGTAAAAATATCCCACATGGTGAAGATTGGTTAAATGCCAATATACATGAACTATTGGAATTCGTTTATGCTGATAATCCAAGACTGCATTTAGCTACAAATCTACCTATTGCACATATCATAAAAAATATGCCTAAAGAGACTATTCAAGATATGAGAAACTTATTTATCAATGGACTAACAACAGAGACAGGGCGGAGGATTCTTGATGGCTTTGGAGATAAGCAACCTAGTATTAATCGTTTCCAGCAGGAGGCAGAACAGAAAATCGGGATGCCATATGGAAAGTTTCAGACTTTCTTTAAACAGAACATTTTTCCAGACTTAATTCAATCGGAACCAGGTACTCATGAATCTTGGTTATTATCCCCAAAACTTGTGGAGACGAAGCATCTACTTCCTTTAATTTACAGTGATGATTATAAAAGCCTTCTTAGAGAACACCGTGATAAAGCTATTGTTGCTAAGCCCATGAAATAACTCTATAGTGCAGTTTTCATAATTCTTCTGTGCAGCTATCTTTAAATTTACTGTTTCAGCTTTTTAAATTCCCCACGGTCTATTTGATACACCGCATAGGTAGAATCGACTGGATCACCGTATTTATCAAAGCTTATTTCTCGCCCTAAGCTTTGAAATTTTACAGAATGCATAGCTTCTGGGATGCTTTTATAATAACCATTGTGATGCGCTTCAATTGCAGTAAATAAGATGGTAGCTGCATCGTAGCCATATATACCATCTGCGCTTATTTTTGATTTATATTTCTTTAATAAAACTTCGCGATATTCTAAAAACTCCTTGGATTCAGAGTCGATATTCGCCCCAATGATATAAACGCCATTTGATCTATTATTCGTCAGTTTGATTAAGACATCTGAGTAAGTACCATCAGATCCGATAAAAGTAATGTCCTTATGATTTTGTTCATGCAGCTTATTAATTATATTTGCAGCATCTATGTATCCACCAATGAAAATTATAAGCTCGGGATGAATACCTTTATCTAAAATAGACTGAGAAGATTTTTTTGTAGTGATTGATTTATGAAGCAATTTTATTTTAGAGTCTTGATAAATCTCTTTAATACTAGTCTCTACCTGTGCTGATAAATTAGAACTAAATAAAGTTCCATTGTTAATAAGCATTATTGTAGATATCTTTCTAGTTTTCTTTAAATTTGAGATCAAGTTAGCGATAGTTTCTGATTGTTTGTTATCTATCGAAATTGCTCGAAATACTAGGTTATTAGTATTTTTCTGATGTGTAAACCAAGGATGGGTAGAACATGGTGATATCTGGACTATATTATGTTTAATATATAATTTTGATGCTTCAATCGTTGTCTGAGAATTAAAATGACCAATAACGCCTGTTACTTTCTCACTAATAAAATATTTGGCACATTCTAAAGCTTTATCAATCTTAGAATGATCATCGCAGATTATCAATTTAAGATTCTGCTGTGGGTAATTACTCGCCGCAAGCTTAATGGAATCCAAGACTGATTGAGCTAATTGAGTATCGATACTAGTAAAAGGTAGAGGCACGCCTATTTTAATTTGCTCCAAATCCTCACTTAAGCTAATTTCAGCTATTGTTAAAGGTATAAGTTTTAGCTTGGTGACAATCTTTTGAGCTTCTTCGGACTGTATATATTTAATAAAGTTATATAGGCTTGAATTAATTACGAAATCTTCTGTTTCATCATCGGAGCCTAATTCATAAAGATAAATATTTCTCTTAAGTCGACTATAACCAAGTTTCACTGTTTGTTCATTATATTCGTTGGAGTTTTTTTGTAAGTCTTGCTCTGGGATAGGATTTTCAGCTTTATTGGTGCCGAGTTCTGATCTTAGTATTGATTTTGCAATTAATTTTTTTCTACAATTTTTATATCCAGTGTTTTCTAGATTACCTATAAATAGATATAAATTTTGTTCTTTTATCTCCTGAGTGAGTTCCTCGCTAGATAAAAGTTTTAATTCGCTACTAACCTTGAATTTCCTCGCGAAATTTTTTGTAAGTTCTTTAACAAGTTTTTCGTCAGTCTTAGTATAAGCTATTTGTAGAGGTTTTAGAGTATCTTGATGATTTGAATTACAAGCACAGAGAATTAAAGCAATAGTCAAGATGGAGAAAAAAGATAAAACGTTTTTCATTGTGCTTATTCCAATATAAGCCTTATGGCTGATATTATCACAGATTAAATCTTAAAATTTACTAAAATCTTAATCCATGATTAAGTAAATACTCAAAATTTGCTAAAATCTTAAATGGCGATTAAGTAAATACTTATCTCATGCTCAGATTAGAAGATAAACCGATCCCTGGCACTGCTGTAGCTGCCCCGCTTATATCTGGTCCGTCATTATTGACAGACCAGGCTAAGGATCATGATGAGGGCAAAAAAGCTGAAGTTCTGCAACAGTCTCAGCAATTAGTCTTGAGCCCTCAGGTTGATGATATAAAGTCTTTAAGTGTGCCAAAGAATTTAGAAGATCCTACTGAAGTTTCTGAAAAGACAGATCCACTAGAAAAATTTAAACCCTTGGTTGCTTTTATTAATAAAATAAAATTTCCTTTAGCGGGGGCTGGTGCAATGTCTCACCTTGTTGCTGCTATTGTGTCAGTCGTTAAATTAATAAAACCTGATTCGGGATTAGCTCAGCATGAGGGTCAGGCTTTAATGGCTGCAAATATTTATTCTAAATATATGAGTTTTATTCCACTTGCTGTAAATTCAATTAAAAATTTACTTGATCCTAAAACTTTTTGGAGCGGCATAGCTCAACTTAGTCCTATGTCTAAAATACTCGCTGGGCATGTTTCTAATTTACCTTTTTTTACTGGCGGTATCTGTGCTTACAATGCTTATGATCGATACTTGAAACAGTTTTTTAAAGCGAATCCTCATATAAAGAAGCATGAGACTGATTCACAAAAACGCTTAGATCATCTTTTAGTTATATTGAAGAATACATCAACCATAGTAACTAACTCATTTAAAAATCTTCTTAAGGGAGAAGGAGATTTCCTGCAAAATCTTTCTGCAACCTTGGCTATACCAGGATTTGGTCTACCTTATTTTTATGGTCTGGTTTTTGCAAGGCATGATAAATTAAATCATTTCGTACACAAGTTAGTTAGATCTTCTAGGTCTATAGTTGGTCTTATTGAAGATTTTAGTATGGCTAAAAGCCCTGACGACGACGACGCTATGACTCGTATCTTTGGACGTGTTTTTTGTGCTGAAAGTGGTATGAACAGTATGTCTCCATGGTTTGAGCCGAAAGAAGGCGCTTCAGCAAAAGTTGACTTAAGAAACCCTTGGGGTAATTTAGCTGCGATGATCGCAGAGACTGGTAACCTACTCTATACTTTGGCACGTGCAGAAGATAAAGAATTAGCTAATCTAGTAAAAAAAGTTTCAGCACCTTTAGCTAAAGTTTCAGATTTTTGTCAATCCTTTTTTACGCCTAAACAAGCTACTGTAGTTGCTGTGTAAGTTAATAGGCTTGTTTTTTATTTTTATAAAGATTTATGAATAGGGTATTGACAGGATATGCGATATTGGCTAAGATAATATTTACCATGAGTTCCTGTAATGTTTCTCTACAGTTAAATCATATTCCAGAAAACAGCGTAACTCCTGCTGGCACTACCCCTCAAGCTGGTTTACCACAAGCTTTTCAGCAAACAAGCGAAGAGATGAGAGCAGCAGGTAGCAAATTGTGCATGACTGAAAAAGCTAACGCCACGGCTATACCGTTGAAAGCAAAGTTTTTCATGTTTGAATTGGGCGAACATGGTAATTATCTGATGATGTTTACTCAAGAACCCAAAAAAAGAGCATTGAGAGGTGAGCTTCATTTCCGCTGTAATGATGTTCCAGTGCCTGATTCCTGCTTAGAGAGCCTTCTCCTCGATAATCCGCAAGAAACGGAAAGGAGGATGCAGGGACCTACGATAAGTTTGATAAATATCTTTAATAGTAATCCTCTGAATCTATATGTAGGGAAAGTGCACTTTGTGCAGGAGTATCTTGAAGCTTATTTTGATCCAATAGCTAATTCTTCTAATCAGGAAGATATTATTGAAGCCAGAAGAAGATACCCCTCCCTACATAAAATATCTATATATTTACAAAAGAACGATGATGAAAATCTGTCATATTATGATTTACCAAAAGCTTTTCATTCGATAGGCAAAGAAATGAGGCCAGTAAAATTACATCAGGTAAGTATTAAAAGTTTCGCTTAACTCCTGTGATTTTAAAAAGATTTACAAATAGAGTATTGACATTATGTGCGATATTAGTTAAGATAAAACTTACTATGACAATCGATCTAGCAAAAACTCCTACATCACCAGCAAGGCAGCCAGCAAGCAAGCAAGTTCAGCAACTAAGCCCTATAGACAACACGGTGGTTCCACCAAAAGTTGAACCAAAAGCTCCTTCTGATAGTAGTGCTACAAAAAAGGCATTACACTCTGACATCCTCGTGCCTGCTGAAGGCGGTGACGAGCTTATTTATCATTAAACCTTCATTGAAAAGACATAAACTAAGCAAAAGGCCCTAAATGCTGCCCTTCGACACTCGCTATCTGCACAG
>JBMOEX010000021.1:0-25133 GCA_049314535.1 Vampirovibriophyceae bacterium | reverse complement strand
TATTTATCTCTTTTCTTTTCTAGGCTTTCTAGCTCTGAGTCCATGTCAGAGAGGACTGTGGCGATGGCGGTTTGTTCTTTTTCTTCAATTGGGAAAGATGATTTTATCTTTTCTATGGTTGATGCGTTTAAACTAGGAACTCCAGAAGCTTCGTTATAAGAATACCAATCAACAAGTTGAAATTTATAAAAAAGGTATTTTGGATCTTGATTAGCTTTAATCTCAGTGTAAAAGAGGGTGTCAACTGTCCAAAAAGGTGTCTCCATGTATTGAGGAACATCAATGGTGCCTTTCCTGCCTATTAACACAGAAGGTTTATTATAGAGCCATGTGTAGTTCTTCCAATTTCTCCACCAGTTGCTAATATTGGATAATCGCCATTGTGTTGAATAACTCCATTCTGACTTTTGCCATGCTTGATTTTTAGAACTTCTCCAAATTCTTTCACTTCCCAATCCTCAGGAATCTCACCAAGCTCCGTTTCTTTAAAACCCTTTTGTTTCTCAAAGCCAGGCAATCTTTTCTTACCAGTAAGTAGCTCTTGCATAGCACCTTGCTTGATAGCTTTTTTCTTGGCTATTAGTTTATCTAAGCTTGTAATTAATTCGTCTGTGTCAGAGAGGACTGTGGCGATGGCTGTTTGTTCTTGAAGATTTGACGGGATAGCAATAAGCGTTTTTTTAAATTCTGCCATCCCAATAAGATTCTTCATCGCACCACCTTGGGTGCTATCGATTATTTTTTTTTGAAAATCATCCCAACCGAAATAATGAATAAAATATTTGTCTAAACAAGCACTTTTATTGATCGAGATTTTTAAAAGAGCCTGATTGATGATACCTTTTTTGTGCATTTTAGGTATTTGGAAAATTTTACCGATCGTGCCAGAACAGCTTATAATCAAATCATTTTCCTTGACTTCAAAACGTTTAAGTTCTAAAAATTTGATGTCATTAATATAGTATCTCCCAATATTCGCGTCGCAATAGATTGCATTGCGCTGTTCATATACTTTATAACCAGCTGAGACAAAACAATCTTTCTTGAGTGAACCGCCGAATGGGCCTCTAATTAACCCACCTGTGTTACTCAATTCTTCTATTGATTTCGTATCCCAATCCTCAGGAATCTCACCAATCTCAGTCTGTTTAAATTTTTGTTTTTCCATTAATTTAGTCATCGATTATTTATGAATCCTTTTCACCAATTCCCTCGAATTCGAGGGAATTAAAACCCTCTTTAGTTAATTCTTTAGTCATCGCTTTGTGACCCCAATATTTTTTTAACTGAGCGATCAAAATCAGATTCTATTTTTTGTGTTTTGTTGTATTCGCGGTATTCAGTGAGAGCTTTTTCGTCAGCTTGCTTCTTAGAAATCTCTCCTTTACCTTCAAGGATTCTATATTCATTAAAGCTTAAGAACTTCACCACACTAGCTGCAAACTCTGTCATGGTAAAGCTTTGTCTATTCTCAATTATATTTTCTATATAATCAAAGAATCCTGTGATAGTTCTTTCCAGTTTTTTAATTTCGTTTTCTTGTAGGTAATTCTTAGCTATTACTACATCGGCAGCAAGTACTCTACCATTTGGTGCGTTTTTCCAAGTACTTAAGCCCATGTGGTCTTTTTCTCTATCTGCTTTTTCGTGGATAATCTCGGCTGCTGTTTGACCAGTGATTGCGAAGTGAAATAAGTTCTGGACAGTCGCAAAAAACTCTCTTGTGATTTCTGACTGCGGGTTGTAATCAATACTACATTCTGCAAAGATATCAGTAATCTGTTGATAGATACGTCTCTCACTGGAGCGAATAGAGCGAACACGTTCTAATAATTCTTTAAAGTAATCCTTACCAAAAACCGTCTTACCCTGTTTAAGGCGCTCGTCATTCATTGCAAAACCTTTGATGATATATTCTTTTAAGATTTGCGTTGACCAGATTCTGAATTGAGTTGCACGCTGGGAGTTTACCCTATAACCTACAGCTATGATTGCATCTAGGTTATAAAACGCTACTTCTCTAGAAACCTCTCTAGTACCTTCGTTTTGAACTATCCGGATTTTCCGGATAGTTGGATCTTCAAGCAACTCGCCAGTTTTATAGATATTCTGTAAATGCTCATTTATCGTACGCACGTCTACTTCAAATAATTCAGCCATCATTTTTTGGCTTAACCATAGAGTCTCTTCTTGCAAGTAAACTTCCAGTTTGACCTTACCATCTCCTGCTGTATATAAAACAAAATTGCTACTTAAGTCCACGCATACCCCATCTTATTTAGGTGAGCTTCTACCTTACTCGTCAGAGCCTCTGTTTCACTAACTAATTCAGGTAAAGTACTTTCGTAACGCTCAGCAAGTTCTTTTATACGCTTAGTTAATCTTTGACTAATTCTATCTTTCTCAGCTTGAACTGCTTGCTCGATTGTTAGCATCCACTTATCATCTATTACTAGCGTTTTAATATCTGCTTCTGTTAGCTCTTTGTACTTGACTATAACCTGAGTTTCAAGTGCTTTCTGAGCTTCTTTTATACTTCTTTTGGCTTCTGATTCTTGAGTCTGTAGTGATAGATACTGCTCCATTATTTTTAATTCTTCAATATCTTCTGCCTTATTTTTTATTTCTTTAATTCGTAAGCCTACTGTAGTTTTGTTTACTTTATCAAAGTCAGTAAAGAAGCTATCTTCAGCGCTATGCTCTTCTACTAACTGTTCGAGCTCTTGACTTGCATTACTGAGATTAGCTTCTAGCTCTTCGATAGCTTGTTTCTCTGTCTCAAAATAACGGTTGATCACAAGCTGCTTTGGTACTAGGTCAGATTCAAGTTCACCTGTCTTGCCTTCTACTGCCGTCAATTCAGCTTTCCAGCCATCTGATGCGACTATATACATATCATCTTGCATGTTCTCAGACCAGTATTCCATCAGTCTTTGATAGATATCGTATTGGTTTATTAGTTTAGTTTTACTAAAAGCCTCTAGGATATCTTCTGAGATTTGATGGATTATTTCTTTGGGTTTAATACCTATGCTTAAACTGTTTAGGATCTTAAGACTTCTTTCTTTCCATGCATTAAAAGTGAGTTCAGTATCTTTTGAGTATTGGGTGAATTCTGGATGTGAAAAGATAGTATTTTTAATTTCATCTTGAGACATATTAAGTACGCTATAACCCTCTCTATCAGCCTTACTAAACAGTGAAGCTTTGAGATTAGGATATACATTCCAGTACTCTTGTAACGTTTCGATATCAGCGTTCGGAATACCACCCCTAAGGTGCGCTTCTATATCTTGCATGTCTTCAGCTTCTTGACTATCTATATAACGAGGTATGTTTAAGTTATATTCGTTTTTCTCGATTTCTGTAAGACTCACCATGCGAGAGTATTTCGGTATTTCGATTTGTTTATTAAAGACATCTACTATCTTATGAATATCCTGTGAGCGTAAGCGGTTTTTATTACCATCTTTCATAAAGCCTTTACTTGCATCAATTATAAAAATCTCTTTACGAGTTTCAGCGTTTTCTTTGTCTAGGACAATAATACAGGCTGGAATACCAGTACCGTAGAAAAGATTAGCTGGTAATCCGATAATCCCTTTTATATAACCTCGACGCAGAATATTAGTGCGGATCTCAGCTTCAGCATTTCCTCTGAAAAGCACTCCATGAGGAAGAATGCAAGCACCTTTACCAGTAGCTTTTAATGAACGAATTATATGCAAAAGAAAAGCATAGTCACCATTTTTAGCTGGAGGTCTTCCATAATTTTCAAATCTACCAAATTCATCAGGATCATTTACTCCATTGCTCCATGATTTAAAAGAGAAAGGAGGGTTAGCGACTACATAATCAAAAGTTTTAAGCTGCTCACCATCTTTAAACTTTGGTGTTGCAAGAGTGTTTTCTCTTTCTATGATTGCAGTAGGATTATCATGCAGAATCATATTCATGCGTGCTAAAGCTGCTGTAGCATTATCATTCTCTTGACCATATAGTTTTACGTTCTTCTCTGTCTCATCTGATACTTTTAAAAGTAAGGAACCTGAGCCACAAGTCGGGTCATAAATAGTAGGCGTGTTGTTTGTTGTATCAGCGATACCAATAACTTTTGCAACTACCTTGCTTACCTCTGCTGGTGTATAGAACTGTCCTTTACTTTTACCACTCTCTGTAGCAAAGTGACGCATGAGATACTCATAAGCATCTCCTAGTATGTCATCACCTTCAGCACGATTTTTACTAAAATCAAGAGCTGGATTTTCAAAAATCGCAATTAGATTAGAAAGTTTTTTTACTTGATCTGGACCGCTACCAAGTTTCTCTGCATTATCAAAATCTGGCATTTCAGAAAGCTGATTCGCTTTTGCAATTGGAGCAATAATTAAAGTATTTATATCCTCACCAATAGTTTTCTTACCCTTGAGGGCTACCATATCCTTAAAGCTCGATCCTTCTGGAATAGTAATCGGAGCATAAGGTACACCAGCATATTTATCAGAAATATATTTGATAAATAATAGTACTAGGACATAGTCCTTATACTGCGATGCATCCATGCCACCACGAAGCTCATCACAGCTTTTCCAAATAGAACTATAGAGTTGTGATTTTTTGATTGCCATAAGTTTTAATTTAACTATTAACTATTGTAATGAAATTTCCGCATAATACCTATTTGATTTTAATATACTTGATTTTGCCAATAGGTCTCTGTCCAGACTTAGGCATTAGATTTATTCATATTTTTTGACTGTATTTGATAAGTAAAAAATCTAAGTCCCTTAAAAAGAAAACCTCATATTAAAGCTTTAGCTTAAACCCTTTCCTCGAAGCAAACTGCTGAATAATCTGATTCTTAGTCTTCTGACTCAGCTTATTCTCCTTCAAATTCAGCTCCATAAGTGAATCTGGGATTTCTAAATTTTTAATATGCTGAATCTGATTACTTTCTAAATCAAGCTTCTTAAGCGTGCTTGGTAACTTTAAATCACTTAAAACATCAGCACGAATGATATCTGGACCGAAAGTAAATATGCGATTGCGTTTTAAACTTAATTCCTCTAAACCCTCTGGGAGAATAAGGTCTGAGAATGTTTCACCTGTAATATTGTTGTATTCTAAATCTAGCTTTTTAAGCCCTACTGGAAATACAGTGCCAGAGAAGTCATTAAAGAAGCCGTTTCCAGCGTCTAGGTCTTCTAAGCCTGCTGATAAGGTTGTGCCAGAGATGTGTTTGATGCGGTTAGTGCCGAGGGTGAGCTTTTTTAGGGTGCTGGGGAAGTTTATGTTGTCAATGGTAGTGACTTCTCCATCGGTGAAGTAGAGGGTTTCTAAGCCTTCGTTGAATTGGATTTTGTCGAGGTTTGTAAATTTAATATTTTTATTGGAGTCTGTGATTGAGAATTTTTTTAAAGTACTTGGAAATTTAAATTTACTAAAGTCCTGAATATCTGTATTAAGCATTGACAGAATTTCTAACCCCTCATTTAAATTTAGTTTATCTGCATCTTGAATTGGATTAAAACTTAAAAACAGTTCTTTGACAGAGCTTGGTGAAGCTAACATGGAGGCATCTTGAATTTCATTTGAGACTAAATTCAACCTTTCCAATCCCTGATTAAGTTCTAAATTCTCTAAGCTGGAAATCTTATTACCAGCTAAACTTAAGACCTTTAGAGAAGAAGGTAAAGTGAGATCTGAAAGATCACTGATTTGATTATCGGTTAAATAGAGCTTCTCAAGCCCTTCCTTAAAGGTATAAGTACTTAAATCACTAATACCTCTTTTACTTAAATTAAGTACCTTTTTACTCTTTGCTGCTTGAGCGCTAAAGTAAAAATAGCTAAAAGCTAAAACACTTACAATAACTAGTATTCCTAAGTATCTAAAATATTTCATCATAAAAAACCTCTCTAATATTTTTTTCATTACTTGCGTTTTCCACCGCCTCCAGAAGATGCTCCACTAGAAGCACTTACCTTTGGAGCTGACTGTATAGCTACAACTTGAGGTGCTGGAGCTGCCTTTGGCTGATTATTAGCATTATTCTGCTTACTTTCAGCAGGCTTTTCTTTAGCTACTTTCACTGGCTCCTCTTTCGCACGGTTAGCCATATAATCATCGTATTTATCACGAGCTTGAACTAAATCTTTTTTCTCCTGACCTCTAGCTTTTTCTGCTTGTGCAATTTCTTTTTTAATATCATTAATTTCTTTTTTTGATTTATCATCAGCCTTAGCATCCGCTAATTTATCTTTCTTCTCCTCCACCAAATCCCGAGCCCCCTCCAGCTCAAGCATCGCCTGCACCTGCTTCTTATCCAGCTCTTTAGCCTTATCCGAAATATAAGTCTTCTCAGCGATAAGAATCTCAGCAGCCTTCGCTGCATTATTCGTTTCTAGAGTAGCTCCAGTATAATTTAAACCATCACTTTTTAAATTCTGATATAAATCCTCATGCCAGTCTTTACGCTGCTCGTTAATATTTAACTGCTGCGAGCTTGCTAAATCTGCCTGAATATTTAAAAACGCCTTCACCGCAGCATCTGAACTCTGTCCTTTAAAAAGATCTGCTGTACTGAATTTCTGATAAATCGCTGTGCCATCTCTGTCTTCAGTCTGCGATTCAGTATATTTAAAATTCACATTACTCACTTTAGATTTATCACCTAAATCATCAGTATGGAATTTCGTAATTAAAGCTCCATTGCTGTCATAGACTTTAAAGTAACTAAATTCACCATTTTCGGGACGATTATCATTTACTCCAGATTCTTTTGTCGCTACCACTACTGCACCAATGGGAATATTAATTCCTTGATATTTAAAAGCCTCATCCACTGTGCCGTAGCGTTTGTTTTCTCTTGGCAGTACATCTAAAACGAGACTAGGGTTTTTTAAATTTTCGAAATCAGTTTTCGGTAAATTAAGCCCGCTAGCATTGATGTTAGATAAATCAGGTCTCTCCACCCCATCAGTAAAAGTTTCTAAAACTGCTATCTTAGTACTCTCAAAGCTCGACTCCGTTTTAGTTAATCCCACAAAGCTTTCTGAATCCTTAGCTTTACCGATAGAAATATTTAAATGACCATTATTATCTGCGTAAATAGTGCTAATCGCAGAATTACTACCGTTAGCGATTCTTAAAGGATTAGTAGCTGAGATATTCTGTTCTGGATTAAAAAGTATGCCATGAGAACCAGTAGGTAAGCTTCTTACAGCTAAGTCGAAGTAGGTTTCTCTATTTGGGTCGTAAGGGTCTATAGTTCCAGTGCCGCCGAGAATAGGCGGGTTAATTACTGGTGGATTTACGGGCTGTGGATCAGGGTTAATAACTGGTGGCTCAAATGCTGGAGCTGAAACCTTTTCACCTAGCCTAATCTGTGAATTAGAGATGAATTCTAAATTACAGTAGTAATCTTTCTCTTCTGCCACGGCATTTTCAGAGTCGGTTTTTAAATTTTCTTCGAGATTTTTACTTATATTATTTCCTGAAGAATTTCCGCCATTACTCCCACTGCCTGCACTCCGCAGCTTATCCTTACTTAAATTAGCCACTGGAAACTTCACCTCTAACCTTAAGCCTGTAGCTAAATCACTAGCCTTTAAACCATTCTCACTGAGACTTAAACCAAAGCTTTCTGGATTCGCTTTAACTTTAGCCACCGCATTTACGTCAAGTAAACTATCTAAAAGTCCCTCTGAGATTAATAATTTATCATTAGCATCTATGAAATTAGCTTCATATGAGCTAGATACCGATCCTAATTCTTTATCTATTTTAGATTCATCGATTATTGTAGCTAAGTATTTATTTCCAGTCTCTAAAGGATAAATATCCATAAACTCACTCTGTATAAGCTTTACATCATATTCCAGTGGCAGATTAGTGTTTTTCGTGTGTTTAGTGATAAAGCTTGCTTGACTAGTGCCTTCTGCAAGGATCGCAGCGAGAGGACTTGAATTATTGTTATTAGAATTTCCTGCATCACTAATACTAGAACTGCTTTGATTAATATTAAAATTAGTACTTAAATTAGCATCCTGATTAGTATTATTAAAACCAGTCCAAGACTGCTGCATCGCTAAATCTTTTAAATCCTCTCTGAAATTCAAGCTGATACTGGGGTCTGTTAATTTAGATTTTAATTTCTGCTGTAAAGTATAGAGAAAAACTCCAGAGCTTTTAGCCACATGATTACTCATCGCCCTAGCTACGGGAATAAATTCCCGTTTAGCAAAGCTCGCCTGATATATTTTCTTACTACCCTGATAAAACTGCGTTAATAAACCAGTTATGCCAAGCACTACCGTAATTAAAATTAAAAATAATGGCTGCCAAATCATATGCTTCCCTCTATGATTAGATTAAAATTAAGGCTAGCATATTTGCTTAAAGTTCAGGGTTAGCCACAGTTTTTTTATGTAGCCGAAAACGCAGAAATTGAAGTTTACGAGCAGTGCCAAGAATGATTAAAGTTAAAAACCACCACCAATGCCTATAATTAAATCTAAATATAAAGCTCAATTTTTCCTAAAGAATCCTCACGTGCAGACGATTCTAGGTTTTTTTCTTTCTAAGTTTAGAGTAATGGCTAGTAATTTAGCTTCAACTCCGTTATTTGGAAAAAATAAAATTCAAATAAAAAAATATCGTGAAAGAATCTTCACCCCAGATGACGATTTTCTTGATTTGGACTGGATTACAGAGGATCATGAGGACGACGAAAATGCAGAAATTGAAGATTGCGAGCAGCCAGGGACTGCTCACAAACGTACAAGTTCAAGGCTGAGGAGGACGAATGACCGCAAAGTTTGCGAGCAGTCCCGATTAGTGATTATCTGCCATGGACTAGAAGCCTCCTCCCAAGGAGCCTTTGAACAGTGCTTAGCTAGAACCTTATACAAGGAAGGCTTCGATATAGTATTAGTAAATTATCGTGGCTGTAGCGGTGAACCTAATCGCTTACTGAAAAGCTATCACAGTGGCAAAAGTGAGGATCTTAAATCTGTCATAGACTATATTTGTGCTAAAAAAAAATATTCTCATTATCGTGATATTTATTTAGTCGGTAATAGTGTCGGTGGAAATATCATCTTAAAATATCTTGGTGAAGAGGCTTTAGATCTCCCGGTTCAGATTAAAAAAGCTTTTACGATGTCTGTACCACTCGATTTAGCTTCTAGTTCTAGAGCTATGGCTAAAAAAGAAAATGAACTTTACATGAGTAAGTTTCTTGGATGCTTAAAAGCTAAAATTCAAGATAAAGAAGAGTTATTAACTCGCGAAATTAATTTAAAAGATTTTTCTAAACTTAAAAATTTTTATGACTTTGACTCTAGATATACAGGGCCTCTAAATGATTTCAGCTCTGCTGAGGATTATTGGCTAAAAGCTAGTTCTAAGCCCTATTTAAATAATATCCAAATCCCTACTTATATTTTAAGTTCTCTTGATGACAGTTTCCTAGCTAAAGACTGTTACCCCTTTTCAGAAGCAGAACATAATAAGTTTATTTTTTTAGAATGCAGTTCTCACGGTGGCCATTGTGGATTTATTGAATTAAACCCGAGGGGTATTTCCTATGCTGAACAGGAAGTGGTAAATTTTCTTAATAGCGACTAAGCCTCTGTTCTTATGCAGCTTCTTGCAGGCGCCTTATTTAACGACAGTAAAAACACCTTTAGAAACTTTATACAGCGTAAAAGAAGGGTCTAATAAATCACCATTTAAATCAAATACTGGATTACTAGCTACAGACCTTGCTATCGCTTCGGTATCCTCGAAATTATTAGCCTCCATAGCCCCTAAAAGTATTTTAGTCGCATTGTAACTAGTCGCCACATAACCAGAAATATTCTTCTTAAAACGTTTTTTATATTTCTTGACTACAGCCTTGCTCGGTAGTGGTGCACCTAAAATCATCGCTCCTTCAGAAGCAGAACCAGCTATATCAATAAACGACTGATTATGAGCCCCTTCTGCTGATAAGAACTGTGCTTTCGGTAATTCTTTCTTTAAATTTTTAACTAAATAACCAGCATCATTATATTCACCGACGAAGAAAACCAGATCAGCACCAGTTTTAGCAACCTTTTTCGCTGTAATACTATGGTCATGAGTTCTAACAGGGATAGTCTCGTAGAATACTATTTCTTTCTCTTTATGATGAGCTAATCTTCTGATAAACTCTGATGAAACCGAGACACCATAAGGCCTGTCGTTAAACAGCACCGCTATCTTTTTATATTTACCATTACTTAAAACTAAATCAGCCGCCGCTTCTCCTATCTGCCTATCGGTACCTATGGTTCTAAATACATAACCACGAAACTCCGGTCTCTCAGTGTATTTAGGATGAGTAGAAGCTGGAGATATTTGAGCGATTTTGGCCTGCATATATTTTTTAGAAGCTTCTATGGAAATACCTGAATTTACGTGACCGATAACTCCTAGAACACCTTCAGCGATAGCGATCTTAGCTCTTTCTAGAGCTTCTATCACTATGCCACCATCATCTATAAGAATAAAACCTACTGGATTTGCTTTATTTTTAGGATTAGCATTATATTCTTCAATCGCTAACTGTGCGCCTTCTAAAAGAGTCTTACCTAAATCAGAGTAAGGACCAGTAAGTGGGGCTGCGATAGCGACATAGTGCTTACCTTTTACCGTCGTAATTTCCTGTACTGTCTCATGATTAAAATGCTTATCTGCTTTAGAACTGTCTGATGAAGAGCAAGATGCTAAGAAAAATGCACTTAAAAAAGAAACTAATAAAAATTTATAAACTCTATTCATACGAGTAACTATTACTATTATAAATTAGATACGCTTTATAATAGTCATTTGTGCAGATTTTAACTTTCTTAAGAAAAATGAAGACTAAATTAGGCGAGGCTGGAATCGCAGAATATGCCATGCCAGTTAATGTTGATACTGAATCAGCAGGCTCTTCACTTGAATTAAATCAGTTTTTAGAGAAAAAACTTACTTTAAATTTTACTGGTGAGATTAACTGCGTCTCCTGTAATCGTTCTATAAAAAAATCTTTTAATCAGGGCTACTGTTATCCTTGCTTCCAAAAGCTCGCCGAATGCGACATGTGCATAGTTAAGCCCGAACTCTGTCATTTCGATGAAGGTACATGCAGGGATAATAATTTCGCGATGAATTACTGTAATATTCCGCACAGCATCTATATTTCACTAACTAGCTCAGTGAAAATTGGAATAACTCGTGGTAATAACGAAATTCATAGATGGATAGATCAAGGTGCAGTTAAAGCACAAAGATTACTTTTAGTAAAAAGACGGAAATTCGCAGGCTTAATAGAAGTCGAGTTAGCTAAGTCCATGAAAGATAAAACTGACTGGCGAAAAATGTTAAAAAATGAATATGAGGAAGCTAATCTCGCTGAACTAAAACCAGAGTTATTAGATAATATTCGTAATTTACTTAAAAATAATTTAGAGCTCAATGATGCAGAATTTATAGATTTAGATACTAGTGAATTAGAAATTAAATATCCTGTAATAGAATTTCCGAAAAAAATTAACAGCTTTAATTTAGATAAAAATCCCAATCTAGAAGGTATATTACTCGGCATAAAGGGACAGTACCTAATTTTTGATACTGGGGTCATTAATATAAGGAAATATGCTGGCTATAAAATTTCCCTAGAAATAAATTAGCTAATACATAAAATCAAGATAATATTGCGACTTGTATAAGAGCAGGTAGAAGGATTCGAGATAACATTCTCGAATATGCTAATATATATTCTGTTAAAAAATGCTTAATATTAAAGAATTACAGCAAAATAAATCAACAAGGGGCGGGTCAACAAGTGAGAGTTCTAACTAAGATATCTTTTCTATTAATCCTAATACTATTTTCAATAATAAACATGGCTAAAGTTTCAGCAAGCTACATAGCAGCTGAGTGCGTTAGTGGAGAATGTTCCCTTGGTCTGCAGCTCAATGATAATGACCTAAGCAAAGTATTCCCAGAATCATATCCAGGTTACAGAATCCAACTTGACACAGAGCCTTTACTGGTACAAGGTTCTCAATCAGAGCATTTTAAAATATTAGTTTATACCAAAAATTCGAGTAGCTCAGAAATAATATCCACTCACAGTATAGCTATTTCACCTAAAGCAGCTAAAAGAAAAAATGTAGTTTTAATTCTTGATATACCTCAGTTCTTAGGAACGAAAATTTTCTGGATGGATATCTATAAGACTAATGGCAGTCTATCCTCTACCTATAGGGTTACCTTAAATGGCTATGGCACACTATCTTCTAATAAACAGGCTGGCTCTGCTGCCATCTATGGTCAGAGCCTAAGTAGTCTCATATCACCTCAGTTAGGAGTTAGTTTCCCTAATAGTGTTTTAAACTCGACATCATGCCCTGATAATAAATTTAATGACTGTAATTTACAAGAACTTTTTTTTCATAAATTTTCAGTAGAATCTAGTACTGTTCAAGATCCTAATAAAACGTCTATTCTCAAGGAAACTGATGGCACGATTAAACTAAGAATACCAGTCGTCGCATCAAGAAAATCACGACAGGAAAGACTTTCATCTAGCTTAAGAGACGCCTTTATTAGTGCAGATAACCCTAATGTAGTTCAAGATCCTAATTTAGTTAATAATGAACCTGTCACTTTAACTCAAGTAGATGAACTTAACCTTGGATCTAGCTCTCTGACTAATTTTGCGATAGATGAAGTTAATAATGAACTTGAGTTAACAGTATCTAATTCCGCATTACCATTAGTTCTTAGATCTAACACCGTAAGCTTTAATGGTAAGGAACCTAAAGCGACTCTCGATTTAGACACTGATGAAATCGGTACCACACCAAGTATGCGCTTTAGTAGCTCCCCATTAATCACACCTATTCGTAATGGTTCTTTTGAATTTGACAATAACAATCTCTACTTTACAGCGAATGGCCAAAGAGAATTCATTATGCAGAGTACCGCAGCACAGTTCTCACAGGCAGCAAATGTTGCGAACGTCAAAGCACTCTTAGCTGCTAATGCTGATACTCTTCAAAGCAAAGATTCTTTATTTTTTCAAAATGCAAGTAATTTTGATACTGGCATAATTAATGCTTCACTCTTGCCTCCTAATCTTCAAATAGAAAGATTATTTAATGAAAATATTAATAACTCTCTAACCATGAAAGGAGGTCATAATGTAACACTAACATCTCAGACAGATGCATTACTTAGCCTACCTCTTACTCCAACAGGCACTCTTGCAACACTTGCAGATTTAGCCGTAGTACTAGGCCCTAATACCGTGAGCACGACACATATACTGGATGAGAATCTATTAGCTGAAGATTTTTCTAATCAAGCTGTCACTAACTCTAAGGTTCTTAACTTAGACGCCTCTGATATAAGCACTGGCTTAATAAGCCCTGCTAGATTACCGAATCAAGAGATTAGCAACGTTAACAATCTAAGCGTTTCACTCGCAGATAAAATCGAATCAACAGATGTCGTAAATGATCTTTTTTCTTTCTCTACAGACAAAGCCTTAAGTGCTAACCAAGGAAGAATTTTAAAAAACCAGATCGATGCTTTACCACAAGGTTTTGACACCATTAACCAAAATTTAGCCACTAATATTATCGATTTCACCAAATACCACAGTGTATTTAAAAAGACAGTAGGTCCTGCAACTAATTTCACCGCAACTAATTTAGTTCAAGGTCATAAAGCCTACCTAGTACTTCAGGGAGATACTCCTAGCTTTCCTTCTTACTTTAATCTTATAGAAGGCTCTTATAACCAAGATACTGTTAATGTAGTTTCTTTAGAAGTTCTGAATTCGACACTCCCAAATCAAAGAGTGAACATGAAGATCTTTAATTTCCCTCTGGTGAATTTAGTTCTCTCAGTAAGAAAAGTTAACCCTGCTTATAATGGTCCTTGCATGCGAGTTAGACGCAGTAGCGACAATGCTGAACAAGATATATATTTCACCAACGCTGGAAATCTTGATACCGCCTCGCTTCAGTTATTTACAGGATCTCATAATGCTTTCGTAACTAAATGGTACGACCAATCTTTAAATTCTTACGATTTAGAACAAAACAATAACCTCCTTCAACCTCAAATAGTTTCAGGGGGCTCTATCTTACTTAGTGATAATGGTCTGCCAGCTATAGCTTTCGTCGATGATTTCTTACAGAACTCTAATGTGCAAATCACGCCGTCATTTTCATCCTTAACCGTAGCTGCCACTACGTCTTTAGTTCAAGATGAAAACAATAACTACATTTTTAATCAAGGCTCTTTTGCTGATGGTAAAATTAAAGGCCTTTTCTTTGAAGATGATAGTGATATCGCTGCCGCTAATGGATTTAGCTCACAGACCGTAGTTTCATCTAGCTTACTTCTAAATAATTCATATTTATTCAGTTACGTTTATAATGAATCTGATCAAGAATCAAGAATCTTTATAGATTCAACTCTAAAAAATACAGCTGCTCTTCCATCTTCAGGAAGCGCTGATAATCAGCCTTTGGTCATCGGTAAAAACTCTAGTATGAATAATGGTTATGCCAGCATGACAGTTCAAGAGATCAGAATATATAATCGAGTACTCACTGATTTATCAAGACAGAGCGTAGAAGCTAGTATTAATAGCTATTTTAATTTATTCTAGGGGAGAGAAAAAATGAAAAATTACCATAATGTAAATAAATCTCTCAAACAAGCAAGTGCCATATTGGCAGTTTTAATGATTCTACTATTGAGCTTAATGCTAAAACCCGTTTTAGCAAATAATCCTAAAACCGACCTAGAGTGCCTCGCAGGTAACTGTGGCATTAATCTTAAAATCAGTGTCGAAGATATTAATCAGAGCTTGCCGGAAGAAGCTCCTCATATACTTTGTACCTTAGATACTAGACCTTTAAAAATTAATAACTCCCCTACCTATAGAATCCTTGCATATGAAATAATTTCTAACCAAAATAGAATTATCGCTGATACTAAAATAGATTTCCCTGTCTCTAAAGCTAATATTAGAGATCAGAAAGTAATTCTACGCCTTATTCCTAAGAACGGTAATAGACAACTTTACATAGCCGTACATGATTCTAGTGGCAGTTTAGCTACGCTTTATAGAGCTAATCTTAATAGTTCTGGTCAATTCAGTGCTAATAGCACCCTCACATCTTCTAGCTTCGTAAGTGGTACGAGTTTGCTCAGCGATACTAGCTCTACGACTGCGACAGAAATAGTACCTGGTTATAGATGTAATGATAGTGGTCTTAATGACTGTAATATCGAAGCCCTATTTTTTAAAAAACTGGTTTTTGAATCGGATAGACGAAGAAAAGCGAATCAAACATATGTGGTCAATGAATCTGACGGTGCTTTTAAAATCCAAATCCCTGTTCAACCAGGTAAAGGAAGAGAAAAGATCAAAAGACCTGCTCCCAAATTTGTTGTAGATAATGATATTACAGTAACAACAGTGCCAGAAACTTTAAGTAGCCCACTACTAACGACTAATACTCTAAGAATAGGTTTAAATCCAGACCATGCTGATTTAACCTATAAAGCTGCTACAGATGAGCTTACTATTCAAGTCAATGATGCAACACCTATATTAAGAGCGACAAGATCTGGTGCTGTAGGTATTAAAACTAGTTCTAGCTCACAGTCTCAGTTAGATATCGGAGCGAGTAATATTCCTCAAATCGCCCTAAAAGATGCGAACCTAGCCCCAACTCTTATGAATGGCGCCTTTGAATTTACAGGCACTGGTCTTTCTTTCACTAGTGGTGGTGTCAGACGCTTTATTTTATTAGATCCGACGAACCCTAATGCTCCAAGTACTGCTCCAACAGCGAATCTAGTCGGCAGTCTTGATGCTAATTTACTAGATAATAAATCCCCAGTCTTTTTTACTAATGTTTCAAACATAAACGCAGGCACACTAAGTCAAGCTAGGCTACCAGCCGATATTGGTGCAGTTTTCCTGAAAAATGAGCTATCTAATAAAAACCTAGTCATGCAAGGCTCTCACAATATAACCCTTACTAGCCAGAATAATTCTGAATATATTTTACCTATCAGCGGAACCTTGGCTACCACTGATGACCTTTTACCTAATAACTCTATAACTACTAGTCACATTATTAATGGGACTATCCAAGGCATTGATATAGCGAATAACACTCTAGATGATTCTAAAATAGCACCAGATCTTTCTGCGACTAAAGTTACGAGTGGAATAATTAATAAGAGCAGGCTGCCAAACCGTGACATCGTAAATATTAATAACTTAACTACCGTTCTTGGTGGAAAGCTTTTAAAGTTTGATATAACGAATAACCTTATCAGCACTAATGTTGATAAACCCTTGAGTGCAAATCAAGGTAAAGTCCTAAAAGATCTACTAGATTCTAAAATCCAATTCACCACGAATAAACAGATTCTTGGTGGTGTCAATCTCGACTTCACTGCTAATCAGAGTTTCCTCACTAAGCTAATGACGCTGAACACGACTTTTACTGCAAGTAATTTAAAACAAGGTAACAGGATTTTACTGGAGCTTAGTGGTAACTTTAATATAATTCTGCCTAACTATTTCCAGACCCTTACAGGGGCATACGATGGCACTAAAATTAATATTCTTGAGTTAGAGGTTATTAATGATAGTTTAACTACACCATTAGTTTACGTCCGTATCTTTAATTGAAATTTTTAATCTAGATTCTATTTTAAAAAAACTTTTCAGCTAATTTTTTCAGCTGAATTTTATTTTATTTCTAAAGTTTTATTTTTTTTAACCGATTAGAGACTATGTGGAGAAAGATTTTTCTTTACCAGCATTAATGCAGATAAACACCGACTACAGAAGCAGATTTTCAAGCAGCTCTACCGCTGCTGTTTCAGAGTTGAGTTCTAAAAAAACTATAAATAAAATCACCGAAAGCATTAAGATTAATCGCCTTGATGATGACTCTGCTAGCTTATCTATCAATGATGAGCATTTAGCTAAAAAATATTTTTTTGAAATTTTAATGGGCTTAGATGATGGTATTACTATTATTAGTACTGTACTGTTTAATTTAAATTCTGTTCAAGATATAGTATCAGCCTTAGGTAAACCTCACCAAGATACTAACAGTTTAATTAACGAGATTGAGAATATTAAAAACCAATCTGAGTTTAATTCCCAAAAATTATTAGATGGCAGCTTTTTAAAAGATATCCAACTCTGGACGAACGATAATTCTAGTTTCATTATTGACTTTCGTAACTCTGAAAATGGCGGGCAGTCAGAATCTAGCGTAGATTTTAATATTAAAGATACAAGCTCTGAAGGCAATCTAGTAAGTGGCTTAACAGTAGCACTAAAAGAATTAGCGATAAATAGAAATCCTGATGATTTTTTAAAGCTAAATAAAAATATTCAACGCATGGAAGAACATGCTCTAGAATTGAAAACTACTATTCTTGATTATTACAAACAGCTAGAAAGTATTATTCAGAATCTTTCTACTAAATCAAATTTTAGTGATATGAAATTAAATCTTTTCCTTACTGGCATAAAAAAAGAGTTTACTGAAAAATCAGCGATGTCAATGTTAACACAAGTAAGTAAAAATCAGGCTAATGCCATTAGCTTACTGCCTTAAGTCTTTTATTTATTTAAACCTGCTGTTAAATTCTCATAACCTGAGCGAGTCACCACTATATTATCTTCTATTCTTACACCTATAGCCTTCTCTGGGACATAAAGACCAGGTTCTATAGTTATCACCATGCCTTCAATTAATATATCTGTTTTACGATCCAGCCCAGGGTCATGAACATCTATCCCAAGCGAATGACCAATGCCGTGCATAAAATACTTCTTCACTTCATCAAGATTATTTTTATCACTAATATATTTAAGATCTTGCAAACCTTCGCCCAAAACACTAAAAGCCTTTTCCTGAAGTAGATTCATTGGCATACCTGCTTTTATAATACGAATAACTTCTTCTTGGCATTTTAAAACTAAATCATAAATATCTCTCTGTTCATCAGTGAAACCACCTTCAACAGGAAAGACTCTAGTTATGTCACTAGCGTAGTAAGCAAACTCCGCTCCAGCATCGACTAGAACTAAATCTCCAGCCATCATTTTCTGATTATTTTTAATATAGTGCAGTATGCAAGAGCTCTTTCCTGAAGCGACTATCGCAGGATAGGACCAACCATTAGCACCCTGAGAGCGAAACACATTGTTCAGTTGTGCTTCTATCTCGTATTCATAAATACCTGAACAAAGCAAATCTGGAATCATAGAGTGAGCTTGTATAGCTATCTCATTTGCTCTACGCATGATATTAAGTTCAGCCGAAGATTTAATCGCTCTTAGTGAATGAATGAATTTTAAAACCTTCTCCTGAAAAGCCTCATCAAGAATTAGATTCTCATCTTTTAAATCTTTAATGTCATAAACGACATCCACTGAATACTTATCTGTAGCAGAGCTAAGAGTCTCTCTTTCACCCTCCCAGATAATCATATTTTTATCTGCCTGTTTAATATACAGTGTGAGCGGATTATCAGCCCTAGGGTCTAGAATAAGTACAGCCTCCGACTCCGTAAAACCCGTTAAGTAGTAAAAATCACTATTAACTCTAAAAGGATAATGCACATCATTACTGAAGACCTGCTCTGAGCCAGACTTTAGAATTAATTTCCCTAAACCCACTGACTTAGATTTATCTTCAGTTAACTGAGAAATAAAATCCAAAACCTTCTTGCAGCGAGATTTATATTCTTCTTTGCTGATAGAGTAATCCGTGATCTTAGTTTTTAACATATATAACTTTAAGCTTAATTAGCCTTGAACTTGTAAGTTTGATAACAGCCCCACTTTACTTGGCAGAGAAGCAAACGCCTGCTCAAGATCTACTAAAAGATCTTTAACGTCTTCGATTCCGATGGAAAGTCTAATTAAAGTATCTTTAATACCTAATTCTAGTCTTCTCTCTACTGGAACTGCTGCATGAGTCATGCTTGGTGGATGGCAGACAAGACTCTCAACGCCACCTAAAGATTCAGCTAACTGAAATATTTCAAATTTTTCTACCATCGCTTTTATCGAATCGAAATCACTATCTACTTCAAAGGACAACATACCATTATATAGATCCATCTGCTTTTTATAAAGAGCATGCTGTGGATTGGATTCTAGGGCAGGACAGTTCACCTTAAGCACTCTAGGATTCTTCTCTAACCATCTAGCTATCTCCAAAGAATTAGCGTGATGCTGCTTCATCCTCACAGCTAAGGTTTTCATACCTCTCATTAACAACCAACAATCAAAAGGCCCAGCAATGGAACCAGTCGCATTCTGTAAATAAGCTAATCTTTCAGCGATCTGCTCATCTCTAGTAACTAATGCACCTAAGAGTAAATCTGAATGACCACCTAGATATTTCGTACAGCTATGCATAACCAGGTCTACGCCTAAGTTTAAAGGTCTTTGGATATATGGTGAAGCGAAGGTATTATCACAAGCAACAAATATCTTTCTATTTTCCCTAGCATTAATTTCCTTGACGCTAGTCACCACCGCTTCTATGTCACAAAGATGCATCATAGGGTTACTAGGAGTCTCTAACCAAACCAATTTCGTATTAGGCTTAATAGCTTTAATAATCTCCTCTGTATAACGAGCATCAGCAAAGGTAAATTCCATGCCGAGTGGTGTAAGAATCTGGGTAAATAAGCGATGAGCACCGCCATATAGATCTTGACAAGTAACTATGTGATCACCTGGCTTAAAAAGCTGTAAAGCTGAATTAATCGCAGCAATACCAGATGGATAAATAAAACCAAATTTAGCATCTTCTAAAGAAGCTAAACACTCTGCTGCTGCGGAACGAGTGGGATTCCCCGTACGCGAATAGCAATAGCCTTTATTCTTACCAATACCATCAAGAGTAAAAGTAGCAGTTTGATATATCGGGACTATAGTCGCCCCAGTACTTGAATCAGGACTCTGACCCTTTAGAATCGCTCTTGTCTCAAAACCCCAATTATCACTTTTGCTCACTTTAAAAACCTCGTTCTTCTTATCTGCTAATATATTCTACTATGTTTAGGCTTGTCTTTTTCCTTTTGGGCATTTTAACGGGTTTTGTAGCTGCGATCTTTTTTCTGCCCCTTCAAGGTAAAACTTTTTTTAATAAGATGTCACAACTTCCAAAACCTCTTCAGGATCTAATAGATGATAGTATCAATGTAATAATTTCTTTCAGCAAAATGACAGTAGGCTTGGTTGAGGATTTAAAATATCGCGTAGTGGAATCTAGCAAAGTCGCGGAGAAAGCTATGCAAGCCGTGAGAGAAAAGAATGAGGTTAATGAATAATGGAAACACTTGACTTCGTCCTAATCGTATCTCTTTCCCTACTCAGTGTCTGTTTTATAGTGTTCTTGGCCTTCTTCATACCAGTACTGATCCAACTCGCAAGAGTCTTTGACAGCTTGAACTCTATTTTAGTGATTAGTAAAGATTCTTTACAGAATGTCGTAAATAAAGTCACGTCAGCATCTAGTAAAGCTGAACAACTAGGTCATAATATCAGCGAAGGATTTAAATCTATATTCACGGGAATCACCGCTGGAGCTAAAAGCTTTTTTACTAAGAGGTGAATTTTTTTTAAGGTATTTGCTGTAATCAGCTTCTAAACTAAAATACCTAGATATTATTAAATCTATTTTTTGTATAATGATCACTATGGCAAAAGAAATTAAAGATAGTGGATTGATTAAATTTTTAGGTGGTTTGCTTTTAGGAGCTGCCCTTGGTTACTTTGCAGGCTTAATGCTTAGTGATAGATCTGGTTCTGATTTAAGAAAGGATTGGTTGGAAAATTCTAATCACATTCTTGCTAACATGAAGGATAAGCTGGAAGACTTTAAAGAAAAGGCTTCTATTAAAATTCAAGAAATAAAGAATTTTGCTGATGAAAAATTCAGTCTCTCAGCGATTAAGATTCAAGATCAAATAAGCTCAATTGGAAGACAATTGGATGAACTTGGAAAGAAATCACAAGACTTCATCAATGATTCAAGAGAAAATACAGCTAACAACTAAAGAAATAATCAAAGCGTTTCAAAGCAAGCATGGCACGAAAGTCGCCATGCTTGTTCCTTTTATATTATTCATTTTATTTTTCGGCTACAGTGCAGTATCTGCACTGCTAACAGTCAATAGCTCAAAGTTACCAAAAGACTTTGAGAAAATAGATTTAGAGATTAAAAACTATAAGCTAGAGCAATTAGACCAAAAATCTAAACAAAGACTATGGAAATTAAATGCCAAATCAGCTAAATTAGACCCTAAATACAATAATGCTGAAATTATAGAACCAGTAATAGAGTACTATGACAAGGATTCTGGAAAAGTAAAATTTCTACTCAGCTCTGATCGCGCTAGCTTAGATAAACAAACACAGGCTTTTAAGCTTTTTGAAAATGTTCAGTTACATTTTAACGATAATCAATACTACTTAAAGTCAGGGAACTTGGAATTTTCAGAACAATCTCAAGTTTTTACGACCAGTAATAACTGGAGCTTAGAATCTCTAGGCAAGGGTTTAATGATAAAAGGCTCATCTGGAGTAATTAACAAAGACTTTAAAACCTTAATCAGTGAAGGCTCTGCTAGCTTAACTAAGGCTGAATATTTATTAGAAGCGGATAAAATTACTGTTAATTTAACAGAAAATAGCCAAACGGTAGATGCTGTCGGGGATTCTAAATTAAATATCAGAAATAAAAATATAACTCTGAGGGCTGGACAAATCCACTTAGACCCCAAAGGGAATTTAAAAGCTAACGGTGCTATAAATATACTGACTGAGAAGGTTTCCTGTTTTGCAAATAATTTATTGGTAAGAAAAATAAATAACATTCAAATAGCTACACTCACCGGTAATCCCTATATTGTGAGAAATGGTGACAAGATTTTTGCTGATGAAATTGACTATAATTTTGACACAGAAGAGGTTACGATTAAAGGTAATGTTCATTCATAATCAGCGAGGCTTTTTATTAAATTCTGCTTTAAAGTTTTCTATTAGAAAAGCAGCTTTATATTTATGCTTCTTGTTTTTACTTGCACCATTATTTAATTCTTTTTCTGTATCCGCAGCTAAAAGCTCTCCGAAAGGCTTTCAGGACATTAAAATTATCTCAGCAGAAAAGCTGACCTATAAAGATGGTTTTACTCAGCTAGAGGGAGCCGTGCAGATGCTTGTCGATGATTTATTAATATCAGCTCCGGAAGTTAAAGTTCAGGATAAAAAAAAAGCAGAATTTTTACGTGAAGTAAAGGTTAGTTCTGATAGGTTAAATATCGTTGCGAAGCACATGGAAGTAGATTTAGCGACAGGGCTAATAAAAATTTATTCAGGGCTAACTGAAATCAAACAAAATCAAAGTAATTATAATATTGATGCTGATTTGCAGACTATGGATTATAAGAAGGGTTTCTTCACTGCTAAATCTGATGCTAAGCAGATGACCGCACTGCATAAGGATCTTACCGTAACCGCAGATAAAATGGAAGGACAGTTTAATCCTGAGGCGAAAGGCAGTCCTGGAAATAGTTCACAGCTAGATAAAGTCTCATTTATTGGTTCAGTAATAGCTAAAAAAGAAACTTCTCAGATTAAATCAGATAAGCTCATCATCTTTCCTCAACAGAAGCTCTATAGGGCAATAGGCGATGCCTCTTTTATATATCTGGAACCAACTAAAGAATTTAGACTCAAAGGAGATTTCCTGAATTTAGAAGAGCTTGAGCCTAATAAATATGTAGTTTTAGCCAGCACTAACTCTTCAAGAAAATTAATAAACTTCACTTCACCAGCAAGGAAACTCGCAGGCCGAGCGAAATTTGCAAGGCTCTGGTTAGAAAATGATAATGCTAGCGAAGTGGTATTTACTGGAGACTGTGATATCCGCGTCGATAATAAACGAATTCAAGGCGAGGAAGTATATTTAGATAACGTAAATAAAAAAATGTTGAGTAATTTAAATCGCCCTAAAGCAATTATGCTGAAGCGAGAGAAATTAACTTTCTAGCAACTAGTTCAGAACTCTTATAGTCACCTAGTTTCTCTTTCACTATTTGAAACTCTTTAATTAAATCATCTCTATATTTATCATTCTCTAAAGTCATTAAAGTTTCCTCAAGAAAATTTTCTACCTTAGCATCCTTTTGTAGAAACTCTTTAACGATAAACTTACCAGCAATAATATTAGCTAAGCCAGCCATATCAATGATACGAAGAATTTTATAAAGCATAAAATTAATAGGATTCGCTTTATAAGTAAGGAAATATGGCTTCTCATATAAAGTAGCTTCAAGAGTGACTGTACCTGAGCAGAGCCATAAATAATCAGCAGCCTTAAGAAGTTTTTGATTTGCATTTGAAATGCTTTCTGAGTCTATAACTTTAACAAAGTCCTCGACATCTTTTAAACCATATTGAATTAATTTTTCTAAACTAATAGTCGGAGCCCGAGCGATAATAAACTTCAAATCAGGATAACTAAAACGCAATATCTTAGCTGTTTCTATAAAAATAGGTAGAGTATAACTCACCTCAAAGCCCCTACTACCCGGAAATATTCCAATAATCTGAGGGGCGTGTAGCGGAACTTCAATTTCTGCGTTTTCGTTGTCCTCATGATCCTCATGTACATTGAGTACACTGCGGTCATTCGTCCTCCTCAGCCTTGAACTTGTTCGTTCGGCTACACGCCCCTGAGACTGTCGCGGAACTCCATTTTCCGCGTTTTCGCCCGCCTCATGATCCTTCTGTAAATTTAAGTAATCTATAATTTCAGACTTACATTCCGCTGTTGATTCTTCAATTAAAGACTCTAAAACAGGGTTGCCGACATAAATCGCGGGCTGCTGAACTGACTCATAGATCTCTTTTTCAAAGGGCAAAGTATAAAGAACAAGATCTATATTCTTCTTTATATTTTTAATACGATGTGGTCTTGAGGCCCATAACTGCGGTGCAATATACTGTACTAACTTTATATTTTGCAAAGAAGAATCTTTAAGCTGAGCAGCTCGAATCCCTTTGGCTATCTGCATATTAAAACCTGCATAATCTACCATTAGGACTATATCTGGCTTTAAAGCGATGATTTTCTCCAGAATAATTTTCTTTAATTTAAATATTTTAGTTAAATTTAGAATTACATCCACCACTCCAGCAAATGAATAATCCTTGTAATCAATAAAATTCTCCATCCCCGCTTTTTTAGTAAGCGATGAACCCATGCCCGTTATTTGAACATCATCAGAGAATTCTTTAAGCTTAGCAACGACTCTAGCTAAGTGGTTTTCACCACTAAATTCACCGCATATTGCAAAAATAGAAAGAGGTTTTGACATTTTAATAACTCTAACTTTTTAAAGCTTCATCTGGACTAAGCTCTAGAAGCATCTCCCTTGCATAATTCTGCATCATGTTATAAGTATTCACAAAACCATTTGCACGAGAAGCTGTTAGCGTCTGGCTAAGCCCCATATCCTCAATAAATTTAATATCAATAAGTAATATTTCACTCGGACTTAAACCACTAAAGCCCTCTATTAATAAGGCTAATAAGCCTTGTACTAAATGTGAATTAGATTCACCAGTGTAATAAACTTTAGCATCTTCAAGCTTAGCTGCAATATAGGTTAAAGAAACGCAGCCTTTAACCTGATTCTCCTCTGTCTTCAAGCTTACATCAAATGCAGGCAGCCTCTTCCCTAACGCTATTACTCTTTCAAACATCTTCGTTTTATCATCAATCTTCTTAAATTGTTCAAATCGCTTTAATAGATTTGGTGGAAGATTGTAGGGATTATTATTTTCCATACGCTTCCTTAAATTTTAGCTTTTATGGGGCAGCTAAGACCTAAAATACGATAAAATTAAAAATCGTTTCGCGGCGGCATAGCCAAGTGGTAAGGCAGAGGTCTGCAACACCTTTACCCCCAGTTCGAATCTGGGTGCCGCCTCCATTTTATCTACTGCTTCATATTTAATCCCACCCAGATCCGAA
>JBMOEX010000020.1:0-25821 GCA_049314535.1 Vampirovibriophyceae bacterium | reverse complement strand
CGAACTGGAGCCAGTTCACATCTTTTTACTGCGACTCCGAGAGTCGCGGGGTGCCGCCTCCATTTTATCTACTGCTTCATATTTAATCCCACCCAGATCCGAACTGGAGCCAGTTCACATCTTTTTACTGCGACTCCGAGAGTCGCGGGGTGCCACCTCCATTTTATCTACTGCTTCATATTTAATCCCACCCAGATCCGAACTGGAAACAAGTTCACATCTCTGTGATATCTTGAATATTAGTAAATAAAATCAATTCAGTGTATGAAATTTAAAATCAAACCTATTCTTCCAGTATTAATATTCATCGCAGTAAGCTGCTCTAGCTGTGATATCTATTTTCAGAAACCAGTTTTAGAATTTACTAAAAAGAATAAATTTCAGGTTATAGATCCTTATGTAGAAATTTTACAAAACACAGTAGACTCTATCACTAAAGTCAAACGTGAAAAAGGTTTTACGCATATTGATTATGCTTTACTTTGGGTGGGTAATTCTACTGAATATAAAGCCCTCTGCTATCAAGCATATAATCTTGCGAAGCTAAGATTAGACCAAAGACTTAGCTCCCGAAGAGCCAAAAAACCAGCTATAGTACTAGACCTTGACGAAACGGTTTTAAGTAATTTACCCTACTACCTCACTCTCTATCTAGAAGGTGATGAATATTCTGAAGAGAGCTGGGACAACTGGGTTGAGCACAGTGCTGCAGAAGCCATACCTGGCACAAAAGAGTTTTTAGATTATGCTAAAAGCCGCAATGTGGAAATATTTTATATAAGTAATCGCTCTGAGAAAACGATTGATGCTACTTTTGATAATATCGCTGCACTGGGCTTACCCATTACTAGAGATCATTTACTCTTAAAAAATGAAGCCGATAGTAAAGAAGCTCGCAGAGAGGTCGTGCGTCAAGGTTTCGACATAATCCTACTAATCGGTGATAACTTAATAGACTTTAACGAACTGTTCGATAAAAAACCTACTTCTAAACATAGAGATGAACTCGTTACTAAAAATTATAAAGATTATGGTGATAAATTTATCATGCTGCCAAATCCCCTATATGGACAATGGTTTTCTAGCCTCTTAAATTATGACTACAGTCACAATCCTGAAGCTAAATTTAAGATAACTAAACAATCCTTACTAAATCTATTACATTAAACCTCAGTCTTAATTTCCCATTAAATGGGGCATACAGATAAAGCTAAATAAGCTAAATGATCAGTTCGTAAAACTAAGTTTTAGCGAATATATGAATCTAAGAGGTAGATTTATGTCACTTAGTACACTTAGATTCACAGGTTCATCATTAAGTAATATACAAGACGGTTTATCAGTAGTATCTGACAACATCTCTAACGTTAGCACTCATGGTTTTAAAGAAAGACTCTTAAACTTTGAAAATGTTCGTAGTAACGCAGTAGGCGGCTCATCAGAGTCTGGTTCTTACTTGGTATCCACGGGCACTAACTTCGCTCAAGGAGGCTTAGAATTCACCGAAAGCAGTGCCAATATGGCTCTCTCTGGTTCAGGATTCTTTGTACTTCAGAACGCTGCTGGAGACTTATATTACAGCAGAACAGGTAATTTTAATATAGATTCTCAGTCAAATTTAGTCGATGCTAATGGCAATTATGTAATGTCCTCAGGCGGGGGGAGAATTACGTTCCCTGAAAATAGGTCTGACTTTTCGATAAGTCCAGCAGGGGAAATACAAGTGAGTTATGACAATCAAGATCCAGTATTTCTGGATCAGATTCAGCTTGCTAGTTTCAATAACCCAGAAGGTCTAGTTAATATAGGCTCCAACCTATTCATAGAAACTGGCTCTTCTGGCTTAGCGAACTTTTCATCAGCATTACAGTCTGGAACAGCGACTTCATCGACAAGAATTTCAGCTGGGGCATTAGAAAGAAGCAATGTCGATCTTTCTAATGAATTAGTAGATTTAATGGCTCTGCAAAGAGCCTACCAAGCAGTGTCTAAAGCCACAACAACGAATGATGACATGCTTAGTACAACAATAGGTTTAGTTAGATAGGTAAGGAGATAAAGTAAATGCCCATTAGTTCACTTTTCATAGGCGCAAAAGGCGTTACAGAAAGCCAAAAAGCCGTAGCGGTAGTTGCAAACAACCTGTCCAACGTTAATACGATAGCTTTTAAAAAAACCAAGGTCGCTTTTCAAGAGACAGTTTCTACTGTTATAAGACAGGGTAGTAACCCTTCCACTAGGTCTGGTGGTACCAATCCAATCGAGGTAGGATCTGGTGTAGACCTTGCTTCCGTAGCAACTATTTTTGACCAAGGTTCTATAAGAAACACTGGTCAACCCTTAAACTTAGCTATCAATGGTAATGGTTTTATGGTAGTAAGCGCAGGTGTAACCGCAGGTGAAGGTTTGAAGAACAGCCTTTATACTCGTAATGGTAATTTCAAACTAGACGCAGCTGGAAACCTCGTTACCACTGGTGGTATGAAAGTTATGGGAGCTACATATTATAACGATAAAACGGGTGAAGCTAAAACCATAGAAAACTATTCAAGTGCAATTTGGTGGACAGACCAAGAGATTAATCCTGGTGCAGCTATAGGTGACGCACCAGCACATACTTCTCTTACTGGTCCAACTGGTGTAACCACAAGTGGACCTGGTGCACCCTCTTTTGACCAAAACAGAGTAACGGAGTTAAGCATCAGAGGATCTCTAGCCAATTCCACAGCAACTGTTAACATGGCAAGTGTTGGTACCTTATCTTTGACCTTGAATGCCTTTGGTAATTTTGATATCGTATATGATGAAACTTTATCCATTCCTCCAGGTGAAGTGTATTCCTTTGAATATGACCCTTCTGTTCCTATGGGTACTACTACTAATACTTTTGAGTTAAAGGCAGCTACTGGAAATATAGTTCAATTAAGACTCAGACTAAAGCCTGGTGTTACTAGATTCGAAGAAGCCTTTAGTGGTTTCACTTATAATCCAGTAGGAGTTCCACCTGGCAGTGGTTTAACTTTTCCAGGTGGTGCTCCAGCTATACCAGCTGCGGGCAATATGAGGGTCTCTACTAATATCACTATCGGTGAAGATGATGTACCTTACATAAAAACAGTCGATATGCAGAGACTTTTTGATCCGATTAAAGTTCCTCCTTTCTTTTACGTTGTCGATTCTAGTATAGAAAATTCTGTTGCCAATGTATCGATTGGTGGAGATGGTTCTATATCAGTATTCGGTAATAGTTCAGAAAGAATGATAATCGGCAGAGTTCTTATCGCCAACTTTAGAAATTATGATGGTCTCGTCGCGAAAGGTTCTTCACTGTACATAGAATCACCAAACTCTGGTGTCGCTTCATTAGCCATGCTTGGCGGTCCAAGTGATAAAGCCGCCCCAGTAGTAGATTCCACACAGATTATTGCTGGTGGTTTAGAAATGGCTAACGTCGATATCGCTGAAGAATTTTCTGACATGATCGCCTATCAAAGGGGCTTACAAGCAAGTGCAAGAACCATAAGTATCTCAGATGAGATCTTGCAATCGATACTAAATATATAATCCTTACTGGGATTCAGTTATACTTCTTTTCTTGACCTAGTTTGAATTAGTTACAGTTACATGAATTTTTTGGGAAAGGGAGAAGTACATAAGGCGGCCACGATCGTGGCCGCTTTTGTTTTTATAGATACTAAAACTTCTGATTATCAGCTTGAGACCGCTAGACAAGATGCAGCGGTCTCATTAATATTAACTAGATGAGATAGATGTTAGAATAAGCGTTCTAGTGCTGATCTCCAATCAACTACAAGATATATATAACTGGCTTTTAATATCTTTAAAGACTGATGAAGCTAAGCGAGAAGCAATAATAATATTAAAAGCGATAGCAGATATCAATCCTCATCAGCTTTTCACCGAAAAAGATTTCCTCTTATCCTCTCAACAAATAAAAAAAATTCAAGAAATAGTTAAACTGCGTAATGAAAAACATATTCCACTAGCTTATCTTTTGGAGGAGGCTTATTTTCTAGACCTAGAACTCTTCGTAAATAATACAGTGCTAATCCCTCGCCCAGAGACAGAATTATTAGTCAGTGAAACTCTCAAGAAGATTAAAGAAGATAAATTAAGACAGATAACTATATTAGATCTCTGTACTGGATCGGGGTGTATCGCTCTTGCCCTGAAAAGAGCCTTACCTAGTGCGAATGTTTACGCTAGTGATATCTCCAAAGATGCTTTGAATGTGGCTTTAATTAATGCAAGTAAATACAAGCAAGATATTAATTTTATTCTTGGTGACTATTTAGACCCTTTTTTAAGTCAGCAGCGTTCTCCAGTCGCATTACCTATAATTCGCTCCTCACCACCATATTTTGATGTAGTGATTTCTAATCCACCCTACATCCCAGAATCTGATTATATTAGCCTTGCTGCAGAATTAATGCACGAACCTAAACATGCTTTAGTCGGCTTTCCCTACGCGCATATTCGAGAACAATTAAAAGGCTTAATTAAACCCAATGGTTTTTTTGCCTTTGAGTTTGGCTATGAGCAAACTCCTAAAATACTGGAAATTTTCCCTAAAGCATTTATACACAAGGATTTAGCTGGTATAGATCGTTTTGCCTTTGTGCATGAAGAAGATTTATAATATTTTACTAAAACCATTCTGGGAATTTTTCTAGGTTAAAATGGTATTTTGTATGCCAATTTTAACTTGCAGTGATGATAATAACTCGAATGACAGTAAAGTCTTTTTTGAGTTAGATTTAAAAAATACTTTTACGATAAAAGATACTTGCCATAAGGAAGAAGAGCAAAGCTGGCAATCCTATGAGCTTAAACTTCACTCTGGAACTAAAACCCTTGTATTTCACTCCAGTGATAAAAACCCTAATGAAGTAAAAGGGCTCTTTTGCTTTAATATAAAACCCATAAATGAATTAAAAAACTTAAGCGAAAATTTAAAAAGTTTTTTAGAAAATGAAGAAGAGCATTTTGTTTTTGAACCACTAGAACCCAGTATAGAACTACGCATCAGTAAAAGTCACGCCAACTCTTTTAAAATAGAGCTGTGGGTAGATGCCGGAAATACTTCGACGATTATCTACACTTGGGATGCACTCGGCATACGCTTTATGACGACTAAAGAAAAACTTATTCAGTTCTGCTCAGAGCTAGTCTAAAGGGACTGACTGCAAACAAGTCCCCTAAGAGCGTGTAGCCGAACGAACAAGTTCAAGGCTGAGGACGACGAAAACGCCGAAATTGGAGTTCGGCTACACGCTCCTAAGGTCCGACTACAACGACGTTAAATCTATCAGGATGAATATATTTTCTTGCAGCTTCATTTACTTTCTCCAAGCTTATACTATTAATAATCTCAGCATAATTCTGTGGGTAATCTAAATCTAAATCATAGAGAAGCATCTGACTAGCGACATCTGTAACATCCTCATTTGAAGACAAGTTCCTTACTGCAAAGGAACCAGTTAAAAATGATTTAGTCGCTTTCAGCTCTGTTTCACTAATACCAGTTCGTAAAAACTCCCGAACCGCTTCCTTCGTGAGTTCTATAGCCTTATCTACATTATTAGGATTACTGCCTAAGGTTATATAAAAAGGACCCGGAACCAAACCTGCTTGGAAAGTAGATCCCACATTATAAACTAAGCCATGCTCATCCCTAACCTTAGAACCTAGCCTAGAAGATAATGGACTGCCGCCTAAAGCATAATTGGCTATAAACAATGGATAAAAGTCTGGATCTTTTCTCGTTATAAAGCCGATATGCCCCATGTAAACCTCAGACTGTTTTTTATGAGCCTTCTTAATATGTTTAGTCTTAGGTGCTTGCAGCTTTAAACTTGGAGAACTAGACACTACAGCCTTATTCTTTTTCTGCCATGGGCTGAAATTAGACTCTATTAAAGATTTCACTTCTGCTGCATCAATATCACCAACGATAGCGATTTTCATCTGGTCTAATCCATAATTTTTCTGGTAAAAGTTTTTTATATCCGCTAAGCTAATCGCCTGAATAGATTTAATTTTCTCTTCACTGCTATGAGCATAAAATATATGACCTTTAGGGTAAATTAAACGATACATTTCGTTCCTAGCGACACTACTAGGGAATTCATCTTGCTGTTTAATAGTTTCTATCAGCTCTTTCTTCAATTTCTCTAATTCAACTTTTGAGAAAAGCGGTTCTGTGATTACCTCTTTAAAAATAGCCATAACCTTGGATAAATTCTTTTTCAGACTGGATATCTCTACAGCACTGGTTTCTTTACCTGGTTCAAATTCTATATCTGCACCATAAGTATCCAAAGCTTTAGCTATAGTAAATTTATCTCTATGCTTAGAACCTCTTTCCAGCATATTTGCCGTAAGATAAGCTAAGCAAGGCTTCTCAAGATCCAAAGCCGAACCTGCAAAAGTAGAAGCTTTTATATAAACAAGTGGAATATTATGGTCTTCTTTTAAAACTACTTTTAAACTCGGATATTTATCTATGTGAATAGGTTTCAGTGCAAAATTAAAAACACTCTTTATCTTATCCTTAGAATACTTAGGCGCAGTAATCTTTAAAAGCCTCTCTAATTTAGAGCTGTCTAAAGGTTCAACAACTGCAGAGCCATAGAATTCTTTATCATCTGTTTTCACTTTCTTAGATTTCGGGCTACTTGCCACGAGTGAATTACCTGGATCTTTAGGTAGTTTATAAACTACTGTTTTATTGCGCGGTACGAAATACTTCTGAGCAACTTTTTTAACATCACTAACACTAACTTTTTTAAGTGATTCATACCAGTGATAGTAATTCTCCCAATCCCCAGCAATCGCCTCAAAATAAGCAATCTGTAAAGCCTCATCATAAACACCATCTCGCTGATAAATTGCGGAAGACTCTACTCTAGCTTTAGCTAACTCCATCTCTTCTTTAGTAACATGAAGCTTAATATCTTCTAATTCAGCATCAATAACGGCTTCTATCTTCTCTATATTCGCTTCAGGATTTAAATTAGCTACTATTTTATAAAGTGCTGGATCTTTATTAGACTCAGCATAACCATGAACATCTATTGCAAGCCCAGTGTCTACGAGCTTCTTAGTTAACCTCGAAGAAGTACCATTAAAAAGTATCTCATCTATAATGTTTAATGCTGGTAAATCTGGGTGAACAAACTCTGGAATATGGAAAGCCATGCCCAGTAAAGCAACCTGCCCCTCATAATAAATATAAGACTTTCTTAATTCCTTCTGCTCTGGTTCTACTGCAACTTCATGGCTTATATTTTCTGCTTTTTTATACGAATCGAAATATCTATGAACAAGATCTAAAGCTAGTTCCTTATCAAAATTACCAGCAAGCATTATAAAAGCATTATTTGGAGCGTAATATTTATTATAAAAAGCTCGCATATTAGGCTCCTTGATATTATCAAGATCTGAACGCCAGCCTATAATTGGGTTATGATAAGAATGCTTCTGAAAAGCTGTGGCTCTAAGCTGTTTCCCCAGAATAGTACTTGGGTAATTTTCTCCACCTTCCAGTTCAGAAACGATAACACTTCTCTCTAAATCTATCTCTTCCTGCTCTAGCCTAGAGTTACGCATACGATCGGATTCTATTTTAATAGCTAATTCTAAATTCTCTGGTGCGAAATTCTCATAATAGCCCGTGTAATCATAGCTGGTAAAAGCATTAAAGACACCACCCTTAAGCTGAATCGCCTGAGCTATCTCACCTTTTCTAAATTCTTTAGTACCCTTAAACATCATGTGTTCTAGGTAGTGAGCCATTCCAGTTTCATTACCAATCTCATCACGGCTACCCACTCGATACCAGACTTGAAATGAAATCAATGGAGCATTAAGATCCTGTTTTAATAAGACTTTCAAGCCATTATCTAGCTTGTACTCCTCTACACCATTGGATTTTTTAATAAAATTGATATTTTTTGGCTTATTCTTGGTCGTTGCCATGCTATCACCCATCATACTATACAGTAGGATAAGAATTAAGAGGAGGAGTTGGCGATTTTTTTTAGACATAGAGCTACTTTCATCTATAACATGCTATCCTAGATTTCTGTTGTGTTAAAGCTAGATAATAAATTTTTAAATTTAGAACTTATCACTCCAGAAGGTATTTTGCTTGCTGATCAGGTTAAGAAAGTTAAGCTTTTTACCTCTCTTGGTGGTTTGACGATTTTACCTAACCACGCTGAATTAAAATCAGACATAGTCTCTGGTACATTAAAAATTAGTTTCTACGAAGAAGTAAAGGGTGATATTAAATATGATGTCGGTGACGGCGTTATAGAAGCTAGCCCAAGTAAAGTTACTATAATAGCTAGTTCTGCAAAGGCAAGGATCATAGAAGATCCTTATAAGCTATAATCAGTTTTGCTACGAAGATGGTGAAAGCGAATGAACGAGTCAGATGAGAAATCAAGCAGCTATAAATTCCCACTTTCAGGTGTCTTCGTAGCTTAGTTTTAATTAGCTAAAATTTTTCAACATCATAGTAGAAATTAGCTCTAAGCAGGGCTTTCTTAAGGTAAAATAAAGATCAATGAATTCAAGTGCACGATATAAGCTAGGTGAAATTCTTATAAGATTAGGTGTCTTAACTGATGATAAATTAGCTAAAGCCCTTGAAATGCAGTCTCAGCAAGATCCTTTGGAAAGATTTCCTATTGGCAGAATCTTACTTGAAGAAGGTTTTATTGAACCAAATGATCTAATTCAAGCAATTAAAATTCAAACTGGCCAAGCTGAACTTCCTGAGTGAAGGGCTCTGAATGAGTCCCATGAAAGATTTTTTACTCTCGAAGCTTGAACAGCACCCATGTTTTAATCGTCCTAAATATATCCCCAATCCTTTACTAGACAGCGATCTTAACGAGATTAGCTTACGAAACTCTAAAATACATATATCACGCTGCCCTGGGCGCTTAAGTTTCAGTAAACACTGTGATTATGTAAATAATGATTTACTTTATTTAGCAGCTAATTACGAAACTTTAGTTGCCGTGCAGGTTTCAGTATTAGCTCTTGGGGAAATTAGCACTCCTAATATTTCAGCACAAGCTTTTATAGAAATCTATAATCTCAATCCAGATTTCCAAGAATTAATTTTAAGTCAAGATCAAGTCATAGAGAATATTTCAGCAATAAAATCAACAATATCTGATCAATGCCTAAATGATAATAAGTCTAACTGGACTTTTTACATACTCAAGATCTTGGATCTTTTATCTAAAGAAGATCTTAACTTTGATTTAGCTAAGATCCTTTCTTTAAAAATCGTAGTTAATAGTGATTTACCAGCCGCTGCGGGAATGAGTTCATCTCACGCACTCATACTAGCCTCATTTATGTCTCTTACAAGAGCCTTGCATAGCCAAGGTTTACTAAAAAACATAGATAAGACCTATTTTAAATATCTCTTAAATTCAGGAGCAGACAGTATAGAAGCGATTATAAATACTAATGATCTCTTAGATCTTTTAAAATTCTGCCAAAAAATTGAAATAGCTAAAGGATTTAATTCTGGACTAGGAGATCAAGCTGCCCAAATACTCTCACGCAAAAATCATTTTTGCTTTATAAAACTCTTTCCAGAGCTGAGTTTTAAATATCAAAAAATTCCAGAAGGTGTTAGTTTTATGATTTTACCTAGTTTTATTAAAGCTGAAAAAACTAGTGACGAATATAGACTCAAGGAAAAATATTTTGATCGATATAAAGAACTGAATCAATTTACTCCTTTTTTCTTAGAGAACGACGCAAATGCAGAAATTGGAGTTTGCGAGCAATCCCAAGGTCAAAGTTCACTTGGTGACATACTCTATAAGCTGACAGATAAAGAAATTTTAGAAAAATTAAAAAAGCTCAAAGAAATTAAAGATGATAAAAAGCTCTCTAACCTTGCTCTTTATGCACTAGCCGAAGGAGCCCGCCTTAAAGATCTCAAACAAAATTTCTGTATAGAGAAAATGTTTGAATATGTAAATCTCTCGCATCTAGCCGAATGGGTTTCAGATAGCTCACCGCACCCCATGATTTTCTCAGCAGATCTCAAATTAGGTAATACTATTTTTGCAGCCCAAGAGAGCGTAAATATGAATCTTAAATTAGCGAATCATATAGGTGCCTATAGATCTAGCACCCCATTTAATGACAGTTTACAAAGTTTTGCCTTAAGTTTAGAAGGAGTTTATGCCTGCTCAATTATGGGAGCCGGCTTAGGTGGTAATAATATAGCCATAGTCTCAAGTGAGAAAATAGACAGTATAAAAAAAACTTTGATTGAGGATTTTTATAGTCATTACAATTTAGCAGAAAAAGCAAAAACCGCTATTTTAGTGAATTCTAGTGCTGATGGCTTAGAATATTTAGGTGAGTTTTAAGATTTTTTGAAATGGGATCAAAGAAAATCAAAATATTTTCACTAACTTAACCCTTAGTTAACCTGCCCTACAAATAAGAGAAATATAAGTTAATAGGGGGGTAAAACGTGAAACACGACGATTTCATAGTAACAAGTAAATTAAATTCTAATTTGCTTCTTGAAAAATTTTTGGTAGATTGCCATGATTTAATTGATAGATATCCAGATGACAGTCTGTGTATCGCTTATTTAGCTGATAGTGTCGCAATGATCTACTATCATCGAGAATACGCTACATTAGAAGAATTCCTTGACGAAAATGAGGAATTTATTGATGAAGATAAAAAAGAATGGGTGATGAATAACTGGTGTCATTTAGATCAAATGAGTGACCAGGAAAGAGCTGAATTAATCATAGAATCTCTTAATCAGATTCAGTTTTTAGTGGCTTAATTCTAATTAATCTCTTTAATGTATTCGACTATTTTTTCTAAGACTATAGATTTCAGCTGATGGAAGCTCTTTGCTGAACAGTTAAAGCCGGCGGCTCGGGCGTGCCCACCGCCGTTTAACTGATTCGCAATCTTAGAACAGTCAATCTCGCAGAGGCTTCTTAGACTGCCTTTAAAATTAGATTCGTTTTTTGTATCCTCGCGGAGATAGATACACATATTAATATCTTTAATACGCATTAGATGATCTACTATCTCGTCTGTATCTTCCTCTTTAGCAGATAGTTTGCTTAGTGTTTCTTTAGTAGTAGTAGTGTAAGCTATTCTTAATTTGTTCTTGGGAATTATCTCTCGGCACTGCTCGTGAACTCCAATTTCTGCGTTAATATCTAACTCAATAATCTCAGCAGCATCCAATGCTGCACCTATAACTTTTATAGTTCTAAAAGGCATCTGATTAAAAAGTAAATTAAATAATTTACTAGGCTCTGCACCCTGATTAGTGAGTTCAGCTGCCCAAGTGAAAACCTCAGCATTAGTGTTACTATGCCTAAAACCACCAGTATCGGTTAGTAACGTTATAAACAGTAAAGTCGCTAAATCCTTATTAATACTTAAAGGCTCTCTCTGAGCAGTCCCCTTATTTAAAGGCTCTGCCTCAATAAGCTCATTTAAATGAAGCATAATATCTTTAACCACTTGACCAGTACAAGTCGCATTAACATCTACCCAATTCAAATCAGCATAGAGTGGATTAGAGAGGTGATGATCGACATTGCAAGTTAACTTAGCCTTCTGCCAAATTAATCCAGCCGAGCCGAGCCTTTGCACTGAACCACAGTCGCAACTAAAACTAATATCATATTCCTCTAAAAGCTTCTCCCTGTCGATATCCTTCATCGAACATAAAACTTTTTCTTGATCTGGGAAAAATTTATAAAAAGACGGCACTTCATCGTGCATTACTCTATGAACAGTTTCTAAACCGAAGCTCTCTAAAATTCTAGCTAAAGCAAGCATAGAAGCAAGAGTGTCACCATCTGGATTCACATGAGATGTTACTACTGCCGTTTTAGCATTTTTTATAGCAGTAATTATATTCTCCGAATCTATAGATTTTTTTTCGGAAAGAAGAAAATTTTCAGGCATTAGACTGATTCTAGCAATTAAGCCTCAGCAATAAGCCCAAAGCTAGCAATTAAAAGCAAAGCAATAAAAAACATCGCATAGAAAATAAAATTTTCCATTAGGATATTTACGTTATCTTTCGTTTTAGCCATTTTTAGTTACCCTTCTGTTCCTCGACTAACTGTTCAGCGACATAGCCTTTAAAATCCTCTACCCTCGCTTTAAAATCATCCACTTGAACTTCAGACATCCACAGTCCTTTAAGTCTTCTTTTCGGAACAGTCTTTTTAATCATCGGTGGTCTCTGCCCTAGTAATCTTTCTCTACAGAACTTATTACCTTCTCTGAAATGACAGTCACCAATCTGACAACCCATAGCGATAACACCATCAGCACCAGCATTAAAAGCAGCTTCTATCATACGTGGTTGAATCATACCGCTACACGGGACTTGAATCACATCACAGTTACTCACGCCGTTAAGCTTAGTAGCGCTAAGTTCTCCTTCAAGATTAACACTGCGAGCACAGGCTATAACAGCTACTTTAACTTCGTCCTTGGTTTTAAGTTTATTTTCTGATTGAGTTTCTGCTTGAGTCATTTTTATATCCTTAATTATGCATGAATAATGAATTTAGTTTATTAACTAAGACTGGAGAGCGATTCTAATATCGTCCATTACCTGTGGTGACTTATAGTTAGGTAATTCTATAGCATCAAAATTACAGGCACCCACACAGAGACCACATTCTGCGCATCTATCATCAATAACCACTGCTATTTCCTTATACTTACTACCATCATTTCTAGGAGCCATATAAATAGCCTCATAAGGGCAGTCTATAGAACAGAGTCTACAGCCAACACAATGATCCTTAGATACTGAAGCTGGCTCTTTATCATGGTTTCTAACGAAATTAGGTAATAGAGTAACTAAAGTAATACCTGCTATTAAAACTAGCCATGCACCAATATTTCCAACAGTATCAATCAATGGAAATAACCATAGATAGAACCAATCAATATCAAAATATGATGGCTCCACGGTAAACTTCGCTTCAGGACCAGAAATCGCAGGGAATAAACCAGCGAAAAGCAGTATGATACCAGAAATTAATGAACCTATAGCCCAAGTAACGTTTACTACAGGTCGAGAAATTCTCATATAATGCACCCATAATAAAACTAACAGTGCAAATGAGGTGCCAGTGTGCAAGAAGAACGACATGCTCATCGTATAGTTAGAAATTACATCACCGTTTAGAAAGGCACTCGCCAAAAAGCTGCCAATAAAAGGCAGTGATCCTAAGAAATCAGTAATTTTAGTTACTATGATAAAAGATCTCTCATCCCACACTAAAATATAACCAGAAATACCGATGATAAGCATAAACACAGAAAGTGCTACGCCTGAATACCAAGCTATGAGCCTGTACTCTCTGTATCTATCCGTGAAATAAACTCTCAGAGCGTGAAGTATAACAGTAAGCAACATTGCATCAGCTGCGTATCTATGTATTCCTCTAATTACGTCTCCATATGGTAATTTATCAGTAATATACTCAACTGACTGATAAGCCGCTTCTAGAGTCGGTGTGTAGTATGCAAACAGTAAAAGCCCTGATAGAAAGAGCATCCACATACAGAAATTCGGCATAGCACCGTGATAATAAAGTAAGTTCTGCTCCGAACTGAAGACTTTATTTAAAATGTCTTCTATTCTTAGTATTACTTTCTGACCGCTTCTGACAAAACTAGTTAGCATAATAAAATTCCTTATGGTTTAGCAACCGTAACCTCGTATTCTTCTACTGGTCTTCTATTACCAATAACGATAGCAAAGAAGGTGCTAGTCAAAGCAACTCCTAAACAAATCGAATAACCCAAAGTAGAAACCTTTCTTGGCGTATCAGCATCTATAGTTATTCCAGCAAACTCTAAAATGGAATTTATAATCTTTAGATTATTTTTAGTGCCTTCATCAAAGAAACTCTGATCAGCACCGATGAGTTCAAAGTAGCCCATCAATCCAAACATGATGCCAAAAAGACCTAGATTTAAAACCGCAACAGCAATCGCTATCAAGAATCCAAGGTCATTTTTATCAATCGAATTTTTAGTCATGCTAATTTTTAGCTCCTTTATTCAAGAACATATAAAGCTTTTCATAAGGTGTAAAGCTCACACGCAGATTATTCTTATCTTTTTCTTCTGAGTAGATTTTATAAGTCATAAATATCATAGATGCAAAAAAAGTAATCACACTCAGAATAATAACTAAAATACCTTGGAGGTCCTGCTTCGCAAGAAAATAATTATGAGCTCCAAAAAACTGAGAAAGAGCGATAATCCCTGTAATGAAAACCAACCAGTAAAGTAGCGAAAACTTCTGCTTAGAATTTTTCTTCTCCATAATCTCAGGCATTAGAAGCCTCCACTGTTGAGGATTCTAGAGATTCTTTCTTTTTCGGCAAGAATTTCTCTATATAAAGCACTGCGATGAGTAGAGCCGCAAAACCACCATAGAATATCCACATACGCCCCCAAGATCCATCTTTCAAGAATGTAGTATCCAAAAGTCCACCTAGAGGTAAACCAAAGTAAGGCTGAGTATGAATTCTTGATAAATAAAGACCTAGGAAAAGACAAAATGTCAACAATAGTTTCCAATAGTTATTTCCACGCTGCAAGCAAGAAAAATAAATACCAAAAGCCACAATGATAACGCTACCTGCCACCCAGAAAGGTGGATCATTATTGATGTTCGCAATATTTAAAATAATCAAGACAGAAAAGACAATAAAATTAAGAAAACCCATTATCGTCACAGACATTATGATCGGTCTTTTCGTAATATGCATTTCCTTACTATTATCAAAGAAAGGCAAGAAAAGAACTGTCGCTGGAATTAACATCGTAACGAAAGTCGCTAAAACAGGCTCTATATACTTATACATTTGATAAAGAGCAAGAAAATACCAGTCAGAAAGTATCGGTAAAGGAGTAACAGCAGCATCAGCTCTAGAGCCCATTTCCGCAGGAAACACAGTCGCAGCGATAGCTACCATCCCAATAATCATGAAACCTTCTGTCCATGGTATATTAAATCTCTTTTTCTTATTACTATAAAAATAAAGCTCAACCACTATAAGGCCAAGAGTTGATAATGCCATATGCATAGAATAAAACCTAGTAATAGTAGCCTGCCCGATCGCACTACCACCAAGCAGTATCTGCTGAGTAGTCATCCCAACATTAAAATTAATATACTGGTTTAAAAGCTTCATATCAAGCAGGATTCCACCACCCTGCTCAACAGGTAATCTTGGCAAGCTAGATGGAACACCCCATTCTATAAGCTTATTCACTACAGTAGCTCCCAGGAAAGCTAAATTAAGACCAAACTGATCCATATAACCAGGGAAAGTCGCAAATACCTTAGTCGCCCAAAAAGCTCTCTGGTTCCAGATTAGAAGATATCCAGACAGACCAGAATAAAAACCTAATAATAATAAAAAGAAACAGATCCAGAGATTAAGCTCACGATTACCTTTGTAATCAGCACAGATAAACATTCTATAAAGCTTCATCGTACAGATAATAATAAAAGCATCTGCGGCATACTTATGCATACCTCTAATCAACCAACCAAAAGGAACTTCTGACTGAATCCTAATAATACTGTCGTAAGCCTGCTCAGTAGTAGGAATATAAACACCTATAAGTAAAACACCTGTAAGTATAGTTAGCATCCACGTAAGCCACTGAACTGGACCTAGTTTATACCAAACATTCTCAACATACTTATCTTTATAAGTCTCATCAAAAAAATCGATATTCTTTAATTTATCCTGAGCAAATTTTTTAATCTGCTCAATAGAAGGAAGCTTAGACAATATATCAGTAAGTGTCATATTAAGAAATACCTCCAGACTCAAGACTCTGTATCGCTAAAACACCATTATCAACACTGAAGTTAAACTTGAATGGTGATCTAGGAGCTGGTCCTGAAACTACTTTACCTCTGCCTTTAGTATCTTCCTGCATCGGATCATAAACTGAAAGATGACAAGGACAAGCAAATACCTTCTGTCCAGAAGTAGGGGTATAGTTATAACCCTTAGCCACTTCTGATTCTTCTGGAACGAAATTAAAAACACAACCTAAATGCGGGCAGACTCTTGAAAAAACTACAAACTTAGGTTTCCCATCAGCCTCATTAACAGGCAATCTAACAGCTGCTCCTGGAATAGTTTTGATCTGATTGCCAACAGAAGTATATTCCCTATTCGCTTCCTGAAACATAAAATACTTAAATGACCAAGGAGTGGGAAAATCAGTTACAGGAAAGCTCACTATCGAAATAGCTTGAGGCTTATCTGGTGTTTTAAAAACTTCTAAAGTCGCTATTGGACCAGAACTTGGTTTTAAATATCTTACAAAAGGTGAAAGTAATACAGAGGTCACTACTCCAACTACTGGAATAGAAAGTAAAACTTTTATCAGATCACGTTTCTCAAATTTCATGTCCATATTAAAATTCCTTATTTGCCCTTCCCAATTGATTTTTCATAATCTTTTAGTTTCTGTCTACCTATATCAAGTCTATCAATTTCTTGAGAGAAACCAAACTGTCTTACATAAGTAACTAATTTCCAAATCATCTCATCATCAAATTTATAATTCTGATTAAAATCAACTCTGTTTTTCCAAGCAGGCATAGCTGTCCATGGAATACCATGAGTAAGTTCTTTGTGTAATCTATTGTCAGACCTAGTATATAAGCGCTGGAACATGTTAAAGTTCGCAGGAACAGGATTTAAAGATTTATGTAAAGGACCATCTCCATGACCTCTAGTACCGTGACAAACCGCACAGTTTCCACCAAAAATAGCATTCATCTTAGCAAGCTCATCTGAATTTAAAGGGTAATAGCCTAAAACCCCAGCTCTGACATACATCAAAGCATCCCAAATTTCATCACGAGATAATTTATTTTTAAAAGCTGGCATACCCTTAGCATTACCATTTTTAATGATAATGTATTGCTCTTCTGGCGACTTTGACCTTAATTGATCCTTAGTTAAAACCTCATTTGGTTCACTGCCATGACACATCGCACAGTGCATTTTGTAAACTTCTTTACCAGAAACTGTAGAGGGCTGATGTGAAGGAAATTCGTTTGCTGGAATTTTAGGCTGCCATTTTTTAATAGTGCTACTCACTAATTCTTCTTTCTCGTAGGAGACCGCTGCAAAAGCAGAAGAAGATAAGGCAGAGCCAAACAGAAGAGTGATGATGAAATAGAGAGCTAAATTTTTACTTAACATATAAAAGTTCCTTAGAATTAATACCCGTAAAAAGGAATCCAACTAATAGCACACCATATAATAACCACCACATAGAGTACTATCAAAAATAGAGGGGGCTTATTGTGACCTACTTTATATTCCTGAGTCGGCTGAGCTCCTTGAACAGATAGACCAGTAGGTACTCCATAAGCTATAGGCGACATTTCGTCATTAGGGTTGTTTTCTGTCATTATCTTTCTCCTAGCAATCTAGCATTTCGAGCTTAGCATCCTCTTGATTAGTAAATTCCCCACTCTGAAACCCAAAGTAGACGAACATTGCAGCAACAGCGAAAAAAGCTATGCAAAGTACAGCAAATATGGCTAAAGCTTCCTTGTTAAAAGTAAGCAATATCCAATCATTGAGTTGAATTAATAAATTAGTGAGCACTAGCTGAACCTCCCGTGCTTGACTTAGCAGCACCTGCACTTAACTTCTCATAATTACTTACGATTCCAGCTGGAAGTGCTGACTGAGATTGCCAAGCTGCACTGTCAATGCTTTGATAAGGCTCAATGATAGGCTTTTCGTCTTGAGGTAATGTCTTCAAGAAAGCAACTAAATACCACATCTGTTGAGGCTCTAATTTCAGTTTCCATCTAGGCATTCTCGTACCAGGTACACCCTCAGCTACTCTCCAATACCAAGTCTCATTCGAATATTTCTTATATTTCGGATCTGAGAAATTAGCAGGCTTTTTAGCCATAGCTAAAGCATTAGGCCCATTACCTAGACCATTTAAACCATGACACACTGCACAGTTCTGTCTATAGATACCTGCTCCAGCATTAGCTGCAGCAGCACTGTCTACATTAGGCTTATGGTGCTCTGAAGCCTTCCAAAAAGCTTCATCAGCCTCTGGGAAATAAGCTTCATAAATATGACGATTAGCTGGATCGTCAAACCTCTTTCTTCCTAAAGTCTGTAAATAAGCAACTAAATCTTTAAGCTCCTCATCACTCAAGAAACTAAATGAAGGCATTATAGAACCAGGTGTATAGAATCTAGGATCTTTAAGATGGGCTATATGCCACTCGTCTGGCAGCTTTCCACCCTCATTACTTAAATCTGGACCTGTTCTAGAGGTTCCTAATACGTTAGGGGTTTCGTTAGCGTAATCACCAGCGCGTACTCTACTACCGAAATCTCTATCTTGCGGTCTTACGAACTGTGAATGGCAATAAAAACAACCTTCTCTTGAATAAATAGCTCTTCCTCTACCTGCTTGATTAGGAACTGGTTTGCCAGTTTTAGAATCTCTTTTAATCGAGCCATCCTTATTTTTCTCAATATATTCAATCGCATATTCACTTGGCTTAGATTTAAGCGATGGTAAATTCGGGATAGCGACTACGACCGTGTAAATCACGGCAAATGAAAAAGCCACGACTACTGCTGGCAGCAGATAGCCTTTAATACCCTGTGACTTTAAATCCTGTTTGTTATTATCTTCAGACATTTTAGTTAGAATCTCCTTCAATTGGAACAGCGACCTTAATCTCCAAAGCTGAAGAAATAGGCTGCTCACGTAAAGTCATATAAATATTATAAGCAAATAGGCAGCTACTAAAGAACATCAAAGTGCCACCAATGCTTCTCACAAGCCACATAGGCATTAAAGTTAAGGACCACTGTGCGACAGGATAACCAAGAGCCCAGCCAACTGACTGCTGAAGACCAGCTATAGTCAAAGCCAAGAAGAATAGTGTGAAACCTATCAAAAGCAGCCAGTAATGCCATTTCACCAATCTAACACTGTAGATTCTTTTTCCAGTGATTCTCTGAATTCCATAATAGAGTGCCCCAATTACAAAGAAAGTAAAAGTACCTAAAAGGGCAGCATGAGCGTGACCTACAACCCATTGAGTAAAGTGGATGTACCAATTAATACCTCTTGTCGCTTGGAAAGGACCCTGTATACAAGTAATTAAATACCAAAAAGCACCTGTCAGAACAAATCTAATAGGCATATTAGTAGTGAGCATCCACCAACTGCCTTTCATCGTCATATAAAAATTAACTAATACCGATATAACTGGAATTACTAATGCAGCTGAAAATATTACAGCTAAAGCCTTTAGCCATTCTGGTACTGGTGATTGAAGTAAATGGTGAGTACCAGTAGGAGCGTAGAAAAATGCGATAGTCCAAAAACCAAACATAGATAAACTATGACTCCATATTGGCTTACCACTCATTTTAGGAAGCATATAGTAAGCGATACCGACACCAAGTACTGTAAACCACATACCAAGGATGTTATGACCATAGAACCAGTTCAGGATACCGTCATTAAGACCATCCATAGCGACAAAAGTTCTATTACCTACTATGAAAATTATAGGCATCCAAAAGAAAGCACCCATTATGTACCAAACAGATACATAAAGCTTCTTCACCTTTCTAGTTAAAAGGGTTCTGAAAAGATTATAGGAAACAGATCCTAAAGCTATAACGATAAGAATATCTATAGGTTCTCTATACTCAGCATATTCTCTACCTTCTGTATAACCATTAGCTAATGTTATAAAACCTACACCAATAGCGATATTCCACAGGTAACAAGAAAAATTGGCCAGCTTCTCTGAGAAAAGTTTAGTCTTACAAAGAGCTGGAATTATATATAAACATGCCCCAACATTAGCCATAGACAGCCATCCAAAAGCTACAGTGTTAACGTGAGCAGGTCTCAATCTAGTAAAAGATAATTGAGCTACACCTTTAGTTAAGTCTGGGAAAGAAAACTCTAAAGCACCAAGCAAACCCGCTCCCATCCCGATAACGAGCCAAACAATGGCAGAAAGCATAAAAAACTTCGATGCACTTCCTTCTTCACTACTAAAAATTCTTCGGATCATAAACCTTTACAGATCAATTCTAACAGCCTCACAAATGGTGTCTAGTTAAAAAAAATAGTTTTCTCAACTTTCTTAACAATGATTGAATTTTTAGAAAAGACTAAAGATTAGATTCAAGGCTGCTGATTATCAGCGCGACCACCAAGCAAACGTAAATTACTAGCTACCACCACAGATTTATTCTGCTCTTGCCCAGAAGTCTTATCTACCCAAGACTCAAAATCTATCTCACCTTCAATCGCAATCAGAGAACCTTTCTTAACAAACTCACCAGCTATCTCTGCCTGTCTGCCCCATACTTTTATATTGAACCAATCGGTCTCTTTATTTTTAGTCGGTCTATTTACCGCAAGTGAAAAATCTGCTACACAAGAACCCGACTCGAAATATCTTAACTCTGGATCACGTCCTGCTCTTCCTACAAGAATAATGTTATTAACTACTTTTTCTTTCTGCATGCTGCTTAATCCTAACAAATTCTAGAAAAAAAATTTTGCTATAATCATAATTTACTATGGCTAACAAAATCGATGGAAAAGTATTAGGAATAGATTTAGGTACTACTAACTCTTGCGTGGCAGTTATGGAAGGTGGTCAGGCAACAGTAATACCTAACTCAGAAGGTGCAAGAACTACGCCGTCCGTGGTTACTTTCGCTGAAGCAATTACAGTAGGACAGATCGCAAAACGCGGTCGAGTAATGAAACCCAGACAAACTATATTCAGCTCTAAAAGACTTATCGGGCATAGCTGGGCTGAAGTAGAAGATGTAGTGAATCAGCTTCCTTACGAAACGGTCAAGGGTAATAATAATTCAGTCAATATAAAGACTAATGGTAAAGAGTATGCTCCTCAAGAAGTGGCTGCTGAAATTCTAAGAAAATTAAAAGAAGATGCTGAGGCTTATCTAGGACAGGCAGTAAAATATGCAGTTATCACAGTACCTGCTTACTTTAACGACTCTCAAAGACAAGCTACTAAAGATGCTGGTAAGATAGCTGGACTAGAAGTTTTAAGAATTATTAATGAACCTACAGCAGCAGCTTTGGCTTATGGTTTAGATAAAAAATCTGATTCTACTATTTTAGTATTTGACTTAGGTGGCGGTACTTTTGATGTAAGCGTACTTGAGTTAGGTGATGGAGTTTTTGAAGTTAAAGCTACTGCTGGTGATTCTAGGTTAGGTGGAGATGATTTTGACTTAATCCTAGTCGATTACATCGCAGCTGAATTTAAAAAAGAAAATGGTATAGATCTTCGTAATGACCCACAAGCTTTACAGAGACTGATGGAAGCAGCTGAGAAAGTTAAAATAGAACTTTCTACTCTTACAGAAAGCTCTATAAATCTTCCTTTCATTACAGCTGATGCAAGTGGACCTAAACACTTAGAGATGAAAGTTTCTAGAGCGAAATTCGAAGCACTCTCTACAGCACTGTTTGATAAATTAAAAGGACCTTTAAACCAAGCTATTAGCGATGCTGGCATCAAATTATCTGATTTAGATGAGGTAGTACTGGTCGGTGGTTCTACGAGAATTCCCGCAGTTAAAACTATAGTTAAAGATATCACTGGAAAGGAACCTAATCAGGGAGTGAATCCAGACGAAGTAGTAGCAGTAGGTGCTGCTATCCAAGGTGGTGTTCTAGCTGGTGACGTTAAAGACATCGTTTTACTAGACGTTACTCCGCTAAGCTTAGGCATAGAAACTCTTGGCGGTGTTATGACTAAGTTAATCGAAAGAAACACTACTATCCCTACGAAAAAATCTGAAACCTTTAGTACCGCAGAGGATAACCAAACTAGCGTAGACATTAAAATCTATCAAGGTGAAAGAACTAGAGCTAGTGAAAATAAACTCCTAGGTGACTTCAGATTAAGCGATATCCCTGGTTCACCAAGAGGAGTTCCGAAGATAGAAGTTACTTTTGATATCGATGCGAACGGTATTTTAAACGTATCTGCTAAAGATCAGAACTCTGGTAAAGAACAGAAAATATCTATCACAGCGACTACTAACCTATCTGAGAAAGATATAGAAAGAATGGTTAGAGAAGCCGAGGAAAGAAAAAAAGAAGACGATGAATTTAAACAGTATTCTGAAGAAATCAATAAAGCTGATAGTATTCTTTATGGTGCTGAAAAGCTTTTAACAGATCATCAAGATAAACCTTACGCTGAGCAGATTAAATCAGAAAAAGCGAAATTAGAAGCTATTGCTGGTGAAACTCGTGAAGCTATTAAGAATAAAGCCGCTTTAGAAACTATCACCCAAAAATCAGTAGATTTACAAAATGCGATGATGGAGTTTAATAAAGCTATAGCACCTTTCGCTCAAGGCGATTCAGGCTCAAATGCTTCTGATTCCTCATCTGATCATAGTAATTCTTCCCCGAATAATGATGATGTTATTGATGCTGAATTTAAAGCTAGCCAAGTAGACTAATATTTATGCAGCTTATTTTAGGAATAATAAAATTCTTTCTACAGAAGACTTTGTCTTTTGTAGTTGTCATAGGCTTAGCTTGGTTTGCTTGGAATATGTTCAGTCATCGTGAGGACAAACAAAAGTTTATCGTTAGCTTCCCTAATGTAGCTGGGCTTTCACGTGGTGCACCAATCTATATGAGAGGCGTCGAAATCGGTAAAGTTATAAAAGTATTTCCACTTGCAAATGCAAATGGTGTCGCAGTCGAAGGCTTAGTAACTAAAAAAGATTTACACATAGATAATAATAATGTAAATGCAAGAATCATTAACGACGTAGAACGTGGTGGCGGACAAGTATTAGAAATAACCAGCTGTGGAATGATTAATAGCGGCTCATCTTCAGATTCAGCAGCCTATATGACTAAATATGCGACCCGCCTCTTACTGGATTCTTTACAGATGACTAAAGACTTTGCGAATCAAACAGTAAATTATCTCAGTGGCAACGAAGCAGTTCAAACCAGAGAAAATATCGTGGAATCTGCTCACGGAGCTGTTCGTAGTATAGAATATGGTTTTGTTAAAGACGATCTTAAAACCGGTATTAAAAAAATAAATAAAGATATTAAAAATCTAGAAATCAGTAAAGAAGAAGATCCTGAGAGTGCTAAAGCTGAAATGGCTGATCAAGTCAAGGCTTTGAGTAATACTTTGTCTAGTTTGAAGACTGTTTCTGATGTTTATAAGAAATAAGTACTGCTTTAAAACCAAAGAACAATAGCGAACTTAACCTAAACTTAAATATTTTCAAGCACATATATACAATATGGTAGATTCTACTTTTGATTTAGCCTATGCAAGCAGATTATCATCTGTAAATCAACGCATTAACACTGGTAGTAATTTTACTCCTAGTCGTCAAGCAGCAGGAACGGAAGATATCCAAGATTTACAGCAAAAGATCTCAGAATTAAAAATAGAGAACTTGAAACTCAAAGTAGAATCCTTAGAATCAGCAGCTATTAAGAGTGGGGATATGCCAGACCCCTATAAATCTAAGACAGAAAGTGCCGAAATGCAAGAGACAGAAGCACAAACCCAACCAGCACCGTGTATTCAACCAGGTGCAACACAGCCACAAAATAAACTCGCAGAGCTCAATGCCGCAAAGGCTGAATTAGCTGCCGCAAAGGCTGAATTCTCAAACCCATCAGACAACAACTCAAATAAGAATATCAAAGAACTCTCCAAAGATTTATTCCAATTAAATGTTGAGAACAAAGAGTTACAACGTAATGCTCTACTAGAAGAAAAAGAGGCATTAGCAGCTAATGCTCCAGCTCCAAGTCCATTTCCTTGCAATCAAAATCCAGTAAATCCACGAGAAAATGAATTAAAGATTGAACTTGCAGCCGCAGAAAAAGAACTTAAAAGTGCTCAAAACCTGCTAAGTAAGAACTCTAATGATAATGTATCTCGGTTTACATCCAAAGCTTATGTTAATCTACTCAAGGACATTGCTAGTGAGAGTATTGATGATAGTAAAGAATATAGGAATGAACAGCTAGAAACTAAGATAGAAAAGCTTGAAGCAAACTTAAACAGCAGACCATCAAATCCATACCCCTGCTTGAATCAACAAAATGATAGTGATTCAAATACGCAAAAGCTACTCGCTGAAGCCAAAGCTGAATTAGCAACGATCAAAAATTAATTTTTCACCAAAGTAGTTGTAGAATATCAACAAATGACAAATTTTGACAAGGTTTCACTTCTGAATATATACGCAACAAAGCCCTTGGTTAAGAAAGCTTTATTGGAAGCTTATGAAATGGAGCAGAAGATGTTAAAAGGTATTGAAGTACGAGAAGCCAGCATTTTAAAAGCTAAAATAAATACGGAAAATGGTTTTTGGGAAATGGAGTTAAATGTTGATCATGGAAAAGTATTTTATAAATTTTCTGATTCAAAGATGACACTCCTAGAAATGACTACTGTTCCAAATAAGGAATACTTGAAAAATAAAGATATTTACTCTGATGAAGAAATTGAACATTTTCTAAATACTGATCTAAGCAATACTTACCATGTAGACCTAGAGGATATTGATTCAATAAAAGATTTAAAAGTTAGTGTTCAAGATGATTTCGTCCTTAAAAATACTCGTTTTGATGAAAAATACAACGCTGCAAATCAAATAATTTTAAATTTTAAAATATGGCGTAAATATTTCATGAATTACACAAGAAATTTTGGTTTTTTATGGGAAGATACTGATTTTAAATCAGCTTCAGATGTATGTTTCAATATGAAAAAATTATCTCTACTATAACTAAATAATTACTCCACGGTCACAGACTTAGCTAAATTCCTCGGCTGATCTACATCTTTACCTAAGTTCTCAGCGATAAAGTACGCTAGGAACTGTAATGGAATAGTCGCTAGGATTGGGCTGAAGAGCTGATCTATATCTGGAATACGCATAACTAGGTCGAATTCTTCGACATGGTCTTGGTTAGAATCAGTCGTTAAAAGAATGCTCGGTGATTTTCTCGTCTTCGCTTCAAGTGCGTTATGGATAATCTTTTCATAAATTATCTGCTCGTCAGGGTAAATGCTCGGTATCGCAATGCTAATCACTGGCACGTTTTCGTCAAGAATAGCGATAGGACCATGCTTCAGTTCACCACTAGGATAGGCACTCGCATGGGCGTAGCTAAGCTCTTTTAATTTCAAAGCCCCTTCCATCGCAGTAGTATGATTAATGCCACGACTTAAAAAGATAAAATCCCTGTAACCAGCAAAGTTCACCGCTGCTGCCTTATAGTGATTCGCACGATTCAGCATCTGGTCTAAAAGCACTGGTAAAGTCTTGAGATTATGTAAGATATCAGTGAAAAACTCTCTGCTAATAGCTTTTCTTGCAGTTGCTATCTGCAAAGCTAATAAATAATGAGCCAATAACTGAGAAGTATAAGCCTTAGTCGAAGCTACTGAAATCTCTAAATCCGCTGGGGTGATGTAAGTATTAGCACCACAAAGATTATTTATCGCAGAAGCTGGTCTGTTCGTAATGGCAAGGAGTCTAGCTCCAGCTGATTTCGCCTTCTGTAAGGCAAGTATAGTATCCGCTGTTTCACCAGATTGGCTTACGCCTATGACTAAATCCCTTGCACCGATTAGCTTAT
>JBMOEX010000019.1:0-26519 GCA_049314535.1 Vampirovibriophyceae bacterium | reverse complement strand
CAGAGAAGCTAGGTTTTACTGGTAGGGAGGAAGGTATCGCGGCAGAAGCAGTTTGCTTGCTAAGCATGTCATAGGACTGCTCGCAAACGCGCAAGTTCAAGGCTGAGGAGGATGAATGACCAGTCCCTTACTGTTCTTGCGATATAAATCGAAGTAACCGAGCCTTAAATAATCCTATGTAACTACTCCAAATATAAATAAGATGTTTAAATTTAAAATTACGTAAATCTACTTCGTAGCCGAGTGCTGTTAAATCCTTTTGGAGAAAGTGATTTAATATTATTTGATCATCTTGGCTTAACTCTTTTTTGTAAGCACCCTTCCGGCTCAGGTCTATGCTTGAATTGGCTTTATGCTTCCACTGCTTTTCCCAATCAGCGAATACTTTCTGGCTATTATTATGAGCTTCCTCTAGCATGGATTCATCAAAGCTTATATCTATAAATTTACAAACACGTTTAAGTATTTCTGATGGATTTTCTAACAGTTCTTCAAATTTGATGCTAATTATATTTTCTTTCAGTTTTTCATCTAAAAGACTATTTTCTAATTCCTCTCCGAGCCTAGCGTATTTTCTCCAAAAGCGAGCATTATTAATTAATCCAGCTGGTCTCCAAGGCATTTTAAGTAATGAATTAACGACATCCCTACCATCACGCTTAACGTGAATAAATTTGGCACTTGGAAAAAGTTTATGAATTTCTTGAACATTCTGTAAATGTTGTGGTGTTTTTTCACAGAAGATAGTCTTATTAGGCATCTTCTCTTTACTGGCTTGCATCAAAGCTGTGAATAGTATCTGCTTGAAGCTCTCAGGGGACTGCCCGCAAACTTCAATTTCTGCGTTTTCTAGCAAAACTTTACAAAGCTGAGTTACCCTGAAACTATCGATACTTGCTAATTCTAGAAAATCTTTAATGCGGTAATGTTCGTAGAAATCTTTTAAAAAATGATGCAGATTCTCTTCACTAATGTCTTTAAGTAAATCGATGGAAGAGTTATTTAGAAAGCTAAAGCCCCAGTTGATATTGAAAAAATGTGTTTCACTTGAGCTGAAAATTCCCGGGTGATTATTTAATAATTCAGTTAATTTAGTAGTCCCTGAGCGAGGACAACCAACTACGAATACTAATTTTTCAAATGATCCATTCATTAATATTTAAGATCCAAAATTTCGTTGAATATTTTCATAAGCTTGAATTGAATCTTTAATCTCCTTTATATCAAAAAAATCTTCGTTATATATGTTACTACTTAAATAAAACTCAGCATAACTTGCATCTGTAATGAAGTTATTCGCAAGACTGTTTTGATTTGAGCTTGCTAGTATAATTAAATCAAAATATTTGGCATTAACGGTGCTTGTAAAAATACCTGAGACTTCTTCCTCTGTGAATTTTAAAACTTTGTTTTCTTCTGATATTTTTTTGGCTAGAATAGTATTTTTAAATTTCTCTAAACCTCTTTCTCTTGCAGTATTACTCGGAAAAATAGAAACCTTAACGACATCATTATCGAGGAAAGTAAAATGAGTAGGAAATATTTCCAAAAACAGAGTGAGTTGATAGCAATTCTTTTTTTCTAAAAGCTTTTGAATTAGCTTGATATTGCTGTCACTTATAAACTCTGCGGCTATCGCAATATTACTAAGATTGTTCATTGATACCTGTTTTAGATAGCTTATTAATTAAGAAGGCTAGTATAGGTGGCGTTACTAAAGTCGTTGTAATCACTACTATAACGGCTATTGCATATAATCTATCATCGACCACTCCGATGGATTTACCTACCGAAGCAAAGATTAGCCCGACCTCTCCCCTTGGGATCATACCGACACCGATTAAAATTCTACTAAATTTTTCTTTTGAGGGAAAAGCCCAGCCACAGGCTAACTTTGAGAGAATTGCTACTAAGCATAGTGCGATAGAGGAGTAGATAACGGTAGGGTCTTGCAATACTGAGACATCAACATTTAATCCAGTTACTACAAAAAATATTGGAACCAAAAACATGGAGATAGGTTGAATATATTCCTCTAGAGACCGCTGCACAACTCCATTTTCTGCGTTTTCGTCGTCCTCATGATCCTCATGTAAGCTTGATAAATCAAGCTTGTATTTCTGCTTGCTCGGATATGAGCCACTTACATGGCTCGCATCCTCGGCATCGCTAGAAATTACCCGTACACTGCGGTCATTCGTCCTCCTCAGCCTTGAAACTGCACGCTGTGCAGCGGTCTCTTCTATAGTTTTACTTGAGTGAAAATCCTTAAAATGCACATCATCAAGTATTAAACCCATGCAGAAAGCCCCGACTATTGTTGCAAGCCCAAATTGATTAGCTAAGTATGCACCCATGAAGCAGATTAGCAGAGCTAAAGACAGCATCATGCCAGGAACATCCCATAGCCTTGGTTTGCGAGCAGTCCCATTTGGGGGGTGCCCTGAATCTTCAGTTTCTCCGTTCCTCTTGTTATTTAACCTTTTCGCCAAGAATAAACCTGCTAATACTGACAGGAGTATGAAGATTATGGCTTTTAGGCTGATACTGCCAATCGAGATGAAATCTATAACGCCTGTAACAGCTATGCCAGAGACGACTGCAAGTATTATTAGTCCTAAAATATCATCTATGACAGCTGCCCCTAAGACTATTTTGGCTTCTTTGGTGCCAAGAAAATTAAGATCTTTGAAGACTCTTGCCGTTATTCCGACTGAGGTGGCTGTTAGCATAGCTCCGATAAATATTTTACTTATATTAGGTAAATCCTGGATAATCATCCCTGAGACGTAGTAGCCGAGAATGAATGGCATTATGACGCCGATGCTTGCGACAAGTAGAGATTTCATACCTACTGCCACCATCTCCGAAAGCTGAGATTCCAGCCCAACTTCGAAAAGAAGAATTATCACACCTAATGATGAAAATATTTCAAGAGTCGAATTATCTTTTAAAAAATCAAAGCCATTAAAACCCAATAAAGAAAAGCTAGCTAAGGTAACACCTGCTAATAATTCCCCGAGTACCAAAGGTTGTTTAAAACTGTTAGCTAAAACCGCCCCGACTTTAGCAGCTAATATGACTATGGATAAGCCCAAAAGGACGTTAACTATAGGGTCTAGGTGCATGACTTAAGGCTAAATGTTAGCGGATTGATTGAATAATTACAAATTTTTAATTAATTACTTATATTTAATTGGGCTAGTTTTGATAATATTTAAACTGATTCAATCGACTTTGGATTTATTGATTTTTTTATATAACAATTGAAAGAGAGGACTTGACTAAATGGCTAGAGAACAATTTAAAAGAACAAAACCTAACGTTAACGTAGGTACTATTGGTCACGTAGACCACGGTAAAACTACACTTACTGCGGCTATTTGTATGACCCTTGCGACGCAAGGTAGAGCAACATCGAAAAAATATGATGAGATCGATGCAGCTCCAGAAGAGAAGGCGCGTGGTATTACTATTAACACTGCTCACGTAGAGTATGAGAGCGAAACTAGGCATTATGCTCACGTAGATTGCCCTGGTCACGCGGACTATGTTAAAAACATGATTACTGGTGCAGCTCAAATGGATGGCGGTATCCTTGTTGTATCGGCAGCTGATGGTCCTATGCCTCAGACTAGAGAGCATATCCTTCTTGCTAAGCAAGTAGGTGTTGGATTCTTAGTCGTATTCTTGAATAAATGCGACATGGTTGATGATGAAGAATTACTTGAGCTTGTAGAGATGGAGACGAGAGAGCTTCTTTCTAAGTATGAGTTTGATGGAGATAACATTACATTTATCAGAGGATCTGCTCTTAAAGCTGTTGAGGCTGTTATGGCTAATCCAGCACTTAAGCCAGGTGATGATAAGTGGGCTGATAAAATTTTCGATCTAATCGATGCAGTAGATAAAGACGTTCCTACTCCAGTTCGTGACATTGATAAAGCTTTCTTGATGGCTGTTGAGGATGTTTTCACTATTACTGGTAGAGGTACTGTTGCTACAGGTAGAGTTGAGAGAGGAGCTTGTAAAGTTGGTGATAACGTAGAAGTTGTTGGTATCACTGATACTAGAGCTACTGTAATCACTGGTTGCGAGATGTTTAGAAAAACTCTTACTGAAGTTCAAGCTGGTGATAATGCTGGTGTACTTCTTAGAGGTATCGATAAAGATGATATCCAGAGAGGTCAGGTTATCGTTAAACCAGGATCTATTAAGCCACACACTAAGTTTGTAGGTAGCGTTTACGTTCTAACTAAAGATGAAGGTGGAAGACACACTCCATTCTTTAAAGGTTACAGACCACAGTTCTACATCAGAACTACAGACGTAACTGGTAACGTAATTCTTCCAGACGGCGTAGAGATGGTTATGCCTGGAGATAACATTGAGATGACTGTTGAACTTATTCAACCAGTAGCGATCGAAGAAGGAATGAGATTCGCTATTAGAGAAGGTGGAAAGACAGTTGGAGCAGGTGTTGTTTCTTCTATCATTGAATAGTTACTAAAATAGAATAATTTCTGATATAATAAAGCGATAAATACAGTTATGGTTAGCACACAAAAAGAATCGAAACAGTCCAAAAAAAGACAAAATCGTATAAGAATTAAACTAAGAAGCTATGACCCAACAAGTCTAGATGCTTCGGCTAGCCAGATTATTGATGCAGCTAATAGGACTGGGGCTATAGTCTCTGGTCCTGTTCGCATGCCTTCAAAAATCCGTAGATATTGTGTTTTGAGATCACCTCACGTCAATAAAAAATCTAGAGAACATTTTCAAATAAAAACTCACTCTTGTTTGATTGATCTGTATGAGCCAACTCAAGAGACGACGACATCATTGAAAGATTTGGATCTTCCAGCTGGTGTTGATATCGCTGTAAAAGTTTAATTCTTAAAACCACAAGCTAAAATTAAATAAAAGAAGGTGCTAACATGAAATCTCTAATAATTTCTGAGCATCATAACATTGCCGCTATTACTGAGGACGGCAAGGCTCAGGACTTCTTTGTTTCGCGTAACGAATTTAGCGTAGGTGATATTTATACAGTTCATGTAGAAAATATAATGCCTTCGATTAATGCGGTTTTCGTAAAACTTGAAGAAGGAAGGATGGGCTTCCTTCACGCAAATGACATACCTGGAAATGGTACTCTCTATGAAAGACTCGCTCCAGGTCAAAAGTTATTGGTGCAAATTGAAAAAGAACCTACAGGAAAAAAAGGTCCAAGGGTTAACCTGACGGTTAGTATCCCTGGAAGATATTTTGTTTTAACTACTGAAAATACTAGTATTTCGACTAGTAAAAAGATTAGTGAGCATGAAGAGAGAGATCGCTTAAAAGCGATAGCTAATCTAATGAAACCAGAAGAGTTTGGTTTGGTAATTAGGACGGAAGCATCTGGTCGTACTAAAGAAGAACTGGAAGAGGATTTTGTTAATCTCTGGAATATCTGGAAAAATATCATAGATAAGCATGAACAGAGAACTGGTCCAGGTGTCGTTAATAAAGATAAAGATTTTCTCTATTCTGTTCTAAGAGATAATTTTAATAGTACTATTGATGAAATTATTGTTTCTTCTTTGCAATCTAAATACAGGTGTGAAGAGTTTCTTAAAGCTTGGACTGGAAGAGAAGTTTCAGTAAGATATATAGAAACTGATCAAATTCTACAAAAGACAGAAGTCGAAAAAGAATTACGCAGCTGTCTATCTAAGCGCGTGGATCTGCCTAGTGGTGGTTATATTATTATCCAAACAATGGAAGCTCTTACGGCGATAGATATTAACTCTGGTAAATTTACAGCTAGTAATAGTTTGCGTGAAACTGTTCGTAGAACTAATATGGAAGCGGCTATTGAGATAGCAAGGCATATTAAGCTGCGTAATATTGGTGGGATGATAATCATCGATTTTATTGATATGGCTGAAAGAGAAGATCGTATCAGGGTTATGGAGACTTTAGAATCTGTTCTTAGACCAGATAAAGCGAAGCCACAGGTAGGACCTCTATCTGAGCTATGTTTAGTCGAGATAACTCGTAAACGTTCAGGGCAAGCTCTTAGTGAGGTTTTCGGTGAAGAATGTTCTCACTGTGGTGGCGTCGGAATAGTATTTAAGTTATCTGGACAGAAACCGTCTCATAATCATCAGTTCAATAATCAAAGTCGTAATGATAAATTTAATCGTAATGATCGTGGTGAGCGTAATAGTTTAAGTTTAGACAGGAATGATAAATTTAATAGAAGTGGTTCTTCTTTAGGTGGCCAGAATACTCTGCCGAAGCCAGGTTTTCAAAAGAATCTAAATAAGCCTTTATTAAATTCTAATAATCCTCCTACTTTAAATTTAAATAAGCCACCTCTATTAGCTAATAATAATGCGGCAAGTGGTTCTCCTACTAATACGCTGAGTAATTCTTCTAATAGTAAGAATCCGATAAAAAATAATCATCGTAGAGATAGAGATGAGCGTAAGCCGTTTGGCGAGAAAGTTAACTCAAACCCTTTGCCAGTCAAGGATAAGGAGTTTATTTTCAAGAAGCCAGAAAATCTTAATCCAGAGGCAGAAATTAAAGCTGATTTAGATAATATTTTGAGTACTGAGATCGCTATTCCTAGTCATAAAGAGGAAGCTTTAGAAAAAGTTTTCAGTCAGATAGAACCTAAAGAGCCAGCCTATCCGAGGTTAGATGGGGAAGATAAACAGTTCGTTGATGATTTAACTAGCCAGAAAACTTTTTCACATTTTCAGCTAGGTGATGATGCTGTATAAGACGAAATTCAGGTATTTTTGAATTTTACAGAAGCTAGGATAGTGAAAAGACTTGTTCCCAGATCAGAATATAGACAATAATATAAAGCTAGGGCTAGAAAATACTAAAGAAGCCCTAGCTTTTCTTTTTAATCCTCAGGATTCCTTCTTTGCGATTCATATTGCTGGAACGAATGGTAAAGGCTCAGTATGCAGGTTTCTAGAGCTTCTTTATCTTAAATTTACTAAGCTGAAAATCGCTAAATATACAAGTCCGCATTTAATTAGTCCCTGTGAGCGTTTCCATATTAATGGTGAAATGATTTCAGAGACAAGGTTTAATGATTTATGGTTTAAATTATTTCAAAGCATAGATTCAGTTTTAGTTAGAGAAAATGTTGTGGATCAGCTTACAGGTTTTGAAAAGATGACTGTACTAGCTTTTCAGTATTTTAAAGAAGAGAATGTTGATGTGGCTATTCTAGAAGTCGGTCTAGGTGGCAGGCTCGATGCGACTAATGTTATATCTCCATCTAAAACTCTAGCGACTGCGATAACAAGTATAGGTATGGATCATATGAATATCTTGGGGAATACCTTAGAAGAGATTCGTGCTGAGAAGGAAGGCATTATGAAGCCATCTGTGCCACATTTTGAGCTGGATGAGGATGAGAGAAATCCAGAGCTCTTTCCTAATGATCCTTTTGGTGATAATTTAAATCTTGCGCTTAGGATTTATGAGAGTATTAATGATTTTAAAGTCGAAACTAAATTTAGATATGAGTTTAGTGCTGATTTTAAAAAAAATTATCCTGGGCGTTTTGAGTTCGATCAGGATAAAAATATTCTTATGGATGCCGCTCATAATGCGGCAGCTTCACAGCAGTTAAATAAATATATAAAATTATTAGTCGCTAATAATTTTTTTACTCGAAAAATATTTCTTTTAGCTTACCTGCAAGATAAAATTTACCAAGACTGCCTGCGGGAGCTGCTCTTAGAGATTTATGATCCAGAAAAAGATATTATTATTTTCACTGAAGTTAAGAATGATAGGACTCAAAAAGCAGAACTTTTACAAAGCTTTATAGAAGAGAATTATGCTTTGACTGGTTTTTTACAGAACTTACATGCCTTTAATGAATCAGAGACTGCACTCAAAAAAGTTAAGGAACTTAAGGCTGATAAGGATTTACTGATAGTTAGTGGGTCTATTTATTTGCTTGGTGAAGTGCGTAGCAGCTACAGTCATTAACTCCCCTTATCCTTAAATTGCTTATGACAGAATCTAACCTTATAGTTAGCTTCAGGGAATTAGTATAATTAAAATGAATTGACAAGTTCTTCTGCTACGCTTCAAATAAACAGGAGTCTATCTGAGATAGATGCGCAAAGTGCAGCTTCAATGCAGATGAGAATAAATGACGGTAGCGCAGATCCATCTCAATCTGAAAATTTAAAAGTCCCTGATAATCGTAAACTTGTAACTGATTTATCCGAACCTCATGAGGACAAAAACGCAAGAAATGCACTGAGTGGACAGTCTATAAATTTGAGTAAGAAAATATTAAATAAACTAGAGGGCTCTACTTTGCCTGTTTATTTAAAAAAGCCACTGGAGTTGGGTTTGCGCACGTTAGATGCTTATTCTAAAAATAATTTAGGAAATGGTATTAATAATCTTGAAGTGCCGCGCTGGAGTAAAAGTTTTTTATCAATGCTCAGCCATATTACGCCAATGCTAGCTACTATAATGCTTCTAAAGCCAGTTCATATTCCAGCTCAGCTTAAATCTGCTCTGGGGCTTACAGCTATGTATTTAGGAGTGTGGGGGGATGAAAAATTAAAAGATTTACCTAAAATAGCTGCTATTACGAGTATGACCAGTCTAACCGCCGAGGCTGCGCATTTACCACATTTTTTTAAACGTTCATTATTAGGCTTAGCTGTAACAGCGATGCAGCATTTAAATGATAATAAACTTCAAGATTTCAGTTCTGATAAGGCTTTAGGGCTATTCAAGAATTTTATGTCTAAGCTTTTACAGACTGAACTGAAGCTGAATACGGCTTTGCCGCTAGGGAGTTTTCTTGCTGATAAAGTTGAGAATCCTTTACTGAAGATGGGTGTAAAAGTTTTTAGTATTAGTACTTTAGTTACGGCTCTGAGTGAGACTTTTAGGGCTGTTGGTTGGCAGCCTAATTCTAATTTAAATGATGCAAATATTCTCTCTAGTGGTTGTCCTCTCTGTGGCAGTGTTAATGTAGGTGAGTGTATTAGCTCAGATATAGGTCCAGCGGCTAGTATGGGGGATGATTTAACTAAAAAAGTGGGGCTAGTTTAATAAATTTATCTGAATAGGAAAAGGATTTATTATTAGCTCTTTTAATATTCATGCTTTTCTTAATTCTTGAATATATTATTACGTTTTTTTGGAACCCTTGAAGTCTATAGTAGGATATAAGCTTATGCCAAGTAAATTATTAAGGACGACTCAGCCTTCAGAAAAATACCTTCGTGCACAGGGAGGAGCAACTCCCACTCAGTATGAGGGGATTACGTTAGATACAGCTAAGGTAGTACAAGCTGGTTATAACACCTTAACTAAAAATCAAGAAGAATTAAGAGGGCAGGTTGGGGCTTTAAGTAAAGTAGAGAGTAATAGTGTTGAATCATTAACGAAAGAGGTCTTGGGCAGGGCTATATCTATTTTAGTTAATGGTAATACTGCTAATATGGTAGACCCAATTGGGGCTCTTATTATTCCTATAAATAGAGCATTGTATGCGGTTAATAATCCGAATAATTTAGCTCAAAAAACACCTCCAGAGCAGCAAGATTTTATAAAAGCAGCTAATTTTGCAAACGCTTTAGTTCCTAAGCTAAAAGAACTTGGCTCTCTGATTGGTTTTGAGCTTGCGGATAATGCAAATGGCACATTTATATTTACTAAAACTAAGCCTACAGAGATTTTAGATATAAATGAAAATCCTTTTAACACTGCTAAGCCAATAATGCTTTTTAATAATCGTGTTCTAGATATTTCAAGCTCAGACAAGATTTTAAAGGAGTTTGATAATTTAATTCAAGAGATTACAACTAGTCTAAATAAAGGTGTGGAGAGAGATTCTGCTGAAAAGGGTTTCCCTTTAGATTCTAAATTATCTGGAGCAAATCCTTTAGATCAGTGGTTGTCTGATCGAGTAACTAGGAGAAGTCCAGATGGCAATACTCTAAGCCTAAGTCATTTAAGTCCAGAGCATACTGATGATCTTGCTAGTCTCGTTTTGGCTCATAGAAAACTTGATCAACTTGATAAAAATAATGGACAGGCTACTCCGAGTATTTTACACCCTGTTATAGATGTTAATAAATTTTCAGTTATGGGTCTGCCTAGTGAGGCACAGAAGTCACTAGCTGAAAAACTAACTCCTAAGGGTATATCTATAGGAACTAATCCAGCAGAAGGTTTTAACTGCTATCGATGTAATTCTGATCAGGCTGCTAAGAGTTTATCCTCTTGATCATTTATTTCAGGGCTAATTTCTTGGGCTGATACTATTATTTCTGGACTCTTTGTTTGTTCTGCCAGTATATTGTTACTTGGTGCTTGACTTACTGTCGTAGTTACTTCTATTTTTGCTTCAAGGCATTGTTGCGAAATTCCAATCCCTGCGTTTTCAGCAACAGTACCTTGATCTGCAGGTGCTAATTTTTCGGTATCAGCTTGCACAGTTTTATTCTCTAATTTTTTGTCTTCATTGGTCTGTAATGTATTTTGGGCTTGAATATTTGGAAGGTCGTTTACGGTGCTTGATTCTGGAGAATATTTTTTGATTAACTCACTTGTTTTTTTATCTTGAACAGCCTCAATTATTTCACCGTAAAGATCGATTCGATTTCTTTCTTTGGCAGCCTCTCTGAATTTTGGAGATTCTGTTCCTAAACGCACGTAAATTTCATCTGCTTGTGCCTCAATTCTTGGATCTAACTGGTCCATTTGACGAACTACCTTTATTTGCTTATTTGCTTTTTCTCTGCCTTCTGGACCACTTTCTAATTCTATTTTGACGTAAGGATCTTCTTTTACCTCAAGGCTCAAGACACTTACTTTTTCCATACCTTCTTGAGTAGTCACCTGCTTAATCCATTCTACATACTGAGAAGAATCTGCTCCACTACCTCGTCCACCTTCATAGTAAGGTAATTCACGATCTATTAATGTACCGAAAAAATTTGCAAGCTTCTCAGGACCGCTTCTATCATAGTAACCATCAATATTTTTTTGAATCTTTGGATTAGCCATTAATTTATCAAAAAGCTCACTTTGAGCTGAAGTTAAACTACCCGCTGCTAATCTTGCGTTAACATCTTCTCTAACTGTATTTAAAAGTGATTCTAATTTGCTAGGTGTTTTAGCAGGTGTATTTTGGCTTGAAGAGGTTTTTGTATCTGCTGGGCTCGACTCTGTTCCTATTAGGCTTTCAGAAGAATTATCTCTATCTACCCTATCTAAAAGTCTCATAGTGGTTTGTTCAATAGCTGCTTTAATTTCGGCGCTGTCATTAACTACCACTCTACAACAATCTGGCAGAGCTGCTTGATTGAATTCTCCTTTAGTCTCAGCTCCACGAATGATCTCCACCAAGGCTCCTTTCGTTTCAGCATTTAATTTTAATCCTTCGTCCCCTAAACGTTTCTGTAAAATTTCTATTCTTTTACGCTCTTTAGGATCTTTGACTTTACTTAAATCTAATTTTTTATTAGCGATTTCTTGGATTAATTTAGCCTGCTCTGGATCTTCCACATTTTCGCTGGAAGCCCGTTTGTTACTAGTTTTAAAGCCAGTAATCTGCTGTGCGAGTTTAATTATTGGCTTTAAAAGCCGTTTATCTAAAGTGTTAAAAACTATTTCAATGCTTTTAGTAAAAAAATTTTTATTAGCCTCTGGGGATTTAGTATTATTAACGGAATCATTACCCTTCTCAATCTCTGGAATGGCTGTAGGGTCAGCCTCTTTAGCCATAAGCTTTTCTAGCTGCTCTCTATTAGTGTTATTTAGTGAATTGATTTTAGTAGCCTTAGCTAGCCCCTGCTTGGTGTCAGGTTTCGAAGAGGCTATGGCTTCATTTGCTGACTGGGATTTCAGGAGGCTTGGTGTCACTGAAGGATTAGGCTTTTCAGTAATAATGTTAGTTTTAGGCTCTGCTAGTTTAACTATGATTAAGTTCTCCTAGTATTAGAGCTTTCTGCCCTTAATGAAACTGGTGCTGGGAAAGGCCCCTGTCTAAATATTTTCTTAGCTAACCAAGATCGTCTTTTATTTTGTGCAGGATCTAAAGCCGTAAAAGTTTTCTTCTTTTCTAAATCCCCATTTTTATTCGCTTCGAGTATATCGATTTCAAGCCCGCGAGTGCAGTTCAGATTTCCACATAACCATTTACCCGCATTATAAGTAACACGGATATTCTCTTTCTCATTTTCTGGATTATTAAAATTTAAAATTATTCTCCTTACGGGAAATAATCCCTGTTCATCATAAACAGTTTTACTAATAGGATCTATCTCCTCAATAAACTTAAATTCTGCAACTCTTTTGCCATGACCTTTAGCATAATCTTCTGGTGTGAAGAACTCATAACGCCAGTCCCATTTGGTAGGATCTTTAGGGTGTGCTTTTCTGTCATCTTCAGTTGGTTCTTTATCTAGTTTATATTCTTTTCCATTAAAAGTAATAGGATCTCCATGAAACTCTTTTTCTAATGGAATTCCTAAATTATGCGACTCGGTTTTTAAAGTTTTCTGAAAAGGAATTATATTCGTGGCAGCTAATTTTTCAAAACCCTGTATTAAATCTGGTTTTACTAAGGAGCGTTTAAAACGATTTAGGCGTGTATCTTCTGGAATAGATTTATTTTTTAATAAGTCTAAAATATAATTTTTCATTGGCTCTAAGTCAAGCTCTAGATTTAAGCTTTCAGAATCATTAATGTTATGGCTAGCTGCTGCTAATCCTCTTGCGGCATCTCTTGTGTTGGCTATTGAGTTGTGTATCTCTTGGTCAGTGGATTCTATGCTTGAATGTGTTTTTGCTGACGAATTTATCTCGCCACTAGTTTTGCTAGGCTTTTCTGTAGCTTTAAATGGATTAACTAGCATCTATTAATACATTTTAGCAAAACTTATAGTTGGCTATATACTTTAAACCCAAAAGCTCTTTATAAAACCTATAGTCGCAGCGACTAAAATCAGCCATGCTGAATTAACTTTAAAACGCCATAAAATTCCTAGGCTTACCACGAAGATACTTATAGCTAGTGCGTTTGTGAGCATGGCGCTAGCTAAATTGAAACACACCACTATCATTAAAGCTAAGGAAGCGACATTTACGCCATCTAGAAAAAAGCTCAGAGATTTTGATTGACGCATCTGGCTTAAAAAAGGTGAAGTGATAGCTACGTAAATAAAAGCTGGCAGGAAAACACCCACACTTGCGATTAAAGCACCAGGAACGCCAGCTAGTAAATAACCGATAAAGGTCGCAGCGGTGAAAACTGGTCCAGGTGTGAACTGTCCGATGGCAATAGCATCAATTAACTGAGCTTGGCTAATCCACTGATAATTTACTACTAAATCGTTATAGAGAAAGGCATAGAGTACGTAACCACTGCCGAAAATAATCGCACTGATTTTAAAAAAGAATAAAAATATAGCTGGAAGATCACAGCTTACAGTGCAGGAACTAGCTTGAATAACTGGATCTAGTAGAAAGGAGCTAGGAATAATAGAGTTAAATTTGTCTCGGCTGAAAATTTTGGCTATTAGTTTTTTTAACTTTATTAAAAAGTCACTTAGTGTTTTTTTAATAAAATTAGCTTGATGGAAAAGATGGGCGCCTAGCCGAACGAACAAGTTCAAGGCTGAGGAGGACGAATGACCGCAGTGTACGGGTAATTTCCAGCGATGCCGAGCATGCGACATTAATGTCATATGCGAGCAAGCGGAAATACAAGCTTGATTTATCAAGCTTACATGAGGATCATGAGGACGACGAAAACGCAGAAATTGGAGTTCGGCTACGCGCCCAAGATTAATGAACATTACTAAAACCCCGATGACTAAAATAACTGCAATTTCAGTAATTTTAAAAACACTAGCAAGGCAAGCTAGAAGCAGCATTAATAAAAGTAATTTATTTTTAACGGCAGTTTTACTAAAACGATATATCGCAAGTGAAATTACTGCCATAATGACGGGCTTTATCCAGAATAAAATATTTTCTGTTGCAGGCAGCATGCCGTATTTAACGTAAGCCATCGCAACACCTGTAACGATGATGATAGTAGGGGTAATAAAAGAAAGCCCTGCAGCAAAAAAACCTCTCCAACTAGCTAGGCTATAACCTATGTGCAGTGCTGTTTCTGTAGAGTTGGGGCCAGGGATGAGGTTTGCGGCACTGATGATATCTAGAAATTCTTCATGGCTAATCCACTTACGCTTTCTAACCACTTCTTCTTCCATCATGGCGAGGTGAGCGGCGTGACCACCAAAGGCGGTGAAGCTAATTTTTAAGAAGACTAAAATGATAGAGCTTACAGAAACATTTCTAGCAGACATCTATATTTCAACCCTAGTAATAATGCCATGTAATTTATTAGACGGTAGGGAATAGAACTGAACGAAAGAAGGGGTAATCTTTTTTATAAAAGCAAATATTTTCCAAATAGGATTATCCGTAAAAATATCTTCTAAACCATAAAAAATAACATTTTCTTCTATGCCAGCTTCCCTGAGAATGGTTTCCATGTCTATAACTTCCATGTAACCGATTTGAATTTCTAAAACCTGAAGACCTTCTGTGATAGTTCCCGTAAAGATAGTTTTCACTCCAAATGCTTCATCTAGGATACTTGCTGAAATTAATATATTGTTTTGATAAATAATCTTATTGCAGAACATCGTGTTAGTGATATATGGAGGGATATTCTTAGCATCACGAGTTAGGTATAGTGCGGTTCCTCTGATTCGATAAAATTCATTGTAAGCTGGAATATACTCTTCTAAAAACTTCTCTATTGGTATAGGTTTAAGGGCTTGATAAAGTCTTTTTTGACCATTCGTGTAAATAAGAATAATCGCAAGCGGTAGAGATGCGATTATCAGTGACCAGTAGCCTCCATACGGGATCTTAAACATATTAGATGAAAGAAAAACTAAGTCAATTAAAGTGATTAAGCCAGCTATGCACATTCTATTGATATTTTTTCTTAGAAAAAATATCCAAGTCATCATTATTCCAGTGATAGTCATAGTTCCAGTAACAGCGAGACCGTAAGCGGAGGCTAAATTACTAGATTCTTTAAATACAAACATCGCAGCTAAAACGAATATAAGTAGAAACCAGTTTACTGTTCCAATATATATCTGCGTTCTAAATTCAGTTGAGGTGTAATCTACCCTGAACATGGGCATGATTTTGGTGGTTATCCCCTGATAGACGACTGAAAACATGCCGCTGATCATCGCCTGTGAAGCAATTATAGAAGCCATGATACTCAGTGCTAGAAAGGGAATGTAAAGAATATGGGCTTCACTATTTATCATCTCAAATAAAATATTTTTACTATCTGGATTTAACGCTAAAAAAGCACCCTGCCCGAGATAGTTTATAAACAGTGCAAAGAAAACTAATGACCAAGCTTTAATAATAGGCCAGCGCCCAAGATGTCCCATATCTGCATATAAGGCTTCCCCACCAGTAGCGCAAAGAATAACTTCAGATAGAATAATAAATCCTGCAAAGCCGTTAGTGATAAGGAATTTAGCTGCATAGTATGGGTTAATTGCTTTTATAATTTCAGGGAAGCTACATATGGAGACGATACCAGATACAGTAAGTGCAATAAACCAGAGAGCCATAATCGGACCAAAAAAACTTGTAACTTTTTCTGTGCCTTTATTCTGAATATAGAAAAGTCCTATCGCAATTAAGCTTGCTATTAAAATAAGGCTAGATTGACTAATATCAGTAAGGCTCGGAATTAGTCTAATACCTTCAACCGCAGAGAGAATACTAATGGCTGGAGTAATGACACCATCACCGATTAATAGAGAGACTCCAAGGAATGTTAGTATGGCTATGACGGTAACTCTTCTGCCAGATTTTAAAAATGGCACCAGTATTTCTCTGAGAACTATAGTTCCGCCTTCACCACCTTTACCGAGGCTCATGGCAAGCCAAGCATATTCTATGGTTACTAATATCGTCATAGTCCAAAAGACTAATGAAACGACTCCCATAATATTTTCTAGAGTCGGTTGCAGTGTCAGAAATATTACAGTTAAGGTATAGATTGGGCTGGTACCGATATCACCAAAAACTAATCCCAGAGATTTTATGATTTTAGTTAGATCGTTTTTTGACTGCATTATTAGGTTAAAGTGAAAATTTAATTTAAGAGAATACTAAGCCGATTTGAGCCAAACAACATTATACAATGTGCCTAATTAGAGCAGTTTGTAATCTTTATAATCTTCGTTTTAAGCTCTTCCCCATTAGGTCTAAGAAGGTATAGGCGGTTTTTCTCGTCATTGAGTCTTACTTGAATAGGCTTTCCTATAACCCAGTTGGTATCTGTTTCATTACCCCATATCGGTGTAAAAGAAGTCTGATATTTTAAATCATCTATTTTAATTTCAAAGTAGTAAGTATTTTTGATAGAGGTTACTGGCGTTAAACTTTCATAGTGATAAGTATTTATCTTAGTCTTATTTTTATTATTCTTGGTGACATCAGTATTGCTTGAACCATTATTTACGTAGCTAGTCTGTACTTGCTTATCTATATCGATGTTAAGCAATAAGCCATTTAGATAAACAGGAGGAAGCTCTTTAGCTGCGGTCGCTGATATATTTATCAGCAGAAAAAGAATTACGTATAAGCTCCTGTATGTCATTATGATAAATATTGTAAATTATTTATGAAAATTCGTGCAGCTGTGGCTTGGGAACCTAATAAACCTCTCTCTATAGAAGAGGTAGATTTAGAGGCACCTAGAAGAGGCGAGGTGCTAGTAAAACTTAAAGCGACAGGTGTTTGCCACACTGATGCCTACACGCTTTCTGGTGCTGATCCTGAAGGTGTTTTTCCTGTAATTCTCGGGCACGAGGGAGCTGGTATCGTTATTGAGCTCGGTGAAGGGGTTAGCAGTCTAGAAGTAGGTGACCATGTAATTCCTCTGTATACGCCAGAGTGCGGTGAATGTAAATTCTGCGAGTCTGGTAAAACTAATCTCTGTCAAAGAATTAGAGCTACTCAAGGCAAGGGGCTAATGCCAGACGGTACTTCACGCTTTTCTAAAAATGGTAAAACGATTTATCACTATATGGGTACTTCGACATTTGCTGAATATACAGTAGTGCCAGAAATAGCTTTAGCGAAGATAAATCCTAAAGCGCCTTTAGAAAAAGTATGCTTGCTTGGTTGTGGGGTGACTACTGGTATCGGAGCGGTTTTAAAGACGGCGAAGGTGGAAGCTGGTTCTAATATAGCGGTTTTTGGTTTAGGAGGTATCGGGCTTTCTGTAATTCAAGGCGCTAAAATGGCTCAGGCTGGAAAGATTATCGCTATAGATATTAACCCTGATAAATTTTCTTTAGCAGAGAAATTCGGTGCTACTCACTGCCTGAATCCTAATGTCCCTCATGGTGAAGATGACGAAAACGCAGAAGCTCGATTAGAGCAGCGGTCTCTAGAAAAAAATATAGTCGATCAAATTATAGAGCTCACAGATGGTGGTGTCGATTATTCTTTCGAGTGTGTCGGCAACGTAAAACTTATGCGTCAAGCTTTAGAATGCTGCCATAAAGGTTGGGGTGAGTCGATTATAATCGGTGTCGCTGCTGGAGGTGAAGAGATTTCTACTAGACCTTTTCAGTTAGTGACGGGCAGAGTTTGGCGTGGGTCTGCCTTTGGTGGCGTGAAGGGACGAACAGAATTACCTAGCTTTGTAGATAAATATATGTCAAATGAAATTAATCTTGATGACATGATCAGTTACACTATGCCACTTGAAGATATTAATAAGGCTTTTGAGTTAATGAACGCTGGGAAGAGTATTCGGTCCGTGGTGGTTTATTAAAAAATAAATATGCATCTAAATATAAGGTTCTATAGCTAGCAGACCCTGCTTTGTGATAGCTTCTCTAAAGGTTTCACTAATTGAATTTAAATCTATAATATCGACCACATAAGGTAAATCTGATTCCTCAAAATCAAAGCTAAGATCATAAATTAATCTAGTCTCAATGAAAGCTCCAGAAGGATCTTCTAAAGCTAAATCTAGATCAGAGCTTTTTTTAAGATGTACGCCATTTGCTCTTGAACCAAAAACATATACTTTAAAATTTCTGTTCGATAGATGCTTCTGTAATATTTTATAAACTATATCTAAATGTTTTTCTTCGATAAATAGTTTAGTTTCCATCAAAGCCCCTTTTTTGAAGCTCTTTTAATAGATATTTCACTTCGATTAAAAAATCTGGAATATGTGCATAAATGTCTATTGCTTTATTCTCATCATAAGTGTGGCTAGTGGTACCTCTACGCTTACGATAAGCCTTCCATATTTCTAGGTTACTGAGTAAAAGACCTTTCTCGTATCCTTTGCGAATTAATTCATTAAAGGTTATCTCATCAAACTCTGGACTAGGTTCTGTGTTTTCTAGATATCTTTTAATTAATTTCCAGCTTAATTCATAGGTAAACTCAAAAGCTTGGATAGCTCCAGCTCGCAGCTGTTTTTCTGCACGAGCATCTATCTCTCTTATAGATTGTATTTGACAAACTTCAAGGCTGTCTTCTAGCTGTTTAATAGCATTTTTAAAGGAGCTTAGGTCTAGAGACATGACTTACATTCTAATACTAAAAGGCACTGCTTGTAAATTCTAATTTCTACGTTTTTGTAACACTTCTCGATCTTAAAACCCACTAACTATAAGCTCTTCCCCCATAAGGCAAGAATCTTTATTTGAGTTGTTCATTCCGTATTGTAATTGCCAAGCGTGTTGTTTAGCAAAGCTAAATAATTCACGCACGAACTTAGAATTATCATAACTAATAAACCAGTTCATCTTGCAAGCCTTTATTTCTTCGCTGAAGCGTTGATGATCAAAGCCAGAGTGTAAATTCCCTTTTTTGCCATAGAGCCGAGAGTGAGTGGCTGAGTAGTATGGCGGGTCTAAATAAATTAAAACATGGCACTGTTGCTGAACTTCAATTTCTGCGTTTTTGCCCGCCTCATGATCCTCATGTACATGCAACAATTCACTGTAATCTAAATTAGTGATTTTTACATTTTTATCTAGAATCTCGCTTAAAGCTGCGACTCTATCTATAGATGAATCAGTGAAGCGTCCTTGAAAGGCTCTTTCTGAAAAGCCGCCACTTTCAGTAGTGCCTGAAAAGGTTATACGATTTAAGACGAAAAACCTTGCTCCACGTTCTATAAGGCTAAGCTCGCCTAGATTCATTGCTAGAAGCTTCTGATAGAGAGCTTTCCCGTCTTTCTCTTTTTTGAATTTTTTAATAAGTTTGAGCATTCCAGATAAGTTTTCTTGAGCAGCTTTCCAAAAGCTGTATACATCAGTGTTTAAATCATTAATCCAGAATTGTCTATCTGGAAAGCACTGCTTTAGATATATAAATAAAGAACCGCCCCCGACAAAGGGTTCACGATACTCTTTAAAAGCTATATCGGTGAACTCAGATAATTTTTTTATCGCTTTAGACTTGCCGCCAGGATAGCGGAGTGGGGATTTAATCATGAATTAAAATCATACATGAAAAAGCTCAAGCTTACTTAAGGTAAAACTGCATTTTTTCTCAAGATTATTTTTTTGCAGTGCTAAAATCACACTTAATTATGAATTTGAATCAGGACAAGCTTTCAGGTAAATTTTCACTTAAAATTAAAACTCTAAACTGTAATCTCGCTACTGGTGGAAAAGGCTTTGATGAACCTTATCTTTTGGTGATGCCTTTTACTGAGTCTGGAATTGTTACCCAATATTATTTATCAGAGCCACAAAGCCAAGTAACTAATGGCTCAATCTGGAATCTAGATAAGGAGATGATTCTAGAGCTTAATGATAGTGTGCCTGAAATTAATATTTTAATTTCTCTTTATGAAAAAGATAACGGACAGTTATATGGTTTTTTAAAACAACAGCTTGAAAATAATACATGGCCTTTAATTCTTTCTGAAACTAAAGAATGGGCTAATGCTTGGTCTCAGATTAAGCTTAAGGCTCCGAGCCTTATAAAAAATACAGCTCTGTCTTTCTCTGCGACTAAGCTGAGTTTAGAAGTGGGTAAACTTTTATTAGGTGCTTTAAAGCTAATTGGTAAGCAGTCTTTGAAAGATGATGATCTCGGTTCAGTTTTACTGACTTTAAATAGAGACTCTCTAAAAGTATCTTCATTAGAAAAGAGAAAGATAGAGTTTACTGGGAAAGACTCTGATTATGAGCTTACTTTAGAGTTAGTATGTTTAGAGAATTTGGTTGATTTAGGGGTGTAATTAAGCTTTAAGAGTTTTGCTAAGGCAAAATTGCATTCCATAAATTTTTTAGAAAAGAATCTTTGGGATTTAATCTGCCAGCCTTCTTCTTATCTAGGTAAGGGATGTAGAAAACAGTGAAGGTGAATAATAATAAGCAGCTCAGCACTATTAAAGATTGAGTGAGTTCGTGAAGAAGTTCCATATTTATTTTAATCCTTTAATTTTAGTGATTCTTAATTAAGCTCCAAGAGTTTTGCTAAGGTAAAACTGCATCCCATAAATTTTGAAGAAAGGATTGCTTAGGATCTAGTCTGCCAGCTTTTTTCTTTTCTAAATATGGAATATAGAAGAATATAAAAACAAAAAATAAAGAAGAACCTAAAGCAATTAAGCCATGTTTTAATTCGTTATCTAAGACCATATTTATAAATCCTTAATTTCTAACCAATATTTATCAAGTATATGCATACCACGATAGATACATTGTACGCCTAATAAAGCTAAAGGTAAACTTATGGTAAAAAGCCTGAATGGGAAAATATAATTTATATTAGTTAATAAGAATAGAATGCTCGTACCTACTGGTACACAGAGTACAATGCCTAAATATTTTAGTATCTCAGCCCGGTACTTTAATGATTCTTGATTAAGCCTCATGATATAGAATAGCTTCGCAAAATTTATTTGAAAAAGCAGGGGGTCATTTTTCCTCAGGATTATTTTTAGTTTTAATGATTTTAATAAATATTGTAATGTTGGGTCGAAATGGTTTAAAGGAGTTTCCGTCCCCATACGGGGTTTTAATGATGATTGAACTTAATTGAACTTACGAGGAATCTAAGTTTCCGTCCCCATGCGGGGTTTTAATGATTTTAATGTTAGCAGAAAATCTACAAGAATTCGATAAAAAAACTTTCCGTCCCCATGCGGGGTTTTAATGATTTCAATTAGTGTTTTTGTCTTATATTTCTTGATTAGCTCCTGTTTCCGTCCCCATGCGGGGTTTTAATGATTTTAATAGAGAAGGCCTTAGCTGATTGGGTAGATAATAATGTTTCCGTCCCCATGCGGGGTTTTAATGATTTTAATACTTGCAAAAATTAGTAAACCAAAAGACCTGAGCGGGTTTCCGTCCCCATGCGGGGTTTTAATGATTTTAATAATTAAAAAAGCAATTAAATCTCAGCAAAAATTAAGTTTCCGTCCCCATGCGGGGTTTTAATGATTTTAATAATAATTAAGAGCAGTATGGGATTCTACGATATCAAGTTTCCGTCCCCATGCGGGGTTTTAATGATTTTAATAGATAAAGAATTAACTAAAGCAAAAAGAATAATAAGGTTTCCGTCCCCATGCGGGGTTTTAATGATTTTAATACAACTTTCAATGAGTTATGGGCTTGGATAATTGAAGTTTCCGTCCCCATGCGGGGTTTTAATGATTTTAATCATCGAGCTGATAAGCTAATACGATTTTTAAATGAGTTTCCGTCCCCATGCGGGGTTTTAATGATTTTAATTTAAAAGCACTAGATAAAAAATATAATAATCTCCTGTTTCCGTCCCCATGCGGGGTTTTAATGATTTTAATAATCTGTCAGCTGATGATTATGAATACTATGCGAGTTTCCGTCCCCATGCGGGGTTTTAATGATTTTAATCAATAAAATTTTAAATAAAGCTGGATACGTTTCAGTTTCCGTCCCCATGCGGGGTTTTAATGATTTTAATCGATTTGGCCCTGATTTAAAAGTGTATTACTCACTAGTTTCCGTCCCCATGCGGGGTTTTAATGATTTTAATAATGCAATTACTTAGGATCTCTCATAAAAGATCTAAGTTTCCGTCCCCATGCGGGGTTTTAATGATTTTAATTATAGATTAAATAAAGTTAATAAAAGAAATATTTTGTTTCCGTCCCCATGCGGGGTTTTAATGATTTTAATATGGAAACACTTAAAAAGATATTAGATAGAAATAATAGTTTCCGTCCCCATGCGGGGTTTTAATGATTTTAATCAATACCTTTGAATCTAAAGAAACTAAACAGCTTAGAGTTTCCGTCCCCATGCGGGGTTTTAATGATTTTAATTATCTAATAAAACAAAAAGGAAAAAGAAACAATGAGTTTCCGTCCCCATGCGGGGTTTTAATGATTTTAATCCGATGAAATTGTTTTTATTGAATCGCCAAGTGAGAGTTTCCGTCCCCATGCGGGGTTTTAATGATTTTAATAATCAAAGATACGCAGAAGCAGAATATAGAAGAGTTTCCGTCCCCATGCGGGGTTTTAATGATTTTAATGATTTGGAAAACCTATTATCGGACAAAGTTACTATGTTTCCGTCCCCATGCGGGGTTTTAATGATTTTAATATATTTCGGTTTAGGTATCGAAAAACCTTTAGAAAGTTTCCGTCCCCATGCGGGGTTTTAATGATTATGAAGAAATAAAGATATTAGACAGTTTACTAGTTTCCGTCCCCATGCGGGGTTTTAATGATTTTAATTTGAAAATCCGTGAATTAGTTGAGAATAATAAATAGTTTCCGTCCCCATGCGGGGTTTTAATGATTTTAATAACTTTCTACCTTGGTAATATAATCGGGGATTATGAGTTTCCGTCCCCATGCGGGGTTTTAATGATTTTAATTCAAATTAGTAAAAGAGAATCACCCTGATCTAGGGGTTTCCGTCCCCATGCGGGGTTTTAATGATTTTAATTTAACAGAATTCGTAGCATTATCAGCAACTAAATTAAGTTTCCGTCCCCATGCGGGGTTTTAATGATTTTAATTGTTGAGCAAGTGAAATTAAGCGTGGAGAGGAGGGTTTCCGTCCCCATGCGGGGTTTTAATGATTTTAATATTATGGTAACGATATATAAAAAACTAAAAAATGTAGAGTTTCCGTCCCCATGCGGGGTTTTAATGATTTTAATGTGGAGTTACTTCTTTATTTGTATGTTACGGCTTTAGTTTCCGTCCCCATGCGGGGTTTTAATGATTTTAATTATTTATTTTGATGATAATACTCTAGTTTTTTCAGAGTTTCCGTCCCCATGCGGGGTTTTAATGATTTTAATTATCTTGGTAGTTGGGTACACACTAAGACTTTCAGCAGTTTCCGTCCCCATGCGGGGTTTTAATGATTTTAATATATACACTTTCAAGGTAATGAGTTAATACACAACTGGTTTCCGTCCCCATGCGGGGTTTTAATGATTTTAATACACCAAGGGATTAAACATAGTCAAAAAAGCTATGGTTTCCGTCCCCATGCGGGGTTTTAATGATTTTAATCTAAAAAGAAATTTCTTGAATCAAAAGAGTTTAGCTTGTTTCCGTCCCCATGCGGGGTTTTAATGATTTTAATATGCGTGACTGTGAAGTATGGTTACAGAGTGGTAAGTTTCCGTCCCCATGCGGGGTTTTAATGATTTTAATAAACATAGCAGTTTAGATTTAGGCTACAGCAGAAAAATGTTTCCGTCCCCATGCGGGGTTTTAATGATTTTAATATATTAGATTTTATCCTAAGCTAGAAGGTTGGGGATGTTTCCGTCCCCATGCGGGGTTTTAATGATTTTAATATGTATCCAGAAGAGGTAACAGCAGAAGAGCAAGAAAGTTTCCGTCCCCATGCGGGGTTTTAATGATTTTAATATAACACAGCTTTAATTTTAGAAAATTTTAAAGAGTTTCCGTCCCCATGCGGGGTTTTAATGATTTTAATGAAAAAACAAAATGGAAAATACAACAACAATAATTGTTTCCGTCCCCATGCGGGGTTTTAATGATTTTAATACTCTCAGAACTAATAAAATAGATTCGATAGGCAGTTTGTTTCCGTCCCCATGCGGGGTTTTAATGATTTTAATAGTGCAAGCTTTTTACGAGAAAGGAAATAATTAATATGAGTTTCCGTCCCCATGCGGGGTTTTAATGATTTTAATCAGAGAAGAGCCTTTAATGGCTTTAAAAAATAGTTTCCGTCCCCATGCGGGGTTTTAATGATTTTAATATATGCAAAAAATAAATACTGATACGGATACGGATAGTTTCCGTCCCCATGCGGGGTTTTAATGATTTTAATGCATAGTATGTTCAAGTTAGAGGAAGTGAAAGGAAAGTTTCCGTCCCCATGCGGGGTTTTAATGATTTTAATGGAGTTGTTAGAAAGTGCAAAATTAATAAACCTAGTGAGTTTCCGTCCCCATGCGGGGTTTTAATGATTTTAATCGAAAAAGAGCAGGCTTTTAAAAACCTGTATTGGGTTTCCGTCCCCATGCGGGGTTTTAATGATTTTAATATTTCAGGATACTTGGATAACTAAGCCTGGAGCTAGTTTCCGTCCCCATGCGGGGTTTTAATGATTTTAATATAATATCATCAACTAGTAAAGAAAGTTTTTACTTCAGTTTCCGTCCCCATGCGGGGTTTTAATGATTTTAATCCAGCTAGCGTTCCCAGATCTAACAGTCGGGCAAATAGTTTCCGTCCCCATGCGGGGTTTTAATGATTTTAATACATAGCATATTCGGTAAAGCATGACAGCTTAGATGTTTCCGTCCCCATGCGGGGTTTTAATGATTTTAATAGTTGCTTACGAAATAAAGGAATAGGAATAATGAGGTTTCCGTCCCCATGCGGGGTTTTAATGATTTTAATGGTACTACATTAATGACTAGACCAGCTAATGCGGGTTTCCGTCCCCATGCGGGGTTTTAATGATTTTAATCGATATTAGGTTAGACCGATACATTCTCATATATAAGGTTTCCGTCCCCATGCGGGGTTTTAATGATTTTAATAGCTAGCCGCTACTAGCATATCTCACAAGCATATGGTTTCCGTCCCCATGCGGGGTTTTAATGATTTTAATAATAAATTTGCTAAGTTAGAAAAGCAAGGAAAGCTAGTTTCCGTCCCCATGCGGGGTTTTAATGATTTTAATAATAAAAGAGCTTAATATTAAATAAAGTTAATAAAAGTTTCCGTCCCCATGCGGGGTTTTAATGATTTTAATAAGAGAACAAAATGTACAATATCAAAAATTTAATCGGTTTCCGTCCCCATGCGGGGTTTTAATGATTTTAATAGGGAGTGCAAACGGTAATAAGTAAATACATAGATAAGTTTCCGTCCCCATGCGGGGTTTTAATGATTTTAATAAATAACGGCTCTTAAAATTAAAGAGCCTAAAAGTTTCCGTCCCCATGCGGGGTTTTAATGATTTTAATCCTTTTAGACATTGGCTTTTACGGCACTGGTATTTGTTTCCGTCCCCATGCGGGGTTTTAATGATTTTAATGGAATTTTAATTATGAGTAAAACATTAAAAGACTGTTTCCGTCCCCATGCGGGGTTTTAATGATTTTAATAAGAGAAAAAATCACTTATGCAATAAGAATGTATGATGGTTTCCGTCCCCATGCGGGGTTTTAATGATTTTAATCAAGAGTATCTACAACTAAGATTTAATACAGAGTAGTTTCCGTCCCCATGCGGGGTTTTAATGATTTTAATATTAATGAAGTTTTTAAGAAAGCAAGAAGGATTAGAGAAGTTTCCGTCCCCATGCGGGGTTTTAATGATTTTAATCTATTCAGTGCAAAGTAAAACTTACGATTTACTGGTTTCCGTCCCCATGCGGGGTTTTAATGATTTTAATGAAAAGAAAAATATATTCAGAGAATAGAACATACCTGTTTCCGTCCCCATGCGGGGTTTTAATGATTTTAATTTCAAGCAAAAAAAAATAAAAGCGAAGAATTTAGAATCGGTTTCCGTCCCCATGCGGGGTTTTAATGATTTTAATAAGGATATAGCAATTATCGAAGATCATCTGCATTAGTTTCCGTCCCCATGCGGGGTTTTAATGATTTTAATTTTATTCAGTCTTGATGGCAAAGAATATGTAATACCTGTTTCCGTCCCCATGCGGGGTTTTAATGATTTTAATTCTTCAATTTTTAATAAATTAAAACCATTAACCAGTTTCCGTCCCCATGCGGGGTTTTAATGATTTTAATAAATAAAGGATTAAAGATTATGACTAAAAAAGAATTTGAGTTTCCGTCCCCATGCGGGGTTTTAATGATTTTAATTTAAAAAACTCTTGACAGCTTAACCATACCTTAGTATGTTTCCGTCCCCATGCGGGGTTTTAATGATTTTAATAGCAATCTGGAAAAACCAT